>JBGPCQ010000248.1:0-2503 GCA_041481895.1 Geobacteraceae bacterium | reverse complement strand
TTTTTTTAATTGCAAATTTCGTTCCACATTAAGTAAATGTCGCTCCTTCCGGCGCGGGAACAGGTTTAACAGGATAATTATTAAAACAGGAAACCGGATAAGGGTGCAAAATAATGGAGTCGTCAGCAGATGACACCGATGGAACGGGCACGTTACGGGCACCATTCCGTCGTGCACACTATTTTTCATACTAGGTAAAAAGTTGCACCCTTTTTAAGAAGCACTTAACCGACAATCCAACCTGGCTTGAATATGCGCAGTATTAACTACAGAGACCCTTACGTCTTGTCCCGGGAATCAGCCTCTCCGCCATTAATCCGCCCTGAATGCGAAACCTTGACCCAAGTCAAAGATAACTATCCACTGCCGGGTTATGTTGCTTCACAGGCACGGTTGAAAATCAGCTGAAACAGGCTATAGTTTAGAAAATATCAAAACAACGGGACATCATGCCCACTACGCAAGGAGGAAACAATCATGTCGATGTTTTGTAACCAGTGTGAGCAGGCAGCCAAGGGAACCGGCTGCGAAGTATTGGGAGTCTGCGGCAAGAACCCGGAAGTCGCCGCGCTCCAGGACCTCATGTTGTACGGCCTGAAGGGTCTTGCCATTTATGCCGACAAGGCGCGCGAATTCGGCGCAAAGAACGAAGTGGCCGACCTCTTCCTCATCGAGGGGCTTTTCACCACCGTCACCAATGTCGACTTCGATCCGGTCCAGCTCGCCGGCAAGCTCCGCAAGTGCTACGACCTCAAGGAAAAGGTAAAAGCCCTGTACGAGACAGCCTGCCGGGAGAAGACCGGCAGCCATGCGCCGCAGATCACGGCAGGCCCCGCTGCCTGGGTAATCGCCAGCGACCTGGAAGGGCTCGTCAGGCAGGGACAGGAGCACGGGGTGAAGACCCAGCACACCGACGTCGATATCCTGTCGGCTATCGAGGTCGTCATTTACGGCCTCAAGGGGATGGCTGCGTATGCTGACCACGCCTTCATCCTCGGCAAGACCGACGAGGAGGTCTTCGCCTTCTTCCATAAGGCGCTGGCCGCCACCACCGACCCTACCAAGGGGCTCATGGACTTCGTCGGCCTCGCCATGGAGTGCGGCAAGGTCAACATCAAGGTGATGGGGATGCTCAACGAGGGTCACGTGGAACGCTTCGGCCACCCGGTGCCGACCAAGGTCCAGCTTGGCACCCGGAAGAACAAAGGGATACTGGTCTCCGGCCACGACCTCAGGATGATCGAGGAACTCCTCAAGCAGACCGAAGGAAAGGGGATCGACATCTATACCCACGGCGAAATGCTGCCGGCCCACGGCTACCCGGGACTCAAGAAGTACTCCCACCTCTACGGCAACTTCGGCGGCGCCTGGCAGGACCAGCACAAGGAATTTCCCGACTTCCCCGGCGCCATCATCTTCAACACCAACTGCATCCAGCGTCCGTCGGAGACCTACAAGGACCGGCTGTTCAGCTGGGGGCAGGTTGGGTGGCCCGGCATCAAGCACATCCAGGGCTGGGACTTCAGCGAAGTGATCAACAAGGCCCTCGAAAGCGCCGACCTCCCCGCTGCTCCCGGCCAGGAGATCCTGGTCGGCTTCGGCCACAATACGGTCCTCGGCGTGGCCGACAAAGTGATCGAAGGGGTAAAGACAGGGGCCATCAAGCACTTCTTCCTGATCGGCGGCTGCGACGGCGCCAAGCCGGGCCGCAACTACTTCACGGAACTGGCGGAGAAGGTGCCGAATGACTGCGTGATCCTGACGCTTGCCTGCGGCAAGTACCGCTTCAACAAGCTGGAGTTCGGCGACATCGGCGGCATCCCGCGACTCTTGGACGTGGGACAGTGCAACGACGCCTATTCAGCGGTCCAGATCGCCCTGGCCCTGGCGGGCGCCTTCAACTGCGGGGTGAACGACCTGCCGCTCTCGTTCATCCTCTCCTGGTATGAGCAGAAGGCCCATGTCATCCTCCTGTCGCTCCTCCACCTGGGGATCAAGAACATCAAGATCGGCCCGGCCCTGCCGGCCTACCTTTCGCCGAACGTCCTCAACTTCCTGGTGGAGAACTTCAACATCGGCCAGATCACCACGGCCGAAGCAGACCTGAAGGTGGCCCTGGGAGCCTGATCGAGAGAAAAGGAGCAAAGAAGAAAAAAGGGCCTGTGCATCGCAGGCCCTTTTTTCTTCCTTATACTGAGTGAATGGTATCTGCATAATCTAATTTGTTTCCCAATGCGTCAATTCAGGAACCACCGCCGCGTCAACGGGGGCCGCCCTTGCGGCCCCCTTCCAGCGCACGATGATGCTACTTGCAGTTAGCCAGCGGACCGACACACATCGGCCGCATCATCTCGTTGTCCTCGTGCGATAAGATGTGGCAGTGCCAGACAAAGAGACCGGCGATGTCGAACTTGGCCTTCACGCGGGTAACCATACCCGGGTAGACGAGGACGGTGTCCTTGGTCCCGGTTTCTCCAGCCTCGGGAGGAATGGTTTTGCCGCT
>JBGPCQ010000247.1:0-2540 GCA_041481895.1 Geobacteraceae bacterium | reverse complement strand
ACGGCCCCGAAGAGGCATTCCGGGCGCTCGGCTCCCATACCTACCTGGCCATCTCTCTCGGTGTTGCTACGGCAGTGACCGTCTTTATCATATCATACGCCTATTCCCGCATCATCGAACATTTCCCCCATGGCGGCGGCGGATATATCGTCGCTACTCACATGCTCGGGGAAAAAGCGGGGGTCGTCTCCGGCAGCGCCCTGCTGGTCGATTACGTCCTGACCATCACCGTGTCGATCGCCGCCTGCGTTGACGCCGTGTTCAGCTACCTGCCGCTCGGCTATTCCCATCACAAGGTGCCGTTTGCCTGCGCCCTCGCCCTGATGCTGATCATCCTCAACATCAGGGGCGTCAAGGAATCGATCTCTGTACTGGCGCCGATCTTCGCCATCTTCGTAATCACCCACATCATCATGCTTCTGGACGGAATTTTAACCCACGCCGACCGTTTCGCTCCTTTGACGAACGAGTTCAGGAGCGGTCTCAGCCATGATCTCTCCACCATCGGCATTTTCGGTATCCTGCTCCTCTTCATGCGTGCCTATTCCCTCGGGGGAGGCACCTATACCGGGATCGAGGCTGTCTCCAACGGCCTGCAGATCATGCGGGAACCCCGGGTACAGACCGGCAAGCGGACGATGATCTACATGGCAACCTCTCTCGCCTTCACCGCAGGCATTCTGTTTGTCTGCTACTCGCTCCTGGGGGTCAAGCCGGTGGAAGGTAAGACCCTCAACGCGGTCCTCGCCGATGGACTTTTTGCCGACTGGCCGATGGGCAAAGCGATTGCCTTTATCACCATCTTCTCGGAAGGCGCCCTGCTCCTGGTGGCAGCACAGACCGGTTTCGTGGACGGACCGCGGGTCATGGCCAACATGGCGGTCGACTCCTGGTTTCCCCATCGCTTCGCCGCCCTCTCGGAGCGGCTTACCATGCGCAACGGGATCATCCTGATGGGAGCGGCCTCGATTGCCCTTCTCCTCTATACTCAGGGTTCCGTCTCGGCACTGGTCGTCATGTACTCCATCAACGTATTCGTCACCTTCTCCCTCTCCCAGCTCGGGATGTCGCGCTTCTTTATCCAAAGGCGGAAGGAAGACCCGCAGTGGGTGCGTCACCTGAGTGTCCACCTGGTCGGTCTGGTCCTTTGCGTCACCATTCTCGTCATCACCACCGTGGAGAAATTCACCGAGGGGGGGTGGATGACACTGCTCATCACGTCGGTGGTCATCGGGCTCTGCTACATGATAAAGAGCCACTACCTGACGGTGCGCAGGGGAATGGCCCAACTGGACGAAACCCTGCTCGACTTTCCCACCAGCGGCCCGGAAAACACCGACCCCCTCAAGCCCAACGAACCGACTGCCATCCAGCTCGTTTCCGGCTATAGCGGCTTCGGCGTCCATACCCTCCTTTCCATCCTCACCACCTTCCCCAAAACCTACAAGAACATCATTTTCGTATCGGTGGCAATGATCGACTCAGGCTCCTTCAAGGGAGCCGAGGAGATGGCGGCGCTGGAGAAATCAGTGCATTACAGCCTGCTGAAATATGTGGACCTTGCCCGCCGGCTCGGTATTGCCGCCGATTACCGAATGGCAGTCGGAACCGACGTTGTGCAGTGCGCAACAGAGCTGTGCAATCAAATCGCCGAGGGCTACCCCCGTTCCACGGTTTTTACCGGCCAGCTCACCTTCCGCCTGGAGAAATTCTATCACAGGATGCTCCACAACGAGACCGCCTTCGCCATCCAGCGGCGACTGCAGTGGAACGGGATCACCAGCGTGATACTGCCGATCAGGGTGAGGATCTGACAAATTGTGGAGAAGTATGTCGGTAAGAAGAAGGGTAGACGCGAGGCCATTACTCACCAGCGGATCATGAATTTCATTCCTGTTCCATTTTGTAGCCGAATCCCCGAACGGTCTTGATCATTTCCCCCGCATCCCCCAGCTTGGTCCGGAGCCTCGTTACATGCGTGTCCACCGTGCGCGTATCGCCGGCGTAGGCATAGCCCCAGACGTCCTTCAGGAGGAGTTCTCGGCTCTGGAGCCTGCCGGCACGCTCCGCGAGCGTCAGGAGCAGCTTGAACTCCATGCCGGTGAGGGATGCCTCTTCGCCGTCGACGGTGACGATGTGCCGGTCGGTGTCCAGTGCGAGCGGGCCGATCCTGATAATTCCGCTGCCGGCCTTCTCAGGCAGGGAGCGGCGCAGCACCGCCTTGACGCGGAGGAGGAGTTCCCTTGTCGAGAAAGGTTTTACCACGTAATCATCGGCGCCGATCTCGAAACCTATCACCCGGTCGATCTCCTCTCCCTTTGCGGTCAGGACGATGACCGGGATGGGGGCTGTTTTCGGGGCCTTCTTCATGGCCTTGCAGATGTCCGTGCCGGCCATGCCGGGGAGCATCAGGTCGAGGATAATCAGTTCCGGTACAAGCTCTGTCGCCCTGTCGAGGCCGGACAGACCGTCAAGGGCCGTAAAGGTCCGGAACCCCTCTTTCTCCAGGTTATAGGCGAGAAGCTCCGCAAGGTCTTTTT
>JBGPCQ010000246.1:0-2633 GCA_041481895.1 Geobacteraceae bacterium | reverse complement strand
TTTTCGGAGGCAATGCCTGGATTTGCAACTCCCAAGCGGGTCAAAAACCCTTGCCCACCGGGGGGGTAGTGTGATAAATATTTAAGGTACGCTATTCCGACGCCAGGCGCCGTACCCCGGAGGTTGCAGACAATGGAAATCAGGATACTCCCCCTCCCCGATGAGAAAAGAAAACCGAAGTTCACCGACGAAACGAAACTCGGCTTCGGCAGGCTGTTCACCGACCGGATGTTCATTGCCGAATGGAAGGCCGGCCAGGGGTGGGTAGATGCCCGCATCGAGCCGTATGCCCCCTTTGTCCTCGATCCGGCCTGTCTCGTTTTTCACTATGCCCAGGAGATTTTCGAAGGGTTGAAGGCCTACAAGTGGCAGGACGGCACCATCAACCTGTTCCGGCCGGAGATGAACGCCCGCCGCTTCAATCATTCCGCGGACCGTATCTGCATGCCCGCCGTCCCGGAAGACCTCTTTCTTGAAGGGATCGGGGAGCTGGTGAAGCTCGAGAGCGACTGGATCCCCACCTCGATCGGGACGTCCCTCTACATCCGCCCCACCATGATCGCGGTGGAGTCGGTGCTCGGCGTTCATCCCTCCGACCACTACTATTTTTACGTCATCCTCTCGCCGGTCGGCGCCTACTACGCCTCCGGCTTCAACCCGGTCAAGATCCTGGTGGAGGACCACTTTGTCCGCGCGGTCCCCGGCGGCACCGGCGAGGCCAAGACCGGCGGCAATTACGCCAGTTCCCTGAAAGCCGGTCTGGAAGCGAAGAAGAAGGGGTTCGAGCAGGTGCTCTGGCTCGACGGCGTCCACCGCCGCTATGTGGAAGAGGTGGGGGCAATGAACATGTTCTTCGCCTATGAGGACGTGGTGGTGACCGCGCCGCTCACCGGCTCGATCCTGAACGGGGTCACCCGCGACTGCGTCCTCAAGCTGGCCGGTTCCCTGGGGTTCAGAGTGGAAGAGCGTCAGATCGACATCAACGACCTCATGGCGGACATCCGTTCCGGCCGGCTGAAGGAGGCCTTCGGGAGCGGCACCGCAGCGGTCATCACGCCGGTTGGCGCCCTCTGCTACAAGGATGAATGCCTGAACATCGGCAGCGGCGGGGTCGGCAGCCTGACCCAAAAGCTCTACGACACCCTGACCGGCATCCAGTACGGCCGGATCGAGGACACGTTCGGCTGGATCACAAAACTGGCATAACAAAAAGGGGCGATCCGTTGATCGCCCCTTCCCTTACCCCTTCCAGGAGGTGGTCATGAAGCAGCAGACTGAAGCCAATCGGCTCTGCCTCTCCTGCCGCAGGACGTGCAAACAGCCGGCGACGGCGGTTATCGCCGCCTGCCCCCGTTACTATGCCGGCCCCAGGATCAAGCGCTGCACCTGGACGCAGCTCGAACTCGCCCTCTGAATGAATTCCACCGAATCAACCCCTCGCATTGATCAGAACCGGTGCACCGGCTGCGGCCGCTGCGTGGCGGCCTGCCCCGAACATCTGTACTCGCTCGAAACTTCCGGCTACCGGAAACATGCGGCCATGTCGCCCCCCGAACAATGCACCCGCTGCATGCGCTGCCTTGAAGAATGCCCGGCAGGAGCAGTCAGCTGATCGCTCGGGAAACCAGCTGCATGGCACCCTCCGCTTCACTGGTACTCGGCCTTGCCGAACGCGAGGATCGGGAAGAATATGAACCCGAGGAAGACCAGGCCCAGGCCGAACAGGACTCCCTTGTTGAACCTTGCGGCGAGTTTTGTAAGCACCACGATGTAGACGATTATATTCACCACCGGGACGAACAACAGCAGAAACCACCACCAGGGTATGCCGGAGATCTTTACCAGTATGAACAGGTTGTAGAGAGGAATAATGGATTGCCAGCCCGCTTCTCCCGCCTTGGTAAAAACCTTCCAGAAAGAGGCGATGAAGAGAATGAGCAGCAGCAGGAACGGCAGCAGTGTCCCCAATCCGAGCATGCCGCCCAGAGCAACGGAGGCAGAGTCTGCCGGCTTTACTGAAACAATCGGAAGGGTTGTGCGCCCCGAAGGCGCCACAGGGGCTACAGGCACCTTCGCTGTTGGAGGCTCTTGCCCCTGGGAAACGGGTTTTGCCGTGGATGCCGGAGCAGTTGTCTTTTGAGGTGAAGGTGGCACGGCCGGTTTCTGGCCTGGCGCCTGGTTTGCGGAACCGGGAGATTGGGCAGCTGTCTTTTGAGGTGAAGGTAGCACAGCCGGTTTCTGGTCTGAAGCCTTGCTTGCGGAACCGGGAGGTTGGGCAGCTGCCTTCGGTGCCGCGCCTGTTGTTCCGACAGCGGTCGGGGCTTTGCCTGATGGCGCCGGCGTCTGCGGAGCAGCCGCAGGTTGCACTTTCCCGACTGAAGCGTCCTTTTCTGCGGCCTTGGCCTTCTTCACCCTCTTGACAGGCTTTTTAGCGAAGGTCCGTTTCATATTTACTTCTTCCGGTGCAAGGACAACAAGCACATCACGGTTGACCAGGACCATGACCCTGCCGTTTTCCTGCCGGTACGACTGGCATTCGATTATGCCGCCATCCTTGAGATAGACCTTATGCAGTGATTTCGCATGAACTGTCGCCGCACACAGCATGCAGCAGCAGAGCGCCATTACAACCC
>JBGPCQ010000245.1:0-2652 GCA_041481895.1 Geobacteraceae bacterium | reverse complement strand
TTTCCGGACGGAAACTATTTATCCAGCACCTCCCGTATCTTCAGCAATAACTTCTGCGGGGTGATCGGCTTCAGGAGCAGTTCGGAATCTTCCTCAAGTCTTCCGCTTTTTTTAATAAAATCTTCAGGATAGCCGCTCACGAATATCACCTTTACAGCGCTGCCCCCCCGCCTGATCTCATCGTAAACCTCTTTCCCGTGCTTTTTCGGCATAATAATGTCAAGAAGAAGGAGTTGAATCCTGTCCCTGTTCTCAATAAATTTTTCGAGGGCGTCCCGACCGTCCACTGCCGCGATGACCGTGTAACCGGACTCCTCAAGTATTCCTTTCGTAAGGCTCCTGATCGCCGGATCATCCTCGGCAACCAGTATCGTCTCCGTGCCCCCCTGCTGGGACGGAACGGGAAGCGGTTCTTTTTCGGGGTGCTCGGTCTCGAGCAGTGGCAGATATATCTTGAACGTAGTCCCCTTGCACGGCTCGCTGTAGACATTGAGATAGCCGTTATGCTGCTTGACGATCCCGTACACGATCGCCAGGCCGAGGCCCGTCCCCTTTCCCACGTCTTTGGTGGTAAAGAACGGCTCGAAGATCCTGCCGGCAGTATCCGCATCCATTCCCGACCCGGTATCCGTTACCGCAATAAGGGCATACATCCCCGGCTCTCCGTATCCATGGGCCTTGACATACTCCCTGTCGATCTCTACAGATTCGACGACCAGCGATAATGTACCGCCCTGGGGCATCGCGTCTCTGGCGTTGGTTGCCAGGTTCATCAATACCTGCTCGATCTGGCCCTTATCCGCAGTTACCATCAGGACGTCTTCTTTAATGATCGTATGAATTTCCACATCCTCCCCGATAATTCGCGCCAGGAACTTTTCCACATCCAGTATGATTTCTCTAAGGTTGACCGGCTGCAGGCGGATTACCTGCTTCCTGCTGAAAGCCAGGAGGCTCTGGGTCAGCCCGGCTGCTCTTTCCGCCGCAGTGAGCACATGATCCACGTTGACGCGCAACGGGTCATCGGCAGCCATTTTCATCTGCAAGATACCGCTGTAGCCCATAATCACGTTGAGCATGTTATTGAAGTCATGGGCAATCCCCCCTGCGAGTTGGCCGACCGCCTCCATCTTCTGGGAGTGGCGGAGCTGGGCTTCGAGCTTTTTCTGTTCGGTATAATCTTCTACCAGCTCGATAGCGGCAGTTACATTACCGCCGGCATCCCTGATCGGCGCCGAGATCACCCGGTAATGCCGTGTCCCCTCCGGCGAGGGGGTGTCGGTCAGAGCTTCATGGGCCTCTCCATCCTTGAGGGTCAGGCAGACCGGACAATAGACGCATACCTCTTCGCCGGGGGGGTTGTTGAAAGCTTTGAAACAGGACGGATGAGTGGTGACGTCAAGCTCCGGGAACCATCTGTTCATTTGCGGATTGACGGAAATCACCTTCATGTCGGGACTGATGACCGACACCCCGATAGGGATGTTGTTCACGACACTTTTGTAACGCTCTTCGCTTTCCTGCAGCTTCTTCTCCGCCTGTTTGCGCCCGGTTATGTCGGTAAGGGAACCCATTATGCAGATAGGCTTCCCTGATTTTCCCGTCACCACGTTGCCCACGAGTTCGACATAAAATACCGTTCCGTCTCTTTTTTCGGCGGAGAGCTCCCCCACCCAGTTACCTCTTTTCAGCAGCGCATCTCCGATGTTGGCCGCATCTTCCTGCAGATGGCAGAAATTAAATGCATGTGTGCCGACAACTTCCTGTTCGCTTCCATAGCCCATTAATAGAAGAAAGGCATTATTCGCATAAGTGAGCTTGCCATCGAGGTCGGCAAAGAGAATAGCGCTGAAAGATGAAGCGATGGCATTGTCCTTGATGCAGAGTTCCTCAACCTGTTTTTCAAGGGCGGCATTCAGCTCTTTTATCTCATCGAGGGCCCTGGTCAGGCTCGGCATGGCGATGGCCTTTGGTATCATCGGGATGAACAGGAGCGCGGAAACTGCCGAGACCACTGCGGTAAACGCCTTCACCCACCCTTCAGGCCAGTAGAGGGGGTCGAATATGGTATAGGCGGCAAAAAAATGGGTAGTGCCGCATGCCAGAATGAATACCCCGAACAACAGAAACACGCGGTAAAAGGGGAGGTCGCGTCGTCTGGCCATGAAGTAGAACAGGGCGACGGCTATCGAAAAATAGGCTAATCCTGTTACGATGTCCGAAACGACATGAAGCCGGACCAAACCGGGCTCCCAGGAAAAACAGAAGCCATGGGCCATGTAATCACCTGTATGCTGATGTCCTGTCATGCAATTCTCCCGCACTAGTGTCGCATCCGGAGTTTCCGGACAGATACTGAATAGTTTAGCAGTATATACTTCTTAGCATTGAATACACCCGTAATCAACTCTCCGCAATAGAAAAGCCCCGAAAGGATTATCACCTTCGGGGCTTTTCCGCTATCCTGAGCGGGATTTGTAGGGGCACCCCTTGCGGGTGCCCGATTGGGCGGACGCAAGGCCCGCCCCTACAAAAACAATGTGCAAATTATGTCATCTTGAATGCAAATGCTAATCAGTAATGCTCTTAATGACCACCGTTCCCATGCCGGCCAGGTCCGGGGGGATTCAGCGGGAGAATTTTCGCGGTGGC
>JBGPCQ010000244.1:0-2706 GCA_041481895.1 Geobacteraceae bacterium | reverse complement strand
TCTGCCCATATAGTATTTGACTCTCACGGTGAAAAACAGTAATTTAGACAGGATTACGTGTCGGAGTCATTATGCTGCGAGCCCGCTGGTTTCTGCTGATATTTATCCCCCTGACCTTTTTGCTGGCTCTCAGCGCGCTCCTCTGTTCTTTTTTTGACCGGAGAGGCGATATTTACCATTGGCACGCCCGGACCTGGAGCCGAATTTCCCTCCTGCTTGCCGGCGTAAGGATCGAAGTTGCCGGAACGGACAAGGTCCCGGTCGGGACACCGGTAATTTTCATGAGCAACCACCAGGGAAATTTCGATATCCTGGCGCTTTTTCAGGCGATCCCCCGGCGGTTTTCCTGGATTGCCAAGGAAGAACTCTTCAAGGTGCCCGTTTTCGGGCATTCCATGGCCCGGGCGGGGTACATCCCGCTTGACCGGAGGGGGGGCGGCAGGCGGGCGCTGAAAAGCATGCAGAAAGCCGCGGCGCTCATACGGGAAGGACGGAGCGTTGTGGTCTTCCCCGAAGGGACCCGCACCCAGGACGGTGCCCTCCTCGATTTCAAGCAGGGGGGGTTCCTCTTGGCCGGTATGGCCGGAGTACCCATCGTCCCCCTGACCATTAACGGCAGCATGCGTATAAATCCCCGGAACCGCCTGGAACTTTATCCGGGGACCATCAGGATCCGCTTTGCCGACCCGATCCCGGTCGCCGGGAAGGAGCGGGAGCGGCTGATGGATGAAGTCCGGCGGGCCATCGACGAAGGGCTGGAAAAATAAGATGATGATCCTCTCAATGGCATTGATACTGGCAGGGGTGGCGGCAGCAGCCTGGGGACTTCCTGCAGCCCACCGGCTGCAGGGGATCAGGGGAATACTGGCCGCCGTTGCGGTCCTGACCGGCGTCATCCTTGCCCTGCTGGGGGTCCTGCTCCTCGTCGTGCCCAGGTTTTTCGAAAGCTAAGGAAACAGTTTTAAGTTCAAGGGGTTGGAGTTGAAATTTTTCAACTCAAAACCTTAAACTCTAAACCCTAAACTGGATTTATTATGGACAAGGCCAAAACCATAGCGGTTAACGGGCTGGTGATAGCGGTTGCCGCCCTTCTTCTCATCTGGGGGAACACCTGGTATCGGCAGCGGACCCAGTTCAACCGGGGCGAGACCGCTCGGGCTGCCGGGGACCAGATCGCCGCCATTGCCGGCTACGAAGCGGCAATCCATATGTACACTCCCGGGAGTTCCCTCGTCCAGGAGGCTGCCGCAAAGCTCTGGTCCATCGGCGAGGGGTTCGAGCGGGGAGGAGATCCGGTGCGGGCCCTGATAGCCTACCGTTCCCTGCGCAGTTCATTTTATGCCGTGCGCGGGCTCCATGCCCCCGGCACGGGATGGATCGCCCGATGCGACGACAGAATCGCCGCCCTGGTGAAAGCCCAGGCCCAGGCTGTGCCATCGGGTAAGTGAGGCCAGTACATAAAAACGGAATCTAGTTTTATGGATACAATGGAAATTACACATAACGACAATCCCGGTCTCAGGTTCATCCCCCTCGGCGGGCTTGGGGAAATCGGCCTGAACATGGCCGTCTTCGAGTACGGCGAGGACATTATCGTCGTCGACTGCGGCCTGATGTTTCCCGAACCGTACATGCTCGGCATCGACCTGGTCATCCCCGACATTTCCTATCTGCGCGACAAGATCGACCGGGTGCGCGGCATATTCCTGACCCACGGCCACGAAGATCATATCGGCGCACTCCCCTTCGTTCTCCAGGAGATTTCCCCCCCCATCTACGGCACCGCGCTGACCCTCGGATTCGTCCGGGAAAAGCTCAAGGAGTACGACCTCGACGAGGTGGTGGATTTGCGGGTGGTGAAGCCGCGGGAAAAAGTGACAGCCGGCGCGTTCGAAGTACAATTCATCCGGGTCGCCCACTCCATTGTCGACGGCTGCGCCCTGGCGATCCGCACGCCCCAGGGGGTGGTGATCCACACCGGCGATTTCAAGCTCGACCAGACCCCGGTGGACGGCCAGCTTACCGACCTCGTCACCTTCGCCCGCTACGGCGAGGAAGGGGTCCTGGCGCTGATGGCCGATTCCACCAACGTGGAGCGGGAGGGGTATACCCTCTCGGAAAGACTGGTGGGCGAAGCTTTCGCCGAGATGTTTCCCCACTGCCGGGGAAGAATTATCGTGGCGGCCTTCTCCAGCAACATTCACCGGGTCCAGCAGGTGGTTGACGCTGCCGCCGCAAACGGCCGCAAGGTCCTGCTCAACGGCCGCTCCATGGTGGCCAATGTCCAGATAGCGCGGGAACTCGGCTACCTGAACATACCGGACGATATCTTCATCGACCTGAAGGAACTCCCCCGCCTCCCCAAGGAAGCGGTCTGCATGATCACCACCGGCTCCCAGGGTGAACCGATGAGCTCCCTGACGCGCATCGCCATGGACGACCACAAGCAGATCAAGCTGGAGAAGGGGGACACCGTGATCCTCTCCTCCCGCTTTATTCCCGGCAACGAGAAGACCATCTCCGACCTGATCAACCATCTCTACCGGCGGGGCGCCGAGGTTTACCACGAAAAGGTTTCCGAGGTCCATGTTTCGGGCCATGCCAGCCAGGAAGAGCTGAAGCTGATGCTGAACCTCGTGCGGCCGCGGTTTTTCATTCCGGTGCATGGCGAGTACCGCCACTTGGTCAAGCATACACAACTTGCCC
>JBGPCQ010000243.1:0-2768 GCA_041481895.1 Geobacteraceae bacterium | reverse complement strand
CGTCTCATCACTATGGAAGCAGTTCCCGCATTTTCTCAGATGGATGCTTACGGCGGGTGTCCGCTGCCGCTCAGGCTCTTCCCTCCACTACCGAGGTTCCGGCGACGGTCCCATTCCCCGGAATTTCCCGTAAACCGCAAAAAAGCCGCTCAACTCAGCAGGATGCTGAAAGAGCGGCTTCATTGCTTGTATCTCGGTCCTGCTAGTGTCCCGTGCGGTCGGTTCACCGCACAAATTCTGATGGATTTTGTCCTCTGGCAAGGCGCGACGACGCAGACCTAGTTGGCCTAAGTCGAGGAGTCGCAACACAGCCAGAGGACAAAAGGCGCGGGATTTGAAGGAAGGAATTAACCGCACGTGACACTAATGCCGGTCGAGGATATCCTTGACGTTGGTTACCAGGTTCAGCAGGCGCGGCCCGATATCGTCCTCGATCATGTGCCGGCGCAGCTGGAAGGCTGCGCCGGCGCAGCTGAATACCAGGATCCGGGAGCCGTCGGAGGGGATCAGGGGGGCGGCCACTGCGTGGACGTCCTTTTTCCAGTCGCCCAGGGAGAAGCAGAAGCCTTTTTCCTCATAATCCTTCAGCGCCTGCTCGATGCCCGCCTCGATCTTCGGCCAGTTTGTCTCATTGCGGATCCGGATCTGTTCCATGAGAGTCTTCCGTTCCCGTTCCGGCAGGGCGCAGAGCAGGGCCCTCCCCATGGAGGTCGTGGCGATCGGTATCTGTGACCCGACATCGAGGGTCAGCGTTACCGTGGAACTGCTCCGGTACGCTTCAATGTAGATCATGTTCAACCGGTCCTGGATACCGAGCGCAACAGAAGCCTGGGCATATTCGGCAAGCTCCTGCATGAGGGGGCGGGCAATCTGGCGGATATCCATATTGGCCAGCAGGGAATAGCCCAACGAAAGCACAGCGGTACCCAGGTAATATTTTCCGAATTTATCCGAATAATTGAGGTAGCCCAGATTGGTCAGGGTATAGGTCAGGCGGGAAACCGTAGGCTTCGGCAGGCCGGTGCGGGCGGCTATCTCCTGATTGCCCAGGAACCGGTCGCCCGGCTTGAAACAGCGCAGCACCTCAAGTCCGCGGGCCAAGGCGCGGACCATCTGGCGGTCGCTTTCTTCGACGTCGTCGGATACGGTTTTTCCCACCTCTCCTCCCCTTACATCATCACGTAGCATTCGTATCATCTTAGCATGAAAAGTAGAACAAGGTTTGCATAAACAGCAAGGTATGTCAAACAGATTTTATTCAAAAACTAATTTCGCATTGCGGAATTAAAAAAGTGTTCTATCTGACAGGCAAAAGAGCGCGGTTTTTGTGCGGTTCACAAACAGCGTTGGCATTGGTAAAATTTAAATAACATGCACTTTGTTGTTTACAAAGCCCGTCAGTTAGGGTATAAAAGGTATAAAAAAGAAATCAAATTTCGCATAGCGAAATTAGGTGAAACGGCGTACGGGTCAGGCATTACAAACCGAAGGAGAAAGTGATGGGAGCGATGAAGGAAAACCCCAGGTACAATGTGGTATCAATCAGGGTCAGCGATGACGAACTGGAAGCCCTGCAGGAAGTCAGCAAGGAAACCCGCAAGAGTATTTCCGAAATCATGCGCGAGGCGATGGTGCTGATTCAGTCCAAAGGCAAAAACAGGATGGTGCGCTGCCTGACGTCATGATCTGGCGGGAAGGAAGCGCCGCCATCTCCGCATGACCGGCAGAGCATCAATTATTTAAATCAGGAGCTCGCACATGAAGAAGGAAAAACGGGTACAGACCATTCAGACCACCGAGAAGGCACTGGAACTTCTGCAGGTTGTAGCCAACGGGGAACAGAATCTTAATATCCAAGGCCTCTCGCAACGGCTGAAGATAAGCAGGGAAGAAGTACTGCTCCTGCTGGTTGCGATGGAAAACAAGGGCCTGGTCAGCTGGGATAACTACAGAAAGATTTACAGCCCCGGCGGGGCTACCCTGGAGATGGTCAGGAACCTCACACAGCGCTTCAGACGGGCCAACCTCTCGATGACGGCCGCGTAGTATCCAAGCGGCTGATTCCTCTCTGCAGATTTTTGTGCGACCGCGTATTACCTGTTGACGCAGGGGGCAGATCCGGTCTTTAATGGTCCCATGGAGAGAGCCGCTTCACATTCGTCCGCGATCAGGCGGCGGGCCGCAGCATGGATGGTGGTGACCACCTTCTTCTGGGGGGGAAGCTTTGTCTTCAACAAGATCGGTTTCCGGGAGATCCCGCCGGTAACTTTCCTTTTCCTCCGGTTTTCCCTGGCGACGCTGCTGATGGGCCTCGTCTCGTTGCGGAGAATCCGGGGGATCAACCGGGATGTCATCAGAAAAGGGGTGGCTGTCGGTCTCGCGCTCGGTGCGACCAACCTTTCCTTTGTCCTCGGAGTGTCGGGAACATCGGTTTCCCGTGCCGGATTCCTTAACAACCTGTTCGTCCTGATCATTCCGCTGCTCTGCTACCTCATCTGGAGGGAGCGGGTGAGCCGTGCCACTTTCGCGGGGATACTCCTTGCCGTAACAGGTCTCTGGAGCCTGGCCCGCGGTGGAACGGCGGGTTTCAATACCGGCGACCTCCTCTCCACTATCTGCGCCTTTTTCATTGCCATCCATATCATCGCGGTCTCCAAAATCCTCAAGGATGAAGACGTCTATCTGGTGACCCTGGTGCAGTTCGCCACTGTGGCCTTCATGGGGGCGCTCCTCTCCTTCCTGTTCGCCCCTCCGCTCCGCCCCTTCGG
>JBGPCQ010000242.1:0-2818 GCA_041481895.1 Geobacteraceae bacterium | reverse complement strand
GGCGGCTGCCCGGAAATGAGCCCTCATTTCCGGTTCCTTGTCGAAGCAACGGAGGGGCTCTCCCCCCGCCGGATCGTGCGGAGCAACCTGACCATCCTGACCGAGACCGGAATGGGGTGGCTCCCCCGATTCTACCACCAGCACGGGCTCGTCATTATCGCCTCCCTCCCCTGCTACATGGAAGAAAATGTTGACCGGCAGCGGGGAGAGGGGGTCTACGCCAGGAGCATCACGGCCCTCAGAACCCTCAACGGCGTAGGATATGGGGATACACGGGAGCTGAACCTGGTCTACAATCCGGGCGGGGATATCGTTCCCGGTTCACAGAAAGAACTCGAGACCGCCTATAAGAAAGAACTCATGGAGCGGCACGGCATCCGCTTCAATAACCTCTACACCATCGCCAATGCCCCCATCGGCCGTTTCCGGGAATACCTGGAGGCCAAGGGGGCCTTTGACCGCTACCTGAACCTCCTTGCCGTCAGCTTCAATCCGGACGCCGCCGGCAGCATCATGTGCCGCACCCTGGTGAGCGTCGACTGGAAGGGGTTCCTGTACAACTGCGACTTCAACCAGGCGAGCGGTCTGCCGATCACCGGCGAGGACGGCAGGATCCTCAAGATCGATGACCTGGAAGATGCCGCCAGGAGCGGCAACGAGCTGTTTCTTGCGCAGCATTGTTATTGTTGTACGGCAGGAGAGGGGTCGAGCTGCACCGGAGCCCTGACTTAAGAAAACGAACACTTTTCCGCAATATCTGCGTAAGTCTTCAGGACCGCTTTGTGCGGCGTAGCGCTGCTACGCCTCCGCGCAATCCTTCGACAGCCTTGATCTTGCGAAAAATTGCTCGTTTTTTGGCTAATTCGTACTTTACAGGAGGGAAGTTATGAACAACCAGCAACTTTGGCAACGCTACAAGGACTACCTCTGCGTCTGTACCGAGATCGGACTGATGCTCGACATCAGCCGGATGGGCTTTCCCGACAGTTTTTTCGATGGCATGGAGCCCCGGATGCAGCAGGCGTTCGGGGAGATGACGTCACTGGAAGCGGGGGCCGTCGCCAACCGGGACGAGAACCGGATGGTCGGCCACTACTGGCTGCGGGAGCCGAAGCTCGCACCCGACGCCGGAATCGCCGCGGAGATCGAGTTCACTGTCCGCGCGGTGCGGGAGTTCGCCGCCGGGGTCCATGACGGCTCCATCGTTGCGCCGGGCGGCCGGCGCTTTACCCTGCTCCTCGTGGTCGGCATCGGCGGGTCGGCCCTCGGCCCCCAGTTTGTGGCCGATGCCCTCGGGTCTTCCTCCGACCGGCTGCGGCCCTGCTTTTTCGACAACACGGATCCGGACGGGATGGACAGGGTTCTGGCAGCGATCGGTCCGCACCTCGCCGAAACCCTGGTGGTGGTCATCTCCAAGAGCGGCGGCACCAAGGAGACCCGCAACGGCATGCTGGAGGCGAAACGGGCCTTCGATGCGGCACGGCTCGACTTCCCGAAACATGCCGTGGCGGTCACCGGTCAGGGGAGTACTCTGGACCGGACTGCTGTTACTGAGGAGTGGCTCGCCCGCTTTCCAATGTGGGACTGGGTCGGGGGGCGTACTTCCGTAACCTCGGCCGTGGGACTCCTCCCCGCCGCCCTCCAGGGGATTGATATCAGCGGCCTGCTGGAGGGTGCGCGCCTGTGCGATGAAATCACCCGCAAGCCCGGCACCCGCAGCAATCCGGCTGCGCTGCTCGCCCTGATGTGGCACCATGCCACGGGCGGGAAAGGGACGAAAGACATGGTCATCCTCCCCTACAAGGACCGGCTGCTCCTTTTCTCCCGCTACCTCCAGCAGCTCATCATGGAATCCCTTGGGAAGGAAACCGACCGGGATGGAAACCTCGTCAATCAGGGGCTCACGGTTTACGGCAACAAGGGCTCCACCGACCAGCACGCCTACGTCCAGCAACTCAGGGAAGGGGTGCCCAACTTCTTCGCCACCTTCCTCGAAGTGCTGAAAGACCGGGAGTCAGCTTCCATGGCAGTCGAGCCGGGAGCAACCTCCGGGGACTACCTCTCCGGCTTTCTCCAAGGGACCCGGCAGGCCTTGTACGAGAACGGCCGGGAGTCGATGACCATCACCGTGGAACAGCTCGACGCCCGGACCGTTGGCGTCCTCATCGCACTCTACGAGCGGGCCGTCGGCCTCTATGCCAGCCTCGTCAACATCAACGCCTACCACCAGCCGGGGGTCGAGGCGGGCAAGAAGGCGGCCGGGGCTGTGCTGAATCTGCAGGGAGAAATCCTCGGCTGCCTCGGGAAAGAACAGGGGAAGGAATTTACCGCAGAGGAGATGGCCCGGGCCATCGGCGCGCCGGATGAAGCGGAAACGGTGTTCCGCATCTCACTCCACCTGTCGGCCAACCCCGACCACGGGGTCGTGATGCTCCGGGAAGAGGATCTCTGCAGGAGCCGGTTCAAAGCCGGGGCTTGAACAGGCCGAGCCTGTCTCGCTGGTTTTAACTGGTTTATCGGGATGAAAAAAGGACAGGCTACTTTTTGCATAAAGTAGCCTGTCCCGCCTTGATCCCTACCAAATGGACCACCCGCTTACGGATGGTTCGTCTCATGCCCCTTCTTTAAAACCGGTGTCACTGCTCCAGGGCTATCTCGGGTTATGCTGCTCCCCCTTTTCATGTGGCATTTGTCGTGGCGCCTGCGGCCTGGGTTGGGCAGCCTGCGGTCTGGGTTGGACAGCCTGCGGTCTGGGTTGGACAGCCTGCGGTCTGGCCGGTCTTTCTCCCTGCTGGGCGCCGGGCTGACGAGCCGGTCT
>JBGPCQ010000241.1:0-2827 GCA_041481895.1 Geobacteraceae bacterium | reverse complement strand
CTCGCGCCAAGAGCCTATCAGATCGGCGACGCCTATCGCAAAAAAGGCGTGAAGGTGGTGATGGGAGGAATACACCCCACGGTATTGCCTGACGAAGCCTTGGAGCATGCGGACGCCGTTGTCGTCGGAGAAGCGGAGGGTATCTGGCCGCAGCTTGTAGCGGATGCCGCCTCGGGACAGATGCAAAGAATATATCGGGCTGGTAAAATGACCGATCTCGAAGGTCTGCCGAAACCACGACGAGATCTTTTCCCCGTAGCCAATGGCAAAGGTTATATTCCGATCCCGATCGGCGTCGAGACATCCCGCGGCTGTCCGTACGATTGCGAATTCTGCTGCATCGGCCAGACCCTGGGGTCTCAATATCGAGTCAGACCGGTTCAGGAGGTGATCGCCGAGATAGAGTCTATTGATTCCCCTCACCTTTTCTTCGTCGATGACGCCCTTGGACTGAACCGGAATGCAGCGAAAAAACTCTTTACTGAAATGATACCCCTTCGGAAGCAATGGCTGGCGCAAGGCACCGTGTCATTAGCTGAGGATCCGGAGCTTTTGGGATTGATGAAACGTGCGGGGTGCCTGGGGCTTTTGATCGGATTCGAATCGGTACAGAAAGACACGCAGGATGAGGTGAATAAAATAAAGAATCTGAAGATCGATTTTTATGAGGCCATGCATCGATTCCATAATGAAGGTTTCGGCATACTGGGTTGCTTTGTTTTCGGATTTGATTACGAAAACAAGGATGTGTTCGAGCAGACCCGCGAGTTTATCATGGGGAGCCGCATGGATTGTGCCCAGCTGAGGATACTTACTCCGTATCCGGGAACACGCTTATACACGCGTCTTGCAAGCGAAGGCAGGTTGTTGGTGGATGACTGGTGGCTCCGTGGATATCCTCCGGATACACTCCTTTATCAACCCAAGGGGATGACTGCCGACGAACTCATTAACGGTTTTGGCCGCTTGAACAGGCAAGTCTACTCTTTCGGCGCAATGGCAAAGCGATTCTTTGGCATGAGCCCCTGGAAAAGGACCCTGTTCGGCTGCCAGGTGTATGCCGGACTCAACCTGTCTACCCGTGACCGCTATTTCAAAGCTCTGAAGAATCCGCAACCATTTGCAGGGGCTTGAAACGCATTTGTTTTTAGAAAGCTGACACTATGATCCGCCGAAAATTCAGCAATCTTATCAAAAATTTATTTGTCCAGGGGGCTTCACCCCGGGAACTGGCTCTTACCATCTCCCTCGGTTTTTTTATCGGCACCGTGCCTGTTGTGTGGGGAGCAACTTTCATCTGTGTGGTTCTCGCTGTTGTATTCAGGCTCAATCATCCATGTATACAGGCAGCGAACTATCTGGCGTATCCCTTACAGATCGCATTATTTGTTCCTTTTTATCGCATGGGGGCGGGCATGTTCCCGTGGGGCCCATCTGTATCACCCGACATATTTTCACACGGAATCAAGAATGCATTGACGGGGAATTTTATCCCGATAGCAGCGGCAACACTCAAAGCCTTAGCTGCCTGGGTCCTTATAGCTGGACCTCTGGCCGTAGTGCTGTATTTTCTTTTATGGACTGTTTTTGCCAGAATGCCACGGTTTAACAATGTATCCGGTAATGACCAGAGCAGTTTAAAATAGTTGCCATCCGGAAACTCCGGACGAGAAACCAGCCGTTTGATAATAAGAGAGAAAGGGACTGGCCATACGACCTGTCCCCTTCTCGTCTTTGGCCGTTTATTGAAACATTGGCCAGGCAAAGAAGATTATGCCTACTCCACCGGCAAGCAGCGAGCCGAACCAGACCAGTCTGAAGCGCGTCAGCGCCGCCACCGCGCCCAAAGCGATGGAGACCTGGAAGAGAGCGACTGCACTGGCGAAGCCATGGTGCTTATGGAGAAGGTGCTCGGATTCTTTAAGCCGCTCGTCCCGTTCCCGTTCCTTCTCCCGCGCCTTGTCCTGAATCTCTTTCTGTTCCTCGCCGTAGCGCTGCTTTTTTTCTTCATAGACGGCGGGAGGCACCTTGCCGATGGCCAGCCAGGGCGTACGCGACGCCTCCTGGACCGCCGCCTTGATCCCCTTGGCCTGGTAATAGGCCCATTGATCCGAGGCTTCGGCTTGCAGCCGGGTCGCTTCCGTCTTCAGTACCAGGGCCGTGTTGACGGTGGCGCCGGCCCGAAGCGAGGCGATGGCGGCGAGAACCGCAAGGATTGCGGTGGTAATGGAAATCTGCTTGAGGAACGATCCCCCCTCCCGCTCGAGTTCTTCCTTGATAGCTTCGTGCAGTCTTTCGGTTTCGATTTCGGGGCCTTCAGGCATCGCGTGTCTCCTTTCATCCGCCGTTACGGCATCAGCCAATCATAATCATCACCTACCAGATGTAATCTCGCGCGATCTCCCGCTTGTCATTGCCGTACAGGATATGAAACACCCGGAGCTTCTTCAGCTTGACCGGAGACAGGCTCCCCAAGGGGATATAGATGATCTTCCGGTCCAGGCGGAAGGCGATCTGCCGAAAGATGCTGCGCGGCGGGCGGGCCGCCGCATAGATCACGTGCTTTTCCCGGGCATAGTCGAGGGCCGCCAGCAGGAGCACCTCGGACTTGGAGCGGGCGGACGTGTAGTCGCGGTCCTGCCAGACGTCGAGCATGCGGCGCGGCGGATAGGAGAGGATGAACCCGCCATACTCGCAGCGGGAGATGCCGGGGCCGACGATGTTGTCGGCGGGGGGCGTGGCATAGAAGGCCATGTCCGACTCCTGCTCGTGCTCCCCGAGCCAGGTCATGACATAGGGAAAGCGGTCGTTTCCCCGGTCCTCATCG
>JBGPCQ010000240.1:0-2848 GCA_041481895.1 Geobacteraceae bacterium | reverse complement strand
TTTGTTATTTCCGGTTATTAGCCCGTCATGTGCCGCGTCACTCTTTCAAGCAGCGCTGCTGCCGCAGCTTCCCTTCCGCACGCCTTGAGTGCCTCCACGACATATTTTCGCTCCCCGGGGACATGGCACAGAAGAAGCGCCTTTTGCAGCTTCTTTTCCTTGTCGCTCTTCGGGACATAGACAGCCATGCCGGAAAAGGGGTCTTTTCCCGTATGGTACATGCAGGTGGCCAGGGTGCCGGGGGTGGGGGTAAAATCCTGCACCTGTTCCACGGTGAGACCAAATTTTTTCAGGGCGAGGGCCAGTTCGACCATGTCTTCCAGGGTACAGCCCGGATGTCCCGACATCAGGTAGGGGACGATATACTGCTTCTTGCCGAGGCGGGCACTCTCTTCCCTGAACAGGGAAAGGAACCGGTCGAAGGCCTTCCGTCCCGGCTTGCGCATGATGGCGGTGACCCGGTCCACCAGGTGCTCCGGCGCCACCTTGAGGAGCCCCCCGACATGATGGGCCAGGAGCTCGCGCAGATAGGCGGGCTGCCGCCCAAGCAGGTCGTAGCGTACCCCGGACGAAATCGCCATGTTTTTCACCCCGGGCGCCTTCCTCACCCGCCGAAGAAGCTCGGCCCCCCTCCGGTCGTCAACGGCCAGGTGACGGCACGGTGCGGGGTAGAGGCAGCTCTCCCGCCCGCAGCCAGCCTGTGCCTGTGGGTTGCCGCAGCCGGCCCCGTACATGTTGGCGGTCGGTCCCCCCACATCGCTCACGCTTCCCCTGAACCAGGACTGTGCCGCCAGCTTCACGACTTCGGCAAGGATCGACCGCTCGCTCCGCGACTGGATGACCTTCCCCTGGTGATGGGTGATGGCGCAGAAGGCGCAGCCGCCGAAACAGCCGCGGTGGGTCGTGATGGAGGTCTTGATCTGCTCATAGGCAGGGATCGGCTCCCGGTAGGAGGGATGGGGCGCCCTGGTGAACGGCAGGGCATACACCGCGTCGAGCTCCGGCTCCGTAAGTGGTAATGAGGGGGGATTGCAGACCAGCCAGCGGTCGCCATGTTGCTGCGCCACGGACTGGGCGGAAAAGGGGTTCTGCTCTCCTGAAAGTATCCGGAAAGCGGCAGCATACTCTGCCGTGTCCGAGGAGACTTCCTCAAAAGAAGGGAGCAGCACTGCCGACACCGGTTGAGTCGAGGCAATGCGGACCGTGCCGCGGATGTCGGCGATCCCGGCAAACGCCTTCCCCGCACGCAGCCGCTCCGCCAGTTCCAGCAGCGGCCGCTCTCCCATTCCGTAAACCAGGAGGTCGGCCTTGGCATCGAACAGGAGGGAGCGGCGCACCTTGTCTTCCCAGAAGTCGTAGTGGGCGAAGCGGCGGAGCGAGGCTTCGATCCCGCCGATGACGACCGGCACGTCCTTATAAGCCTCCCTGAGGCGCGACGTGTAGATGATGGTGGCGCGGTTCGGGCGGGCGCCGTGGCGGTTGCCCGGGGTATAGGCATCGTCACGGCGGAGTTTCCGGGCAGGGGTATAATGGGCAACCATGGAGTCCATCGCCCCGGCAGAGACCGCAAAAAAAAGACGCGGCTGACCCAGGGCCAGGAACGGCTCCTTCGTACGCCAGTCCGGCTGGGGGATGATGCCGACCCGGAAGCCGTGGGACTCAAGCCAGCGGGCCAGGAGCGGTACGCCGAAAGCGGGATGGTCGATGTAGGCGTCGCCGGTGACGAAGATGATGTCCAGTTCATCCCAGCCGCGTTTCAGGGCTTCATTTTTGTTTATGGGGAGGAACATATCAATTTGATGGAATAGTTTAGAATCTTTCGCGTTTAAATTGAAAGCTTTTACCTGGCACAGCGCACATACAAAATAAAGATAAAAGGCGGTTTCAGCTTCACGATTACTTCAAGATTACTCACAATTCAAGAAGTTTTTGGGTCTAAATCCGAGTAATCACGAGGTAATCGCGAGGCAAAAAAGTTATTCAACTTTTTCACGAATGTTCCATAGTTTAGAACAGCACGGAACGCGATTTTTCCACGATCTCAAGGCTGTCGAGGGATTGCGCGAAGACGTGGCACCCTGCGGGCATAAACAGAGCCACGTCGCACAAGTAATCCCGAAGACTTACGCCGATATCGCGGAAAAGGCGCGTTCCTTCACGGAAACAGCGGTAAACTTTCGAGCCCCATATTCTCCGGAAATCCGCACATTATATTCATATTCTGTACCGCCTGTCCCGCCGCACCCTTCACCAGGTTGTCAAGGGCCGAAACCACGATGACACGGCCGGTGCGACTATCCACTGTAAGACCGATGTCGCAGAAGTTGGAGCCGCGCACATGGCCCGTGGCGGGGAACTCTCCCGGGGGGAGGACCCGGACGAACGCCTCACCGTGGTAGAACTTATTGTAGACTTTGAGCAGGTCCGCGGTTGTGACGGTTTTCGCCGGGGACGCATAGATCGTGGAGAGTATCCCCCGGTCCATCGGGACCAGGTGGGGGGTGAACGAAATGACCACCTTGTCCCCTGCCAGCAGGGAAAGCTCCTGCTCGATCTCCGGGATGTGCCGGTGCAGACCGCCGACCCCATACGCCTTGAAGCCGTCGTGCACTTCGCAGAACAGGTTGTCCACCTTGACGCTCCGCCCGGCGCCCGAGACGCCCGACGCGCTGTCGGCAATGATTGTTGACGGATCGATCAGCTTCTTTTTCAAAAGCGGCGCCAGCCCGAGAATGACCGAGGTCGGGTAACAGCCGGGATTGGCCACCAGGGCGGCCCCGGCAATCCGCGCCCGCTTGAGCTCCGGGAGACCGTAGACCGACTTCTTCAGAAGCTCCGGGCTCATGTG
>JBGPCQ010000239.1:0-2852 GCA_041481895.1 Geobacteraceae bacterium | reverse complement strand
AGCAGCTCTTTGGTCCCTCGGCTCTCATTGGCAAAACGGAGGAATTCGACGGTTGTCTCCTGTTCCTCTTCCATCCGTTTGCGCTCGACGATTTCCCAGGAGACGTCGCCCAGAAGCGAGGCAATCTCGACATCGGTCGCATTATAGTCTGTCGGTTTATTCCCCACACCGATGATCGCCACGATCCGTTTTCCCCTCAGGATGGGGATGAGCATTTCCCTGACGACCGGGGCATGTCCCGGCGGCATTCCCTTTTGGCCGGGCAGAGTCGCATAGTCGTTATGGATGACCGGCCGCCGCTCGTGCACGCAATCCGCCCAGACGCCGGCCTGGGAGACCGGGTAATGGTTCCCCTTCCCTTCCGCACTGCACATGCTCCGGAGAGTATTCGTCGACCAGGCCTGCAGCGAAAGCGTTTCCTGGTCGGACCCCAGAAAATGATAGAACCCGATTACACTGCCGGTCTGTGCTTCAATCTCATCCAGCGCCATCTGTAGCATTTCATCCAAAGATATATGAGCCGCAGCCAACATCCGCAAGCGCGCCTGAACGACATTCTCCGCGCGCTTGCGCTCGGTGATGTCATCAAAAACAGCTACAAAGTACTCCCTTTCCATGCTGTAGACGGAGATAGAAAACCATGCAGACAACGGTTTGAATTCGATTTCGAATTTTTCAGGCTGCCCTGTCGACGCGACCCGGCTATAAATTTCAAACAAATCTTGAGATGATTCTCTAATCCCTGGAATCACCTCTGTGACCTTTCTCCCTTTCACATTTTCCAATCCGGTCAGCCGTCCGAATGCATTATTGACATCGAGATAGACAAAATCCACCGGAGAGCCCTGGTCATCATAGAGCATTTTGCAATAAGCAAACCCTTCCATCATGTTTTCAAATAGCGAGTGATAACGCTTTTCGCTTTCCCGCAGCGCCTCCTCCGCCTTCTTGTGCTCGGTGATGTCGACGAGGGTGACGATGATGCCGTCGATTACACCGTTCGTGCTCCGGTAGGGAAGGACCCGCATGAGGTAATACCGTCTGTTCTCCAGGGCCGTGACCTCCCGTTCGATGGGGACGAGATTCTCCAGGACCGTCTCCGCGTCGCGGGAGAGCCCCGGCCAGTCGATAGTGCCGGCCAGGTGCCGGAAGGGGCGGCCGATATCGGCCGGGAT
The DNA here is from genome assembly GCA_041481895.1 of Geobacteraceae bacterium. Classification (GTDB taxonomy): domain Bacteria; phylum Desulfobacterota; class Desulfuromonadia; order Geobacterales; family Geobacteraceae; genus JAMPXD01. Next base: position 1,677 of record JBGPCQ010000239.1, on the reverse strand, counting down.
CAGGTTGAAGATGGCTGCCATGGCGGGGGTGAAGCGCTTGATGGCGAAGTGCCGGTCGAGGAAGAGGGTGGCGATCTCGGAGCTGGTGAGGAGGTTCTCCATGTCGCTGTTGACCTGGTTTAGTTCTTCCACTTTCCCTTGCAGCTCTGCGTTAACCGTGATCAGCTCTTCGTTGAGGGCCTGCAGCTCCTCCTTCGAGGTCTCCAACTCCTCATTGGTGGATTGCAGCTCTTCGTTGCCCGACTGGAACTCCTCGTTCATGGAGATCAGCTCTTCGTTGGCCGACAGGAACCCTTCGTTCGAGGTTTCGAGCTGCTCGGTGACGGCCTGGAGCTGCTCGTGGGTGACGCGGAGTTGCTCCTCCAACTGGCGGACCAGCATCTCCCTGGTGCTTTCGTCGCCGGCGGGCGCCTCTCCGCTCCCTCCGGGCGCGGGACAAACCGCAGGGGGGAGCGCCGGCTCGAAGACCACCATCGCCAGCCTCTCGGCAGGAGGGGGAGCGGTGACCGGTTCGACCAGCACGTTGACCTGGGCTTCCCCCCCGTCAATGTGATCCTTCACGCCCCGAAACGCGCCCTCCTTCTGCTCGGTGAACGCCTTGTAGATCGCCGCGCGCAGGGCCGGCCGCAATTCTTCCCGTGCCATCCGCAGGATATCACGGGTCGGCTCCCCGACCGGCACCTGTAAGTAGCGGCTCGTCCGGGCAGAGACATAGACCACCTCGTACTTCTCGTTGACGACCACGCAGGGGGGGGAGTAGCGCTCCATGAGGAGTTTCTCTGCAACCGCGCCGGGGGAGGGCTCAAAGGCTTCCGCCGGCCGGATAGAACGACCTGTTCCGGGGAAATAGCGGATCGGAGTGGTGAAGGGAAAGAGGGCATCGGCGCGGCGTCCGCTCTCCAGGCGCTGGAAGACCTTCCATTTTTTGTCGAGGGGGGTAAAAAGATCGGAGTGGCGACCCACGGTTTCCGAACTGCCGAGGAAGAGATATCCCCCCGGCTTCAGCACCTGGTGAAACAGGGCGATGAGCCGTTTCTGCATATCGGGATTCAGGTAGATGAGGAAGTTGCGGCAGACGAGGAGGTCGAGCCGCGAAAAAGGGGGGTTCTTGATCAGGCTGTGGTGGGCGAAGACGATCATCTCCCGTACCCGCTTTATCACCTGCCAGCGGCCGTTGCTCATGGTAAAAAAGGCCTTGAGCCGCTCTTCCCCGACTTCCGCCACGATGTCGTCGGGATAGATCCCTGCCCGGGCCTGGGCGATGGCCGCCTCGTCGATATCGGTGGCGAAGAGCTGGACAGTGGCGTCGATCCTCTCTGAGTCGAGATACTCCCGGATCAGGATCGCCATGGAATAGACTTCCTCGCCGGTGGCGCAGCAGGCGTGCCAGATCCGCACCGGATCATCCGGTCCCCGGTTTGCGAACAGGCGCGGAATCACCTCCCTCCGTGCGACTTCGAATGCATCGGGGTCGCGGAAGAATCCGGTCACGCCGATAAGGATGTCCTGGGCGAGGGCATGGGCCTCCTGGCTGTTTTCGTTGAGGATGGCGACGTATTTCATGATTCCGGCAACTTCGTTTACAGCCAAGCGCCGTTCAATGCGGCGCATGACGGTGTTCGCCTTGTAGGAGCTGAAATCGTGGCCGGTCCGGGCCTTCACGATGTCGAAGATGGT
>JBGPCQ010000238.1:0-2861 GCA_041481895.1 Geobacteraceae bacterium | reverse complement strand
TAGTTTCCATCCGGAAACTCCGGATGAGAAACTATTGGTTTTCAATTCGGAAACGAGGAATTTTTCGTTCTGGCAAGGAAATCAAGGGATTGCGCGGAGGCATACTACTGTATGCCGCACAAGCAAGCCCGCGGATTGACACCGCCAGGGCGGAAAAGAACCGTTTCCGGATGAAAACTAGATCGAGTCGGAAGGCAGTGATATGTAGCATAAATTGTCGATTTTGGAAAGGGATTTTTTGGTTTGGGTCAAAGCAATTCCTTCTCTGCGGCTGCAAACAGGTAGTCAGAATAAACAGTGAAGGATCCAGCTAGTGCTAAGTCGCTCAGCATGCTGTTATGTATCCCGAACAACGGCTGCTACCGCCAGCGGGTGATAAGGCGGGTGAGCTCGACGCCGTCCTCACCCCGAACGAGCTGGTGGAGGAAAACCAGGGCTCCTTCGCCGGGCAGCTCCCCGCAGCGGGCTAACACTGTCTCGCCGTAGAAAATTTCGGCCCGGTAGGCGATCTCTAGCTCGGCAAGGAGGCGCCCCGCCGCCACCTCTGCCGGCACCGTCTCGAGGGCCCAGGCAGCGTAGGCCACGTTGTTCGCGTGGCGATTGATGTCCAGGTCCGCCCGCCCAACCCGGAAGGCGAGCTCCGTGTCCGGCTCAGCGAGGCGCGGCAGCGTCGCGAAGTCATCGGCTATAACCCGGCGCGGCAACAGGGGATACGAGGGGAGGCGCTCTTCAATGATCACCGGCCGGCGGATTCCAAGGTCGAGCACCGCGAAGGAGCAGGTTGCCAGGGCAATGGGGTGGCCGTCCGCGCCCGTCACCTCGAACTCGCGGCAGGTAAATCGCCCTGCACGGGTTGACGGCCAGGTCCGCACCCGCACCTCCTCGCGGGAGGCGGCCGTACCGAGCAGCTTCACGTGCGTGCGGGAGAGGACCCAGGTAAGCCCGATCGGCAACAGGTCGCGCACCGCTATGCCGAGGCTGCGGGCATGGTCGCCTGCCGCCTCCTGCAGGTAGTTGAGCAGCGCCGTCGGGCGCACATTGCCGGTCAGGTCAACTTCGTACGACCGGACAGAGAAGATTTTCTCGTAGATCGGTTCCACCGTGCTCCAGCTTGTGGCACAATTTGGATACATGATAGTTTCTCCAACCCTCTATTACCACTTTACTGACCCGTTATCCATCAAAAAAAACTCCCGAAACCCGCTGTTTTCATGCAGTAATTTCTTGCGTATCGCGGCTTAAAGGGTATAATCCAGGGTGAATCCGCACTGTGTCCCGTGCGGTTAGTTCGCCGCACTAATTGTGAGGGATTTTGGTTCCTGGCAAGGCGCGGCGACGCAGGCCTAGCAGGGCTTAAGCCGAGGAGCCGCAACACAGCCAGGGGCCAAAAGCACCACAATTTGAAGGAACGAATTAGCCGCACGTGACACCAGGAGGTCTGCATGGCCCGGTTCGCCAACTTGAAGATAGGCGCCAAGTTCAATATTATCATGTCGCTTCTCCTGATCTCCCTTTTCCTCGTCGCCGCCATCCTGACTTACAAGCGCGAGCAGTCGCTGGTCAACCGGGTGGCGATCGACAATGCCCGCAGCATCGCACGGCAGATTATCGAGACCAGGGATTACATCTCAAGCGTGGTCAAGGGGGAACCTGACAGCAACTACAACCTTGTTCCCCAGGTAGTGGCGACCAATGTCGCCAAGCGCATGACCACGGGGAGCGATTACTACGTCCGCCAGGTTTCGCTCCGCTACCGCAATCCGAACAACCGACCGGACGAATTTGAAACCGAGCAGCTCAAGCGGTTCACCGGCAAGATTGCCCTGGAGACGTCGAGCATCGTGCAGCAGAAAGGCCGGGAGGTCTTCCGCTACATGCTGGCAATGAAGGCGGAAAAGTCCTGCCTGGAATGCCACGGCGACTATGACAAGGCGCCCCGGTTCGTCCGCGAGCGCTTCCCGCGCGGCCATTATTCCTACAATTACCACTTGGGCGAGGTTATCGGGGCCGTTTCGGTCAGCATTCCGATGGCCGACCTCTACCGGCAGGTGGGGGCCAACCTGAAAGTTGACATTGCCTACCGGGGCGCCATCTTTCTCATTCTCATCCTTATCCTGGGAGCCCTGATCCGCAGGACTATCATCAATCCCGTGCGGCTCCTCTCGGAAGCCATTGTCCATGTGACGAAAACGGGAAACTTTGCTGAACGGCTGCCGCAGAGATCCAACGACGAAATAGGGGGGCTCATTGCCGCCTTCAACCAGTTGATGGAGGAACTTGAGCGGAAGACCCTGCAGAGCAGGGAATCCGAAGAGCGCTACCGTAATTTCATCGAAATGACGCGGTCGGCGGTGGTCACGTTCATGGAAGACGGCAAGATCGTCATTTCGAACCAGCAGGCCGAAGAACTGTTCGGGCTTTCCCGGCAGGCACTGCTCGGGGAAAGTATCTATTCGTTCCTGAAGGACGGGGAACTCCTCAGGGAAAGCGTTACGACGTACCTCAAGATCGGCGAGTGGGGGGGGATGGGGGCCGAGAGCTTCCAGAGGGTGAGTGACATCAGGGGGAAGGTTACCGAGGTTGAAATGGCGCTTACCGCTTCCATGACCGATCAGAAGCCCCTCTTTACGGCCATAATCCGCGAGATCGCACCGGAGAAAACCTGAGTTGCCGGCAGACTTATCTAATTATCTTTGCAGAGTAGTCCTGGGAAAAGTTTCTAACTGCTCGACTTCGCAAAAAGCTCCAGATATTAGGAGTCTGTCGGACTTAGGGAGTCGAAACGAAAGGATGGGAAATCGAGACAAGATTATCGAAAATTTGAGAGCGAATAGTTGTTCTATTCGTCGAAAATTTTCGGG
>JBGPCQ010000237.1:0-2883 GCA_041481895.1 Geobacteraceae bacterium | reverse complement strand
GCGGATTATGACATGCGGTCACTCCACCGTGATTTCGGCATTGAGGTCTGCAATCTGTTCGACACCATGGTCGCCTGCCAGTTTCTCGGCGAAAAGGAAGTGGGGCTGGCTGCCGTCCTGAAAAAACGGTTCGGTGTGGAACTGAACAAGAAATACCAGAAGGCGGATTGGAGCAAACGGCCGCTTGCCTCTGAAATGATAGCGTATGCCATGGAGGATACGAGTCTCCTGATCGAGCTGTATCGGCAGTTGAAGGGGGAGCTGCGGGCAAAGGGCCGGCTCTCCTGGGTCGAAGAAGAGTGCGAGCTTTTGTCCAGGGTGCGTACGGTTTCCCGCAGCGATGAACCCTTCGTTTTGCGCTTTAAGGGGGCTGCCGGGATGGAGGGCCGGTCGTTGGCCATTCTGGAGGAATTGCTCCGCTTCAGGGATGAAAAGGCCGGCCAGCGGGATGTCCCTGCCTTCAAAATCATGGGGAATGACACCCTTCGGGAACTGGCGGTGAAATCCCCCTGCAAGTCGGCCGAACTGTTGAATATCGCCGGACTCACGCCGAAGCTTGTGGAAAGGTATGGCCAGGGAATACTCGATGCGGTGGCGAAGGGGCTTTCCTGGCCGGCGGACAAGCTCCCGGTGTTGCCCCGCTTTCAGCGGCCGGTCAGGGACAGGCACCAGGAAGAGCGGCTGAAAAGACTCAAGTTGTGGCGGGAAGCCCGATCTCGGGAAGTTGGCATCGATGCCGGCATACTGGCCAATAATGCCCTTCTGGAAGTCCTGGTCGAGATGGACCTGAAAAAGGACGGGGGAGCGGATGCCCTCGGACCTATGAAACGCTGGCAGAGAGAATTGTTCGGGGCGGAATTGATAGAGTTGCTGCGCAGGATGTGATTTCTATCCCAAATCTCCCCAGTAAAATTGCAAAATTGCCATCATCACGAGACCGGCGGTTTCGGTCCTGACGATGCGCGGTCCGAGGGACACGGGGATGAAGCCGTTGTCCGTGGCAGTTGCCGCCTCTTCGGCGGACAAGCCGCCTTCGGGCCCGACGATCAGGGCAATGGTTTCCGGTTTCGGCAGTCCCGCCAGTGTATCCTTGAGACGGTTGACCTTTTCCCCTTCCCAGAGCAGAAACTTTACCCCATGCCCGCTCAATTTCACGACCTCCCCCATGCTGCCCGCCAGCGCGACCTGCGGGACGGAACCGCACCCCGATTGCCGTGCAGCTTCCTGAACGATTCTTTGCCAACGGGAGACCTTTTCCGCCTCCTCGCCTTTCCGGATCCGTGATACGGAACGGGACGCGGCAAAGGGGATTACTTCCGCCACGCCCAATTCGGTGGTTTTCTGCAGGATGAACTCGAGCTTGTCCCCTTTCGGGAGCCCCTGGAACAGGGTGATGCGCGGCATGTCAGCTGGAGCCGCTATGCGACTCTCCTGTATGGTCACGACCAGGGTTTCCTTGCCGACGCTGGCGATGATGCCGGTGAATTCGGTGCCCCTCCCATCTGCCAGCAAAACGCCGGCCCCCGGTTTCAAGCGCAATACCTTTACCATGTGACGAAAAAGATCTCCGCTGATGGTAGCACAACCGTCAGCAAAAACCTCCGGTGAGACAAAAAAACGTCGCATGTTCAATTCTCCCGGCGATAGGCCAGGCAGCTCCATTCCGCGTCCCGCGTGATTTCCATGAGGGTAAGGGGATAGGGTGAAAAGCCGGTAATGACCAGGTCTTCTTTTTCGGTCAGAATCCCGGACAGGATGAGCAGGCCGCTCGCCCTGACTCTGCTGAAAAGTTCCCCTCCCAGCCGGACCAACTCCTCGGCCAGAATATTCGCCACGACGATGTCAAAGTCCCCCTCCACCTCAGCCAGCGGTTCGCTGGTGACCCGAACTTCCTTGTCGATCCGGTTCAGGACCAGGTTCGCGTGCGCAATCTCGACTGCGCCGGGATCGATGTCGATGCCGATCACCCGGCTGGCGCCCAGCTTTGCCGCTGCGATGGCGAGCACTCCGGAGCCGGTGCCCACATCGAGGATGTCGGTTGGGGGATCAGGCTGCCGGTTTTCATAGGGGGGCTCGCGAAAGAAATAACGCTCCAGTGTTTCGAGGCAGAGCCTGGTCGTCGGGTGGGTGCCGGTGCCGAAAGCCATGCCGGGGTCGAGTTCGATGATGATATCTTCCGCTTCTGCCGCAAACTCTTCCCAGGTGGGTTTGATCACCAGTCTCGTCCCGATGCGGGAGGGTTTGAAGTGCTCTTTCCAGTTGTTGGCCCAGTCCTCTTCTCCGATATAGCTTACTTCGGGCGGGTGAAAGACGAATTCGGGAAAAGTCGGACCGACCTCAGCCAGGAACGCAGAAATTGCCGAGATTTTTTCAGCCAGATCGGGATCGGAGGGGAGATAAACTTTAACGCTCTTGATCGGGGAATCTTCCAGGGTATCGAGGGAAAAGGTATCGACGGAGAGGTTTTCAATACTGACGCCGCTTTCGGAGTATGACACAAGAAATTCCGTAAGACGGTCGACCATGGAGTTGGGAACTATGCAGGCGACTTCAGCCCATTGTATGCTCATTATTTATCCTGGAAACGGCAGTAGACTCACCACTAAGACACTAAGGACACGAAGTTTAATTAAAAAAAAGATGCAGATTCCGAAGCTTTTAAAATTATGATTCACCCGTGTGGTGCTTGCAATTTTTAGAAAATATTTGTTTTCTTAGTGATCTTAGTGGCTTAGTGGTGAATAACTGCTTTTTGTAGGTTTATTAGTGCTCCCTGGCGGCGAATGGTCCGACGCAAGGTTAACCTACCAAAACGAAGGGTTTATGGCAATAAAAACCTTGACAAACGAGCCCATGGAATTATAGTTCTAATTAAAATGCTCT
>JBGPCQ010000236.1:0-2966 GCA_041481895.1 Geobacteraceae bacterium | reverse complement strand
GAGGGCAGGACCGGTGAACTTACCGGCAGCAGGTCTGAAAACAGCATATCAGTTGGCGTTTCTCAGGAATTCCTGACCATGGGGAAGAGGGGGAAGCGCCTGCAGGTGGCCGAGAAAGAAATCGAAAGTTTCGACCGGCAGATCGACAACTCCGGGCGGCTCCTTGAGGAGGAGGTAAAGACCATCTTTTACGATCTGCTCCTGGCTGGGAAAAGAGTGGAACTTGCGGAGCGCTCCATCGCCCTCAATACGCAGCTCCTGGAAGTGACGAAACTGCGGCTGGAGGCGGGGGACATTCCGGAGCTGGAAGCAAACCTGGCCCGCGTCGAAGTGGCGAGGAGCGAGGGGAAGAAAGTCGAGGCGGAACGGGAGCTTTACCCCTCCAGGGCGAGGCTTCTTGCCCTCATGGGGATTCCCGCGAATGAGGAGGTCCGCTTCAGCGGCTCACTGGAGGCAAAGCCTTTTGCGAAAAACCTCGGAGAGCTGAAAAGCTGGGCACTGGCAAAACGTCCCGACATCAGGGCGCTGGAAGCCGAGAAGGCAAAAGGAGATGCCGGAATTGCCCTGGCGCGGGCCGAGAGGATCCCCAACGTCACTGCGGGGCTCGGTTACCAGCATGAGAATTCGGTCGTAGAGGTCGGCGGGGTAGAAGGAAAAAACAGCGATAACCTCATCGGCTTGAAGATTTCCATCCCCATTCCATTTTTCGACCGGAATCAGGCCGGGATCAGGGAGGCGCAGGCCAGGAAGGGGAGCGCCGAAAACCGTTACGCTTTTGCCCGACTGACCGTAGAACGGCAGGTGGAGGCGGACTTTGCGAGGCTGACCACTGCTGAAAAATTCCTGTCAATCTATACCAGGGATATCATTCCCCAGTTGGAGGAAAACCTGAAACTGGTGCAGGAGGCATACCGTCTCGGCGAGGTGGGGATTCTCACGGTTATCGAGGAGCAGAAGAAGTTTTTCGAAGTAAATGATGGATATCTTTCGGCCCTTCATAGCAGGCAGACAGCTCTGGTAAAGCTGGAGGCCGCGGTTGGGGCTGATTTGAGCATAGAAACTACCGGAGGTGTGCAGTGAACAAAAAAGTAATCATCATCGGACTTATTCTGGCCCTTGCCCTTGGGGGCGGCTTTCTCTATCATTTTGCCCACCTCAAAAGCGGCGGAGGGAAGAATGCAGAAAAGAAAGAAGCCGGCCCAAAGGAAGAAAAAACAGGCGGCCAGGTTGAAGGCAAGGCGTCTAGGGAAATGAAGGAAGGACAAGAAGGGCATAAGGAGCCGGGTAGCGTCAAGATGACTGTCGAGATGCAGAAGCAGAACGGTGTGGTCGTTGCTCCGGCGAAAAAACAGCGGCTGGGCGGTATAATCAGCGCCACCGGCAAGGTGGAAGCCAATGCCGACCGGATCGCCCACGTGTCGCCGCGCATCTCCGGCAAGATAGTAAGCGTCAGGGCCTCCCTGGGTGACAGCGTTTCCTCCGGACAAGCCCTGGCGACCCTGGACAGCGTCGAACTTGGTGAAGCTTTGGGCCGCTACCACCAGTCAAGGACAAAGCTTAACCTGGCCCAGTCCAACATGGATCGGATCAAGAACCTGGTGGAGAAAAAGATCGCAGCCCGCAAGGATATCCTCCTGGCCGAGACCGATTTCAAGACTGCCCAGACCGAACTGCACACCGACGAAGAACGCTTGTCCCTGTACGGAGTTTCAACCTCTGCCCTTAAAGGGGAAGACCACAAAAAGCCGCTTCTGCAGGTCCGCTCCCCCATCAGCGGCATCATTACCGAGAAGCACGCCATCGTGGGTGAGCTCTCCGATCCTTCAAAAAGCCTCTACACCGTGGCCGACCTCTCGTCGGTCTGGGTGCTTGTGGACATCAACGAAAAAGATCTGGCCAAGGTACACAAAGGACAGGCAGCAATTGTTACTATCGGTGCCTTTCCTGACAAAAAATTTAATGGCCGAATCAATCACATTGCCGACGCAGTGGACCAAGCCACCCGCACGGTCAAGGCGCGGATCGAGGTGGCAAATCCTGGTCGGAAGTTGAAACCGGAGATGTTCGCCACTGTTGAACTGGCTTTACCTGCTGATGCAGCAGCGGTCATGGCTGTTCCCGAAGATGCCCTGCAGGATTTGGATGGAAAAAAGGTACTCTTTGTCGTGGGTGAAAAAGGAGACGAGTTCGAACCACGAAAAGTGGAACCGGGTCGTACTGCAGGCGATATGGTTGAAATTGTTTCCGGCCTGAAGGAAGGGGAACGCTATGCCATAAAGGGAGCGTTCATACTGAAGTCGGAACTCAAAAAAGGCGAACTTGAGGGAGACGCACACTAATGCTCGAAAAACTAATTGGATACACATTAAAGCAAAAAGGGATGGTCATATTCCTTTCACTGCTGATTGTTGCATTCGGGGTTTATTCATATTTGAAATTGCCGATCGACGCATTTCCGGATGTAACAAACATCCAGGTTGAAGTCATCAGCCATGCAGATGGCCTGTCTGCGGTAGAGATTGAACGGAATGTAACCTACCCGATCGAGATGGCCATGCGCGGCCTGCCGGACATTGAACAGATGCGCTCAGTCACTAAATTCGGCCTCTCCATCGTGACCATTGTTTTCAAGGACAATGTCGATATTTATTTTGCGCGCCAGCTGGTATTTGAACGATTGGCAGAGGCACGGGAAAAAGTTCCCAAAGGCGTTGAAGTTGCCATGGGGCCGATCGGCACGGCCATGGGTGAGATTTATCAGTACACCCTTGAAGGAAAAATGCCGGCTGACCCGCAGCAGAAAATAGCCTACCTGACCAATCTGCGAACAATTCAGGAGTGGATTATCACGCCGCAGTTGAAAGGCGTTGCCGGAGTAAATGAAATAAACTCTTTCGGGGGTTATTTCAAGCAGTATCAGGTGATCGTATCACCGGAAAAGATGCTGAAATATGGCGTAACGGTTG
>JBGPCQ010000235.1:0-2977 GCA_041481895.1 Geobacteraceae bacterium | reverse complement strand
TGGGAGGAAGCATAGACAATTATGAAGTATGAAGGATGAATTATGAAGGATGATGGTTAAAGGTTGAAGGTTGAAGGTTGAAATTTCATAATTCATAATTCATACTTCATCCTTGGAATCTCCCCCATCGAGGCTATGATGACCCGTGCAGAAATGCTGGAACAAATCGCCGACCCCGCCCAGGTTTGGGACATGATCGTCATCGGCGGCGGGGCGACCGGGCTCGGCACGGCCGTGGAAGCTGCCAGCCGAGGCTACCGGACCCTCCTGCTCGAACAGAGCGACTTCGCCAAGGGGACCTCGAGCCGGAGCACCAAGCTGATCCACGGCGGGGTGCGCTACCTGAAGCAGGGGAACCTGGCGCTGGTGCTGGAGTCTCTCCACGAGCGGGGCCTCCTGCTCCGCAACGCCCCGCACCTGGTGCACAACCTCTCATTCGTGGTCCCTCTCTATGATTGGTGGGAAGGACCCTTCTACGGGGTCGGCCTCAAGCTGTACGACGTTATGGCCGGCCGGTTAGGCCTGGGACCTTCCCGGCTCCTCTCCCGCGCCGAGACCCTGGAACGGCTTCCGACGCTGGAGCCGGAGGGTTTGCGCGGCGGCGTGATCTACCATGACGCCCAGTTCGACGACGCCCGGCTCGCCGTGCACCTGGCCCGAACCCTGGCCGACCTGGGGGGGACGCCGCTCAACTATCTGCAGGTGACCGGCCTCATCAAGTCGGACGGCCTGACGACCGGAGTGACGGCCCGCGACCTCGAGACGGACCGGGACTACGCTCTCCAGGCCCGCGTCGTCATCAACGCCACCGGGGTCTTCAGCGACCAGGTGCGACGGCTGGACGACCCGCAGGCCGCGCCGGTCATCGTTCCGAGCCAGGGGGTGCACCTGGTGCTCGACCGCTCCTTCCTCCCCGGCGACAGCGCCATCATGATCCCCCATACCGCCGATAACCGGGTCCTGTTCGCGGTCCCCTGGCACGACCGGGTGGTGGTCGGCACCACCGATACGCCGGTCGCCGCTGTTTCGCTGGAACCGCGGCCGCTGGAGGAGGAGATCGACTTCCTCCTCACCCATGCGGCCCGTCACCTGGTCAGGCACCCCGCCCGCAGCGACGTGCTGTGCGCTTTCGCCGGGCTCCGGCCGCTGGTCCATCCCGGCGCCGGCGGGGATACCCCCCTCCTCTCCCGTGAACACGCCATCCTGCTCAGCAGTTCGGGCCTGGTCACCATTACCGGCGGCAAGTGGACCACCTACCGCCGGATGGGTGAAGATGCGGTCAACCAGGCGGCAGCCGTTGCCGGCCTTCCGGAGAGCCCTTCCGTCTCCGCCCGGTTGCGGATTCATGGCTGGCAGGAGGAGAGCGTCGAAAACGCCCCGTCGTGGGATGTCTACGGATCAGATTCCGGAGAAGTGCGGAAACTGATCGAAGAAAACCCGGCCTGGGGCGAACAGCTCCACCCGAACCTCCCCTACCTGGCAGGCGAGGTCGTCTGGGCGGTGCGCCGCGAGTGGGCGCGCACCGTCGATGATGTCCTGGCGCGACGCACACGGTCGCTCTTCCTCGATGCCCGGGCGAGCATGGCGATGGCCCCCCGGGTGGCGGAGCTGATGGCTTGTGAACTGGGAAGGGATGCGGCTTGGCAGGAGGCGCAGGTGGCGGCGTACACCGCGCTGGCCGGGGGGTATTTGCCCCCCTGTTGATCGGTTTATCTGGTGTTCTTAGAAATGGGTAGGACAAAAGGTCAGGCGGATTCAACCCCTGTGCGGCTTTCTACAACAACTGACGATAGTCGCAATGCAGCGCTTCGGCGAGTTTTCTCGCCCTCTCCTTGCCAATGCTGCGCTTGCCGTTCTCCATTTCGCTGATGTGGTGCTGCGGGATGCCGGTCAATTCTGCGAGCCGTTTTTGGGTCAAACCTTCCCGGTTGCGGTAGGCCCGCAGGGCAACTTCCTGCTCCTTGCCGACATACTCGGGAAAAACTTCCGCAATTGAATAGGACCTCTCTTCCCCCGTTTCGAGGGATTCCGCGTAACTCTGAAGCTGAGGAACCTTGCTGCGGCGAACGCGCAGGGTTATGGTTACAAGCTCGTCAGTAGGGTGCTTTTTCGTGTGTGCCCGCATAAATTATCTCCACCGATACGGTACCTCGGTCTTCGGTCCATACCGCAACATAGGTCGGATGACCTTTTTTCAGATGACAGTGGTGACGGTTGTTGCCCAGCCTGGAATAATTGGGCCAGTCCCCGCGTACCGGGCCGGAGGCTTCGATCTCCCTGGCAAGCTGAAAGAGCAACTCACGTACCCTCTCGGAGAGCTTCTCTTTTTGCTTCCGTGCTTTTCCGGTGAAGGTGACCGTCCATGTCATGGGGAAATAATATACCCATAAGGGGGATATCGCAAGACTAATTTGATAAAGTTTTTTCTTTCGAGTTTTTGCATGGTGTAGAATGTACTTCCATCCTGCACAATATAGTTAAAGGCGGCCATGCGGCCGCCTTTACATTTACGATATCTTCCCGGTATGAACCTTAATCCTTGTCCTTTTTTTCCTTTTTTTCCTTCTTGTACTTTTTGTGTTTCTTGTAGTGTCCCTTGTGTTTCCCCTGATCGTGGCGCTCCCCGTATTCCGGTACGATGACTCGCTCCGGCTCAACCACGATGACGCGGGGCGGCGGCGGGGCCGGGGTGCCGACCTGTACCCGTACGTTAGGGGTGTTCACATCCACGCTGCCGGCAACGGCGATTCCCGCCATCCCCATCACACCGACAAGCGTTCCGATACCTGCGTTCGTCAGATGCCTTTTCATGTTCATTCTGTCTCCCTTTCGTTGTTTCAAAATGCGTCGTCCGATCGGCTGCCAGGCGCAAAAAAAGCCGGGCTGCCGAATGATAGTTCGGCATCCCGGCTGTCTCGGTGAGACCCTGTGGGCTTTCCGTCCCACCCTCGCGGGTGGTTTAGTCTTGTCGATTATC
>JBGPCQ010000234.1:0-3114 GCA_041481895.1 Geobacteraceae bacterium | reverse complement strand
GGTGATCGAAACCCTGGCCGGGGTCGTGGAAGACCCTGCTCCGGAATTTCGGATTTGCATACCGAAAGAGTGGGAGGATAAAATTCACGGGATACTGTGCGGAGAAAAGTAGGAAAAGAGTATCACATCATTGCAAATCCTTTCTGCGACCGGAGTCACCATGTCCAAGCTCTCGCTTTACCTGCTCCTTTTCTTTACGCTCATCTGCTCCCCCCTGTGGGCAGAGGCCGACGACACCTCGTTCATCAGGGAAGCGGGGAGCGAATATTCCTTCCTGACCGGCTACGGTATCACCCACCGCGGCTTCGGCGACACCCGTACCCAGGTGCAGACGTTCGACGCCATTCTCCGCTACGGCCGTTTCCTGTCGGGCGACCTGGGCGAAGGGTGGTACCGGTTCCGCCATGAACTGCTCCTCGAACTCCCGCTTCACGTGGCGCTGGACCAGAGCGGCCGGATCATGACCGGTGGGTATGCCCTCGGCTATTTCAAGTTCACCGCCCCCCGGGAATTCACCCCCTATGTCTTTGCCGGCGGCGGCGTTCTCTACGTCGATACCGGCCTGCCGACCATGGGGAGCCGCCTCGACTTTTCCTACCAGGCGGGGACCGGGATCCAGTACTTTATTGCCAAGGATACCGCGCTTAATTTCGAGTACCGCTACCATCACGTCTCCAACGCGAATACCGCCACGCCCAATGAACCCCTCAATTCGAGCAAGGTCCTCGTGGGCATCTCCATATTCCGCTGACAGGCTGTTGAAAAACTACTGCGGGTCCGATCTGCGGTGTTGCCGCTCGCTCGGAAGCTCGACGTAGCCCTGCTATGCCTCGCTCCCTCCCTTGCTTGCGCCGTGCATCCCGGCCTCTTTAGGCCCGTGGGTCCTCGCTACGTTTTTCAACAGCCTGCGATCCGGCAGGCGTCCCTTTGCGCACCCGCTCGATAAAATCGCCGATCGCTGCATGCACCTGCCCGGCTCCTTCACCCATGACTATGCCGTGGCGCTCGAGGTCAAAGACGAGATAATCCTTATCCTTTGACCCGAGCTGCGCAAAGAGGCCCTCCGCCCCGGTGGGATCGACCACCGGGTCCCAGCGGGACTGTACCACGAGGGCCGGGGCACTGATGGCTGAAAGCTTCGGCTCGAGGGCTGCCATGAACCGCTCCAGTTCGCTGACGCCGGATATCGGCACATGGGCATAGTTGATGCCAGGGTGCTCCGGAGAGACCGTCACAAACTCCTTTCTGGCCGCATCGTAGTGGGCCAGCCGCATCAGCCGGTTCCAGAGCTCCATGGCCGGGGCAAACCGGGTGGATATCTCCTGCAGCTTCATGGGGGGACAGACGGCAAAAACCCCTGCAGCTTCGGGCACCCGGGCCGCCAGGTCCAGGGCCAGGCCGCCGCCCAGAGAAAAGCCCCCCACCACGACCCGCCGACAGATATTGCTCATTGCGGCATAGCCTTCGTCAACCGATTCGATCCAGTCCTGACAGGTTCTCGTTGCGAGGTCGACCGGTGACGTGCCGTGCCCTTTCAACCGGGGTACATAGACCCATACCCCCCGTCGGCCGAGATGGTCCGCCAGCTCCTGCATCTCGCGGGGGGCGGCCAGGAAGCCGTGAACGAGGACGACGCCGAGGTCCCTGGACTTCCCCCTGATCAGGAACGGGGCGCCGGTCTCCCGCGGCTTTGACTCTCGCGCGGAGAAAAAAGCGTCATAATCCGCGGTAAAATCGGCCTTTCCCTTCTCAATCAGATAATCGGCTATCCTCCACCGGAGCTGGATGGGGGTGAGCCAGGCAACGGCGTGAATCTTCCGCTGCAATTCCCGCAGCGGGATCACCTCGTTGGCGATGACTGCAACGGGATTATCGATGCGGGCGCGGCTGAAATCGAATACGGAAGAGGAGAATTTCGACATGTCCCTGAGCAGGGTCGTCCCTTTCCTCGTGACGACCCTCTTTTCCAGGGCGAGGGTGATGAAATCCCGGTACTTGTTGAAGCGGTCGTCCGTCAGGAGGTGAACCTGGCTGGTGCGGAGGCTCCGGTGGAGGTTGACCCCCATCAGCTCCAGGCTGCTCGTAGTCACCAGGAACACCCTGCGCCGGAAATTCTCCTCATCGATACTGTTGAAAGGGAACACCCTGAGCATGGAGGCGAACAGGTGGTCGTGGTTCACCGTCGTCATGCGGTAAATGGCCGACATGTACTGCTGCATCATATCCAGGGCCACCCGGCGCATTTTCATGCGCGAGGGGAGGGGGTCATCGAAATCGAATCTCCGCGACGCGGAAATATCGAGCTGAATGGGGGAAGGCTCCAGCTGTTTTTTTACGGCGATCGGCGCACCGAAGCGGATATCGATGTCCACTCCCGAGAGAAGCATCGACCCCTCGGTCATGATCTCCTCCCGGGCCCGTTGCGACATGTCGTCAACCAGGCGGTCGGCCAGCCAGTTCAAGGCGTTGACGTGGGCCCGGAGCGGGTAATAGGTGATGTTGACCGGAACGATCCAGGTCTGCCGGGCCAGGACCGGCTTGAGATCGTCGATCCCGAACAGCTGCATCAGGCGGTGCGCCTCGCCGGGATTCGTCGTGGCGAGGCTGCGGAGCCGCTCCCGGTAAAATTCCGTCCTGAACGCCAGCACCGCCGCCCCCGTATGGGGAGGGCGCTTCCCTCCCGCGCTGGAGATCATGAAGCGCGCCTTTTCGACGATTTTCTTGTCCTTGACCATCTCCCCCTCGGGGTAAATGATCCAGTTCGCCTCGCCGGTAAGGAGGCTTTTCACGATCAGCTGGTCCCGGTGGGGATCTCGCGTCGACATGACCGCGATCGAGTCGAGCCAGCCTTTCATGTGGCCTCCTCCAAACTGGGTGAAATCGGCCAGGGACCAGACCGGGACTTTGGTCAGTTCGTAGATATGGAGCGGCATCAGGAGCGTCTCGATCCTGGTGAAATGATTGACGACAAAGATGATCGAGCCGTGCGGGATATTCTCCGTGCCGTGCAGAATCACTTCCGCTGCGGAGAGTTTGGAGAGTATCCGGATAGCCTGACCGGTGGCGAGGTATGCGAAACGGTTCATGGGTTGGCGGTGTTATTCACGGGGAATG
>JBGPCQ010000233.1:0-3121 GCA_041481895.1 Geobacteraceae bacterium | reverse complement strand
CTCACGAGCACGCTGTTCAAGAGCATCTCACTCAAGAATCCTTTTCATATGCCTTCTTCCTTTTCAACGGCTGAGAGCGCACCGGCGGAGCGAAGCGGAGACCGTGTGCCGCGCTTGGTTGAACATCTTTTTACTCTTCCTTCTTCCCTTTGCCAATTTTGAGAAATAGGATAACCCCTTGGATTAATATTATTAATGACATTGGGAGAAGGAATAATGCTCTAGTTTTATAAATTTCTGGATTGCTAACCGGAGTAGATGAAATCCATGCGTTTTGAAATGCCCATGTCATTATGTATAGCCCTAGCAGGGTTACGAGTATTAAAGCAAACCATCTCATTTAACGCCTCACTTTCTTGTGCACATTTGGATTACCCATGCAGCAAACGGGCATTGATTATTGCCGGGGTTGTCATAATTACGATGACTATCATTTGTTCTCATTTTCCTGTGGTTCAACTCGTTATTCACCGGTTCACGCGCGCGCGTGAACCGGTGATCTATCCAATTGGGATATTTAGTCTGTGCACATTAAAATAGATTCCATGCCCATCATCCCCCGATTCGGCAATCGGGGCAACAGTAAATCATTAACCCCGCCTTATTTTCCCAGAGGAACCGCCATTTAGCAAGGGGTATTTATCGGAGGTTGAAGCTCCCCACCTGTCGGTTATACTAAAGGAAGAGCCGGGACCTGGAGGAGAGCGATGGACAACGTGCAGGATGCCATACGGGAAAAGGGGCTGGAGATCTTTCGGCTGATGGAGGCGGGGCCGCCGGAGATATTCGATACCGGCAGATGGGCGGGTAGACTCATGGACCTCGCCATGGCGGACCCGGATCTGAAGGTCCGGCTCTTCCGCTTCGTGGATGTGCTCCCCGCCCTGACCACCCCGGAAGAGGTCATCGGCCACATCAGGGAATATTTCCTCGACCCGGGCTCCCCGGTCCATCCTCTCATGAGGAAGCTCCTGCGGGGGATCGACTCCCCCCTCACCGCCGGGATAGCTGCCGAGCTGGTCCGGAGGAACATCACCGCCTTCTCCCATACGTTCATAGCCGGCGAATCCCCGGAAAGAGCGCTGCAGGCGCTGGAAAAGCTCTGGCGCCAGGGGGCCGCGTTTACCGTCGATATCCTGGGCGAGGCCGCCCTCTCCGAAAAAGAGGCAGCTGGATACCATGCCCGCTACCTGGAGCTCATCGGCTATCTCGCCGGGGCGATGGCGGACTGGTCCCCCCATGATGCGGAGCGGGAAAATACCTTCCCCCGCCTCAATATCTCGGTCAAGGTCAGCTCCCTCTATTCCCGCATCGGGCCGGTGAATTACGACGACAGCGTGGCGCGGGTCAGGGAGCGGCTCCGGCCCCTCTTCCGCGCGGCCCGGCAGGCCGGGGCCTTCATCAACCTCGACATGGAAATGTACAGCCTCAAGAACATCACCCTCGCTGCCTTCACGGAACTGATGGACGCGGATGAATTCCGCGACTGGAACGGTGCCGGGGTGGCCTTGCAGGCCTATATGCCGGAGACCCGGGAGGACCTGCAGAGGATTATCGGCTGGGCAAAGAGCGCCGGCCGGCGGATCACGGTGCGCCTGGTCAAGGGTGCGTACTGGGAGTATGAGACCGTGACGGCACGACAGAAAGGGTGGCCGGCGCCGGTGTTCACGGTGAAAAGCCATACTGACTGGAATTTCGAAAAATGCACGGAACTGATGCTGGCGAACTCAGCCACCGTCGTCCCGGCCATTGCCACCCACAATGTCCGCTCCCTGGCCGCCGCCCTGGTCGCCGCGGAGAGGCACGGGGTAGGGGCCGATGCTTTCGAATTCCAGATGCTCTACGGGATGGCCGGTCCAGTCAAAAAAGCGCTGCAGCGGATGGGCCACGTCATCCGCGACTATGCGCCGGTCGGCGAGCTTGTTCCGGGGATGGCCTACCTGGTCCGGCGTCTGCTGGAAAACAGTTCCAACGAGGGGTTCCTGCGCCGGGCATTTGTCGGCAACGTGAGCCGCGAAGAGCTGCTGGCGGAACCCGAACCCTCTGCCGGCCCGGAACCTCCGCCTGAACGGAGCGGAAGCGGGCCGTTCGTCAATGAACCGTTGCGCGATTTTTCCCGGAAGCCGCAGCGGGACGAGGTCCAATCGGCCATCGCTGCGGTGCGGGGCGAAATGGGACGGCAGTACCCGGCCTTCATTGGCGGCCGCGAGCGTCGGACAGGCAACGTGATCGTTTCCGTCAACCCCGCCCGGCCGGCGGAAGTGGTGGGCGAAGTCGCTGCCGTCAGCCGGGAACTGGCGGAGGAGGCGCTGACCGCGGCTCGCTACAGCCAGCCGGACTGGGCCGGTAAGGGCCCGGCCGAGCGGGCCGGCCTCCTCTTCAGGGCCGCAGCGGTGGCCCGTGCCCGGAAAGCGGAACTCACGGCCTGGCAGGTTCTGGAGACCGGCAAAAACCGGGCGGAGGCCGATGCCGACGTGGTCGAGGCGATCGACTACCTGGAATACTACGGCCGCGAAATGCTCCGTCTCGGCGCTCCAGTCAGCATGGGAGACGTCCCCGGCGAGGAGAACCGCTATTTCTACCGCCCGCGCGGGGTGGCGCTGGTCATTGCGCCGTGGAACTTCCCCCTGGCGATTTCCGTCGGGATGGTCTCAGCGGCCCTGGTCGCCGGCAATACGGTCCTCTACAAGCCGTCCAGCCTCGCGGCGGTGAACGGCTGGCAGCTCTGCGCCATTTTCCGGGAGGCGGGGGTACCGGACGGGGTGCTCAACTTCATCCCCGGCCGCGGGGACCTGGTCGGCGGCTGGCTGGCGGAACATCCCGCAGTGGATATCATCGCCTTCACCGGCTCCCGGGAGGTGGGGCTCGGGCTGATCGAGCGGGCCGCACGCCCCGTGCCGGGGCAAAGGTCCGTCAAGCGGGTAATCGCGGAAATGGGTGGGAAGAATGCCGTCATCGTCGATGCCGATGCAGACCTTGACCAGGCAGTGGCCGGGGTCCTCCAGTCGGCGTTCGGCTACCAGGGGCAGAAATGTTCCGCCTGCTCGCGCGTCATCGTCCTCGCAGGCTGTTATGACCGTTTCCTGGAGCGTCTGGCAGAGGCGGTCACCGGGATCGTGGT
>JBGPCQ010000232.1:0-3126 GCA_041481895.1 Geobacteraceae bacterium | reverse complement strand
CGAAGCGGTCCGCAGAACGGTCCTGGTCGTCGAAGACTCCATCACCGCCCGGTCGCTTCTGAAAAACATCCTGGAAACGGCCGGCTACCAGGTCGTAACGGCTCTGGACGGAATCGACGCGCTGACGCAGCTCCGCACGGCAGAGATCGACCTGGTGGTATCGGACGTTGATATGCCGCGCATGAACGGTTTCGACCTGACTGTAAAAATTCGCGCGTCCCGGGAATTCGCCGAACTCCCCGTCGTGCTGGTAACCTCCCTTGACACCCGGGAGGACAAGGAGCGGGGAATCGAGGCGGGGGCGAACGCCTATGTCGTGAAGAGCAGTTTCGACCAGAGTAATTTATTGGAAGTGGTTAAACGGCTTATATAAGTTTCAGGTTGAGAGTTGAGAGATTAACCATGGCCCCGGAGTTTTCATGATAAAAGTTCTGATCGTCGACGATTCGGCAAGCGTACGGCTTTTCCTTGAGGGGATTTTCACCGCTGATCCCGCGATCCAGGTAGTCGGCACTGCAGAAAACGGTGAGGAGGCCGTCGCAGCAGTGGCGTGCCTGGCTCCCGATGTCATCACCATGGACATCTATATGCCGCTGATGAATGGGCTTGATGCCACGCGCCGGATCATGGAGACTCATCCGACCCCGATAATTATCCTGAGCGGCAATCTTGACCCGGAAGAGGTCATCACGTCATTTCGCGCCATGGAGGCGGGTGCTCTTACCGCCTTGCCTAAACCGCGAGGCGCCGGCCATCCGGACCATGAAAGGGAAGTCAGCACCCTCGTCCAAAGGGTGAAGCTGATGGCGGAAGTAAAGGTGGTGAAACGATGGCCCCGCCTCCAGAAAAAGTTGTCCACGTCGTACCTCCCGGATTTAACCGGCACAGTGATGACGGCCCAGCCCCAGGTAGTTGCCATCGGCGCCTCGACCGGCGGGCCGGTGGTCATTCAGGCCATTCTGGCGAAACTGAGCGGTAAGTTCCCTTTGCCGCTTCTCATCGTGCAGCATATGGCAAAAGGGTTTGTCGAGGGTTTCGCGGAATGGCTTGCCTTTACGTCTCCCCTGCCGGTCCATGTCGCCTCCCAGGGTGAAGTTGTCCTCCCCGGTCATGTCTATATCGCCCCGGATGGCTTCCATATGGTGGTGGAGCAGAAGGGGCGGATACGTCTCAGTGATGCCCCTGCCGAGAACGGCCTGCGTCCTGCGGTTGCCGCCCTGTTCCGTTCCGTTGCCGATATTTACGGCAAGAGCGGGGTCGGTGTGCTCCTCACCGGCATGGGGAGTGACGGGGCCGAGGGGCTTTTGCAGTTGAAGCAGGAAGGCGCAGTCACCATCGCCCAGGACAAGGAAAGCTCGGTAATTTACGGCATGCCCGGGGAAGCCGTCAGGGTCGGCGCTGCAACTCATGTACTGGAGCCGGGGAAAATTGCCGCCCTGCTCCAACAGTTGGCGAGAAAAGTATAGGAGTCTGTCGGACTTAGGGAATCGTAGCGAGAGAAATAGCACGTCGAGGACAGATTTTCGGAAATTTGAGAGCGAATAGTGGGCCTATTTGTCGAAAATTTGCGGGGATATGGACCGGCTTGCTGTTCTCGCAGTAGATTCATTCCTAAGTCCGACAGACTCCTGGGAGTCCCTGTGCAGATTCGGATGCTCGCTGAGAACGCAACCCGAGGAGTAGTTTCATGGAAGATCTGCAGACAGAACCCGACTTGACCGGTGAGGAAATTCTCGTCATCGAAGACAGCTCCACCCAGGCCGAACAATTGAGATACATGCTGGAAAAGCATGGCTGCCATGTCACGATCGCCGGCAATGGCCGGGAGGCCCTGACCGTAATGGCCGAAAGAAAACCGGGGCTCATTATTACCGATGTCGTGATGCCGGAGATGGATGGGTACGAGTTGTGCCGCAACGTCAAGGGGGATGAACGCTTCAGAGACATTCCCGTCATCCTGCTCACTTCCCTCTCCGATCCGCACGACGTCATCAGGGGGCTGGAATGCGGGGCCGACAACTTTATTACCAAGCCCTATGACGAGACCTCCCTGGTCTTACGGATTTTCAGTATGCAGATGGAGCGGCGCCAGCCGGGGACCGCTGACGGGCCGGCCGGTCTGGAAGTATATTTCGACTGCCGGAAATTCCTGATAACCGCCGACCGGCGGCAGGCGGTGAACCTTCTTCTCTCCACCTACGAGGCGGCGATCCAGAAGAACCGCGAACTGAGCAGTGCACGGGATGAGCTGCGCGAAAGCAACGAACGGCTGGAAGCTGCCAACCGGGACCTGGAAGCGTTCGGCTACACGGTTTCCCATGATCTCCGCTCTCCCCTTACCTGCATCAACGGTTACTGCCAGCTTCTTCTGGAGCTCTGCTCCGCGAGCTTCGATGAGCAATGCACAGGCTTCATCAAGGACATCAGTGACGCTGCCGATCGTATGGAGCATCTTGTCACCACCATCCTCAATTTTTCCCAATTGGCCCGCAAGGAGATCGACCGGCAGACGGTCAGCCTGAGCAGACTGGCCCGGACGATCTCTCTCGACCTAAGGATGAGGCAGCCAGATCGCACGGTGACTTTTGAAATCGAAGAAGGGGTGGAGGTCGGGGGGGACCTGAAACTATTGCAGGTGGTGCTGGAAAACCTCATCGGCAATGCCTGGAAGTATTCCGGCAAACAGGAAGAAGCCCGTATCGAGTTCGGAACAACTGAATACGAGGGGAAGCCCGTCTGCTTTGTCCGGGACAACGGTGCGGGGTTTGACATGAGCCAGTCCGACAAGCTTTTCAGCGCTTTCGAACGGCTGCACAGCAGCAGTGAATTCGAAGGGATCGGCATCGGTCTGGCCACGGTGCAGCGGATCATCGAGCGCCACGGCGGGCGGGTTTGGGCGGAAGGAGAAGTGGGAAAAGGGGCAACCTTTTATTTTACCCTGGGAGCCTGTCGGAATATTCATTGATCATAAATCGATCATCCTGGCACATAACAATTGACACGAGTATCCGGGATGGTAAACTTTCCCAAACACACTCATCGGCCCTTACCATCCCCGCCGTTTTTCGGGATTTATTAAGTCGGTCATAGGAGGTTTCAGCGTATGCGTATTACCCTGGCAGGAAT
>JBGPCQ010000231.1:0-3241 GCA_041481895.1 Geobacteraceae bacterium | reverse complement strand
CAACTGCGGGGGTACGGTCGGCACCTGGCCGAGCATCACTTCGCCGGTGGAGCCGTCGAGGGTGATCACATCCCCTTTCCTGACGACCACGCCACCCTTGGCAGTGAAAGATTGGCTGGCATAATCCACCTTGATATCACCACAGCCTGCCACGCAGCATTTCCCCATGCCGCGGGCCACCACCGCCGCGTGGGAAGTCATCCCCCCCCGGGCGGTGAGGATGCCCTGGGCGGCGTTCATGCCGTGAATGTCTTCCGGGCTCGTTTCCACCCGGACCAGGATCACCTTGAGGCCGATTTTAGCGGCAGTTTCCGCCTCGTCGGCAGTGAAGACCACCTCTCCGCTGGCCGCACCGGGGGAAGCGGGGAGACCCTTGGCGATCACTTTTTTCGGGGCCTTCGGATCGAGGGACGGATGGAGCAGCTGGTCGAGCTGTGACGGCGCCACGCGGAGCACTGCGGTCTTCTGATCGATCACGCCCTCCGTGACCATGTCAACGGCAATCTTGATGGCGGCGCAGGCGGTCCGCTTGCCGTTCCTGGTCTGGAGCATGTAGAGTTTACCCTTCTCGATGGTGAACTCGATGTCCTGCATGTCCTTGTAGTGCCGCTCCAGCACATCGCGGATGCTCACGAGCTGGGTATAGCATTCGGGAAGTACCTCCTCCATTGAAGGAAGACAGGTATCGCTGCCGTTTGCCTTATTGAGCGGCTGGGGAGTGCGGATGCCGGCAACCACGTCCTCACCCTGGGCATTTACGAGATATTCGCCATAGAAATAGTTCTCCCCGGTGGAGGGGTCACGGGTAAAGGCAACGCCGGTGGCGCAGTCATCGCCCATGTTGCCGAAGACCATGGACTGGACATTGACCGCCGTTCCCCAGTCGGCAGGGATATTGTTGAGCTTCCGGTAGGTAATCGCGCGCTGGTTCATCCATGAGCCGAAAACGGCGCCGATGGCCCCCCATAACTGCTCCTGGGGGTCCTCCGGGAAAGGCTTGCCCAGGGTCTCCCTGATCTTGGCCTTGAAAGCGCCGACGAGGTCCTTCCAGTCCGCTGCCGTGAGATCGGTATCGAGATGGACCCCCTTCTCCTCCTTCTTCCCTTCCAGAAGATGCTCAAGGACGTCCTTGCTCATCCCCATAACTACGTCGGAGTACATCTGGACGAAGCGACGGTAGGCGTCGTAGGCGAAACGCTCGTCCCTGCTCTGCTCGATGATCCCCTGCACGGTGACGTCATTGAGCCCCAGGTTGAGAATGGTATCCATCATGCCGGGCATGGAGGCGCGGGCCCCGGAGCGGACCGAGACGAGGAGCGGATTTTTCGGGTCGCCGAACCGTTTCCCCATGAGCTCCTCGACCTTTTTCAGGTTGGCCTCGACTTCCGCCGTAAGACCGGTCGGATAGTTCTGGTCATTCCTGTAGAACTCGGTACAGACTTCGGTGGTGAGGGTAAAGCCGGGGGGTACCGGCAGGCCGATGCTGGTCATTTCCGCCAGGTTGGCCCCTTTACCCCCCAGGAGGTTCTTCATTCCCGTGCTTCCTTCGGCCTTCCCGGCGCCGAAGAAGTAGACATATTGAGCAGCCATTGCAACATCCTCCCTTTTTTAGGGCGGAATCGATAAAAGTCCATCTGCACAGTTCAAGCTCTCCCCTCGTCGCTGCAACGTAGCTCACGCTACGTCTCACTCCTCGGGAATCGCAAGCCTTGCAGCTGGAGCTTTTCTCAGCTTCGCATTTTTATTATAATTCAATAGATTACAGCATGATTAAAATTTATTTAGCCTTGCTCAAGGCTAATTTAGCCAGATTAAAACCATAAAAAAACCGCTTGCCTTTCGGCTAAGCGGCTATTTTCGCGAAATCCGCGATGTCCCGGAACAGCCCTTTTACCTCTTGTAAAAGGGCCAGCCGGTTGGTTCGCACCCGTTCATCCTCGGCCATGACCATGACCTTGTCGAAGAAATCGTCCACCGAACCTTTCAGGGTGGCAATCTCGGCAAGGGCGGCCAGGTAGTCATGTTCTGCAACCTTCATTTCGACGGTTCTGCCTATCGACTGATACGCGCTGAACAGGGCACCTTCCGCGTCGTCCTGGAACAGGGCCGGATCGACCTGTGCCGTTACCGGCTCCTTGACGATGTTGCATACCCGCTTGAAGGCAACCGCCAGGGGCTCAAAATCGGGACGGTTCTTGAATTCAGCCAGGGCTGCGATTTTGGCCGCCGTCTCGACCAAATCATCGAACGAGGCTGTCACCACGGCATCCACCACGTCCCCGGGGAAGCGGTCGGCCATCAGGTTGACAAAACGGCCCAGGAAAAAATTCTTGACATCGGCATATACGTCCTCCCTTTTCCGGGTGAGTTTCTGTGCCAGGAGATCGAGAGAGCTGCCGATGAGAGCGGCAAGTGAAACGGCATATCCCTTGTCAAGGATGATGTTGATAATCCCGAGGGCAGAGCGGCGCAGGGCGTAGGGATCTGCCGAACCGGTCGGGATCAGCCCGACGCCGAAGCAGCCGCAGATGGTATCGAGCTTGTCGGCAACGGAGACGAATGCACCGACGTCCGAAGCAGGAAGTTCCCCTCCGGCCTGGATGGGAAGATAGTGCTCATAAATCGCCGCCGCCACCTCCGGGACCTCCCCCTGGAGCAGGGCGTATTCGCGGCCCATCACCCCCTGCACTTCGGGGAATTCCCCCACCATGCCGGTGACGAGATCCGCTTTACAAAGGTATGCTGCGCGTGAGACCTTCTCCTTTAACTCCGGCTTGAACTGTGTGGCAAGCCCCTCGGCGAGAGCCCGGAAGCGCTCCATCTTCTCGTAGGAAGTCCCCAGTTTCGCCTGGTAGACCACCGATTTCAAGGCATCCACCCGCTTCTCCAGGAATACCTTCTTATCTTCCTCGAAGAAGAAGCGTGCATCGGAGAGTCGGGCCCGCAGCACCCGCTCGTTCCCTTTGACCACCACCGACGGGTCTTCCGTCAGGGTATTGTTGACGGTTATGAAGGCAGGCAGGAGGCGGCCTTCATCGTCCACCACCGAAAAATAGCGCTGGTGGCTCCGCATTGAAGTAATCAGGACCTCTTTGGGCACCACGAGGAAGTCGGGGGAGAAGGTGCCGATCACGACGCTCGGGTATTCCACCAGGTAGGCCACCTGCTCGAGGAGTTCCTCGTCGGGGAGGAGATGACCGCCGGCGGTCCGTGCTATCCGGTGAATCTCCTTCCGGATGAT
>JBGPCQ010000230.1:0-3322 GCA_041481895.1 Geobacteraceae bacterium | reverse complement strand
GGCCGGGAGATCGTGACACTGCTGGAGGTATCGGAGCGGGAGAGGCAGGATCTGCTGGCGGGGGGGACGCTGAACTATGTGAAGCATTCGCGCTGAAAATAGATTAGGCTTGAATATAGGCGGAAAGCAAGAAAAGCTGTGTCCTGATAATGTTTGCCGATTAGTTCTGGTTTGCAGACAGCCTTGAAAACCTTTGTAACCGCAAAGGGCGCAAGGAACGCGAAGAAACCCTGAAACGAAAAGGGTTTAACCCCTGAGATCCTTGTTTTCCCTTGCGGCCCTTGCGTCTTGAGCGGCCGGAGGGAGCGGGCGGTTCAAGGTCTTGATTCAAGACGTATATTGTACGAGTTTTAAGCCCATTCAGTCGTGAGGTTTTTAAAAATGGACAGTAAACTCCGCGCCATACTCCCCGACCACGATCTTTTGAAAATGTACGGGCAGATGGTGCTCTGCCGCGAATTCGAGGAGTCGTGCGCCGAGCAGTACACCAAGGGGCACATCACCGGCTTTCTCCACCTTTACAGCGGTCAGGAGGCGGTGGCGGTCGGCTCCACCGCGGCCCTGCACAAGGACGACTATGTCATCTCCGCCTACCGGGAGCACGCCCAGGCCATTGTCCGGGGAGCGGACCCGAAAAGGGTCATGGCGGAGCTGTTCGGGAAGAGCACAGGTATCTGCAAGGGGAAGGGGGGCTCCATGCACCTCTTCGACCCGGAGCTCAGATTCATGGGTGGCTACGCCATCGTCGGCGGGCAGTTCCCGATCGCCTGCGGGCTCGCCTTTGCGTCGAAATTCCGGAAGGAGGGGAGGATCGTCGCCTGTTTCTTCGGCGACGGGGCGGTGAACCAGGGAACCTTCCACGAATCCCTCAACTGGGCAAGGCTCTGGGAGCTGCCGGTCCTCTTCGTCTGCGAGAACAATGCTTACGGCATCGGCACGTCGGTGGAGCGGTCATCGGCCCTGGCGGACATCCACAAGCGGACCTGCGGTTACGACATCCCGTCGGAGAGAGTGGACGGGATGGATGTCATAGCCGTCCACCAATCGATCAGGCATGCCGCCGAATGGGTGCAGGAACACTCCCGTCCCTACCTGGTCGAAGCGCTCACCTACCGGTTCCGCGGCCACTCCATGGCCGATCCGGGGAAATACCGGGCGGCGGCCGAAGTGGAGCTCTGGAAGACGCGCGACCCGATCCCTGCTTTCGCCAGGCGCCTGCTGGAGGAGGGGATAGCCGGGCAGGCTTCGCTTGATTCAATCAGGGAGAAGGCTGTAGCAAGTGTGCAGGAGGCGGTGCGTTTTGCCGAGGAGTCACCGTGGCCGGAGGATTCGGAGGTTTTTAACGACATTTTTGTTTAACCACAGAGGACGCAGAGGAACGCAGAGAAAGTCGAAAGGCAAATTATCAGGGATGAACAGGATAGGCAGGATGAACAACGAAACAAAGGCATAGAAGGGTCAGGGCTCACAAGCCCATAATGTATAAATTGTTATTTGCTAAATCAAAGCAGGGAAAGGAGTGAAATCATAGATAGACCTTCGAGCGTTAAAGTGAAAACTCTAACAAGACAAAAATCACAAAAGGAGAAGAAGATGAAAAAATATCTGTCAATAGGCATATTGATTCTATTGGTTGTGGCAACTGCAAGCACAGCTTCCTATGCCAAACCGATGAAAAGTAAAATGCCATCTAAAATGGTCCTCACAAAATCATCGGTCGAATTGAAGATGGGTATGCGAAAACTATGGGAAGACCATATAACCTACACACGCAACTATATCATCAGCGAACTGGCAGGCCTTGATGACACCAGCAAAGTAGCTGAAAGACTCCTCAAGAACCAGGACGATATCGGAGATGCAATAAAACCGATCTATGGAGATGCCGCAGGGAAAAAATTGGCGGCACTGCTCAGAGACCATATATTGGTGGCAACGGAGGTTGTCAAGGCGGCAAAAATGGGTAACAAGGAAGAATTATCGAAGGCGAACAAGAAATGGAATGCAAATGCCGACGATATCGCTGCTTTCTTAAGCAGTGCCAATCCCAATTGGCCCAAAAAAGCCTTACAAGATATGTTATATAAACATCTTGAATATACCACTCAAGAAGTCGTATCAAGACTTGGAAAAGATTGGGCATCTGATATCGAAGCCTACGACAAGGGACATGAACACATGCTCATGTTCGCAGATGCACTGACGGGTGGAATAGTGAAACAATTCCCGGGTAAATTCAGAAAATAATATTCAAAACCAACAAGAATTATTCGGACTTGTCAGCACTGGAAGATAACAAATCGCTCAAGAGGGACGTGGCGATACTGCCGCCATGTCCCTTAGCTTTCACGTTGATCAAACTAGCAAGAGGTTCTGACCATGCCCGAAATGACCTACCGTGATGCCCTTAACCTCGCCCTCAAAGAAGAAATGCGGCGCGACCCGTCGGTGGTGACCTGGGGTGAGGACGTGGCGCTCTACGAGGGGTCGTTCAAAGTGACCCGGGGGCTTTTGGCCGAGTTCGGCGAGGAGCGGGTGAAAGACACCCCGATCTCGGAGAACACCATCATCGGCGTGGCGATCGGCGCGGCCATGGGGGGCCTGCGGCCGGTGGTGGAGCTGATGACGGTCAACTTCGCGCTTCTCGCCATGGACCAGATCATCGATCACATGACCAAGATCCGTTACATGTTCGGCGGCCAGGTCAACCTCCCCATGGTGATCCGCGCCCCGGGCGGCGGGGGCAGCCAGCTGGCGGCCCAGCATTCACAGTCACTGGAGACCTTTTTCATGCATGCGCCCGGCATGTACGTGGCGGTGCCGGCCACGCCGGCGGACGCCCGGGGGCTCCTGAAAACCGCCATCCGGGACAACAACCCGGTCATGTTCCTGGAGCATGAGCTCCTCTACAACAGCAAGGGGGAGGTGCCGGACGACCCGGAATTCACAATCCCCTTCGGCAAGGCCGAGGTGAAGCGGGCAGGGGATGACGTCACCATCGTCGCCTATTCGCGCATGACGGTCCTTGCCCTTGCCGCCGCTGCTGAACTTGAGAAGGAATGGGTGTCGTGCGAGGTGATCGACCTGCGCACCCTCAATCCTCTCGACACGGCGGCCTTCGTCGCATCGGTAACAAAGACCGGCCGGGCGGTGGTGGTGGAGGAGTGCTGGCGAACCTGCGGCCTCGGGGCGGAGATCGCTTCGCGCATCTACGACGACTGCTTCGACCGGCTCCTGGCACCGGTGCAGCGGGTTTCGGGGCTGGATGTGCCGATGCCCTATTCGCGCAAACTGGAGAAGCTCTGCATCCCGCAGGTGGAAG
>JBGPCQ010000229.1:0-3418 GCA_041481895.1 Geobacteraceae bacterium | reverse complement strand
CCGCGTGCTGCCGGCCGGACCTTTCTCGTCAGTGACGGCGATGATGTTTCCACCCCTGAACTGATCCGGCGGGTTGCCGCCGCACTGGGGCGCCCCGCAAGACTCCTGCCGTTTCCTCCCGCACTTATGCGCATTGCCTGCAGGCTGCTCGGCAAGACAGCAGCCATTGACCGGCTGCTCGGCTCTCTCGTGGTTGACAGCGGCAGGTTAAGGAGGGAACTGGAATGGTCTCCGCCATTCACCATGGAGGAGGGATTGCGAATAACTGCTGACTGGTTTCGAAAGGCAGTTTTGAGTTCCAAGTTTTGAGCTTTGAGTGAACGGCGAAAAGCAGAGAGGCGATTTTGGGTTTTGAATTGACGGCGAAGATTTTATTTACGGGAAAGCCGATAAGTACGACACGGGATGAAATGTTATGCTGAAACGCACCTTTGATTTCACTATGACACTAACCGCCATCCTCTTCCTGAGCCTCCCCATGCTGCTCGTCGCCCTGCTGGTCCGGCTCACTTCTCCCGGTCCCATCCTCTACTGGTCCGACCGGATCGGCAGGAACAACATCACCTTCAGGATGCCCAAGTTCCGCACCATGCGCATTGACACCCCGGCCGTGGCAACCCATCTGCTGGGAGACCCGGACCGCTATCTTACTCCTATCGGCAAATTCCTGCGCAAATCAAGTCTCGATGAATTGCCCCAGCTTTTCAGTATCATGAAAGGCGATATGAGCTTCGTCGGCCCCCGTCCGGCACTGTTCAACCAGAATGATCTGGTCGAACTGCGCACCCAAAAAGGGGTGCATCTCCTTACCCCCGGCCTGACCGGCTGGGCGCAGATCAACGGGCGGGACGAGCTTCCCATTCACGTAAAGGTGGAATTTGACGAATACTACCTGAAGAACCGCTCATTTTCATTTGATATGAGGATAATCTTCCGGACGTTTCTCAAAGTGGTAAAAAGTGAAGGGGTAACGCATTAGTTCTAACTGTTCATGGCCAGGGAGCCTTTTGCAGACGTATCCAACGATTAGCGGCTATACAGATATAGGCATAATTGTCGTCATACACTATGGTCCCCGGTTTACCAGGGGCTGCCGCGCTTGCCGGGGTGCCCGGGAGGGCTCCTAACGCTTGCCAATCCGCTCCGTTGTAAAAAGCCGGCTGCGCACGTCCCGAGACTGTTGCAGCGCCTGGGAAGCCCTTACCATAACCTGATTCTACGGTTTGTATTTCTCCTGTTGCCGGCGACTCGCTGAAAGCCGTTACCGGCCCGAGAATGAAGCGCTGCTTAAGGTCAGGAGTGTAACTGGCAGGAGTGGCTCCGGCCACGCTCAGTGCTCTGCCAAAAGTTAAGGTGTTGAAATCCCTGATTATCGATTGCAGTGCAGCAGCCCCCGCATTCCACGTAACATGCATGGCTGTAATGGTACACTGCTGCACATTCAGGTTCCCGCGGAAATCAAAAGATGGAGCATTGATGGTGCACCCCTGCATGCCGGGAGCGTTTATCAGATGGTCGCCAGCCTCAGAAGAAACATTATTCGAATCCCAGTCACAAAAAATCCACTGGGTCTTCGAAATGTCTTTGTAGTCAAATAACTTATTCCCTGCCGAGAAAATGGTAAAAGTGCTGTTTTTAATGCTTATATTGTAAAAATAGTAGTATGGCGCCTGATGGTCCAGATAATCGAAGTAGAAAACAGTCAAGTATCCTCCTTCGAAGAGGCATGAGTTGAAATTTATCTTTCCGGCGAAGACATTGCCGTTATTTGCCACAAAACGTACATGCTTGTTGGTTGCATCCGGGTTTTCCGCGATGATCAAACAATTGTCGAATGATCCGTTGAATCCGTTTTCGAACCAGAGCGTATTCTGGCCGGCGCCCTGGCTCCAGAACATGCAGTTTGTCCATCTTATGTCGGTATTGGAAGAGGTAGTCATGGGTGCGAATCCGGATACGGCCCCGATCGTACCGTTCCCCGTCGAAGAAGCATAAACCGCCGCACCCGGATAAGAATTCCAGAACTTGCAATCGTTGCCGCGAATAATTTCAGCGGCAATCGTGACAATGGCCCCCTTGCTGTAACTGCCGTTGATCCTGATGTGCTCCAGGGAGTTGAATGCACCGTCGGCAGCTCCGGAACGCCCCATGAGGATACCTATCTGCGCGGTTGTCGAATGCAAATTAAATCCGGATAACGTCAGAAACCGCATTCCGACACAATCAATGGCTGTCCCGGCAGCAAATGATATGATCTGGCTTTTTTCATCGCTATTGCCAATAATTGCCGACCTTTGATCTAATTGCACGGTGGTACCGAATGAGAGAGTGCCGGAAACCTCATAAGTATTTTTGATAAAAAGCGTTCCCTTGCCTACTACCGCCGCCCATGCCTTCAGGATCGCCGCGGTATTCGCATCTCTGAACGACTGCCTGTTTCTCCCTGTGACCGCCCCCCACCATTCGGGATATGTCCCTTCAATGCTGTAAACCCCAAAAATTACGTCACCCGTCCCTTTGAATACATGCACCGGCGGAGCTTCAAATTTACCAGAAATTATCAATCGCCCATTATTATTGATACTGCCTCCGTGAAAAACCTTGACGACCACATCCTCGGGAACGGTAAGGTTGTTGCACGAAACCGGGGTTTTTACCTCGATGACCTTTCCTGCTGCCAAAGGACTATGTACCGCTGTGGAAAAATTTGAAAATGAGCGGATGTCGGACAGGGTGACTGCATCGCTGGCTTTCAGGGGGGCGACCGTCCCGGCCCATGCGGGAACGGCAGCAGCAAAAAAAATGGCCAGGAGCAGATGGATCAGGTCTTTAAAGCTTCTCATGGGGAGCACCTCCGGTTAACAGTGTAACATATTTTCAGCAAACCGATTAACCGGTTTGGGCATATGCATTGTTTTCATTTTCTGCCGCGACCGCTATCGGGTTTGTCTTTAATAAAACAGCCTGTTTTGTCGGCGCGCAAAGAAAAAGGCGGAGCCCCTTGTCGGGACCCCGCCTCATTACATTTACCCCGGCTATTGCTTAAGGGGTGATCGTGAACAGAGGAGTCTGGCTTTGTGCGTCACGCACGGCCGTTGATCCGGCGCTCCGTACGTCCACCACTACTGCGAAATTACCCGGTGTAACGGTGCTTGTATCCCAGATCCAGGTGGCGGTGGAGGAGTAGGGCTGGACCAGCGATACGGTGTTGGCGGTAACATCGAACAGGCTGAACTGGTACTGATAGGCTGTGTTGTTGCTGCCTAAACCCTGTGCGGCAAACTCGACCAGTGTCCCCTTTACCTGCGGACTGGGCACCGACGAGAAGATGGTCACGCCGGTTGCCGGTGTGGCCGCAGCCGTTATCGGGTATGACAGGATGGTTTGTACATCGCGCACCGCCGTCGAGCCGGCGCTT
>JBGPCQ010000228.1:0-3418 GCA_041481895.1 Geobacteraceae bacterium | reverse complement strand
TTGGACAATCCCGGTGCATTTGCCGAGATCGTTACCCGAAGCCGTAAGATGCTCTCCCTCTTACAGTACCTGGAGGTGGTGGCCCGCTCCTCCAAGCCGGTCCTGATCACCGGTGAGTCGGGCACGGGGAAGGAACTGATCGCGCGGGCCATCTACCGTCTGTGCGGCTTCAGTAGTGAGATGGTCTCGATCAACCTGGCCGGTCTGGACGACCTGATGTTTTCGGATACCCTTTTTGGCCACAAGCGGGGCGCCTTTACCGGCGCCGAACAGCCGCGTGAGGGGCTGGTCATCAGGGCCGCCGGTGGTCTCCTTTTTCTTGATGAAATCGGCGACCTGGGCGATGCCTCGCAGATAAGGCTGCTGCGCCTTATCCAGGAGAACGAGTTCTATCCGCTCGGCTCGGACACCCCCCGAAAATGCGATGCCCGTATCATCTGCGCCAGTAACAGGGACATCAAAGGCATGGTTGCCGCGGGACGGTTCCGCAACGATCTCTACTTCCGGCTGAACGTACACCATGTGGTCCTCCCTCCGCTCAGGGAGCGCAAAGAGGATATTCCGCTCCTCCTGGACCATTTTATCGGCCAGGCTGCCGAGAATCTTGGGATCACCCCCCCTTCCTATCCGAAGGAGCTTCTGGGTCTGCTTGCGACCTACCATTTCCCCGGCAACATCCGCGAATTACAGGGGATGGTGATCGATGCGGTGGCGTGCCGCCAGTCAAAAATGCTCTCCCAGGAGCCTTTTCGCCGGGCGATCACGCGGGAGCGCCCGCAACAGGTTCTGCCGGCAACGCCCGCCGGCGACGACGAGTCGCGGCAAAGAATGCTGGAGGGGATATGGGGCCATTTTCCTACCCTGTTCGAGGCGGATGAATTTCTGATAGATACCGCCCTCAGGATTGCGCAGGGCAACCAGGGTATTGCCGCCACCATGCTGGGGCTCAGGCGCCAGACTCTCAACATGCGTCTCAAGGTCAGAAAACGGCGCGCGTGAGCATCCCTTCACCGTTTTCCCACAGGGGCAAACCCGTCACTGATCACCGCATATTCACTGCTTCGTCCCTGTCTGCGTCAACCTTCCCTTCCTGAGATCACGCACTTTCATCACCACGAAGATCACCGGCGTCATGACGAGAACATGGATGGCCGAGGTGATCATGCCGCCGATCATCGGGGCGGCGATCGGCTTCATAACGTCGGCGCCGGCGCCGGAGGACCACATGATCGGCACCAGTCCGAGCAGCGCTACCGCCACCGTCATCAGCTTGGGACGCAGCCGCAGCACCGCCCCCTCGAAGGTGGCGTCGTAAATGTCCTGCTCGGTGATCGGCCCGCGGAGGAGCCGTTTATCCAGGGCTTCATGCAGATAGACAACCATCACCACCCCCGTTTCCACCGCCACCCCGTAGAGGGCGATAAAACCGACCCAAACCGCCACCGACATATTGTAGCCGAGGAGCCAGACCAGGTAGACCCCGCCCACCAGGGCGAAGGGGACCGACAGCATGACCATCGAAGCCTCCAGAGCCGAATGGAAGGTAAAGTAGAGGAGGATGAAGATGATCAGGATTCCGGCCGGCACCAGGATGCGCAGGCGCTCCTTGGCCCGGATCTGGTTTTCCCATTGTCCCGCCCAGGCCACATAGTAGCCGGGGGGGAGTTTCAGCTGTTTCTCCAGCACCTGTTTGGCTTCGTTCACGAAGCCCCCCATGTCCCGCCCCCGCACATTGAGGAAGACAATGGAGCGCAGCAGTCCCCCTTCGCTGTTGATCTCGGGCGCGCCGGTGGAGACCTTGAGGCTGGTGACGAGGGAAAGGGGAATCTGGGTGACCCCGTCACTGCCTGAAACGAGGATCTGCTGGATGGCCGGTAAGCTGTCCCGGTACTCCCGCAGGTAGCGGAGCCGGACCGGGAAGCGGTTGCGCCCTTCCACCGTGGTGGAAAGCGTTTCGCCACCGAGTGCGGTCCCGATCACATCCTGGATGTCTCCTACCTTGACGTTGTAACGAGCCGCCTCCTCCCGGTCGACGTCTATGTCGATGTAAGTGCCGCCGGTGACCCGTTCGGCCACGACGTCGGCGGCGCCGGGGATGGTCTTGAGGATCGCCTCGGTCTGAACCGCCAGCTCCTTCAGGACGCTCAGGTCATTGCCGAAGATCTTGACCCCCAGGTCGGTCCGTACCCCGGTGGAGAGCATGTTGATGCGGTTGATGATCGGCTGGGTCCAGCCGTTGCGCACACCTGTCTGCTGCAGCTTTCCGTCAAGCTCGGCCACGATGTCGGCCTTGGTGATGCCCGGCCGCCACTGCTCCTTCGGCTTGAGGATAATGATGCTCTCGAACATGGAGACCGGCGCCGGATCGGTGGAGGTTTCGGCCCGCCCCACTTTACCGAGCACCTGCTCCACTTCGGGCTGGCTCTTGATGATGGCGTCCTGCACCTGTATAAGCCGCTTCGCTTCGCTGATGGCGATATTCGGCAGTGTAACCGGCATATAGAGGAGGGAGCCTTCGTCAAGCGGCGGCATGAACTCGCTGCCGATGGAGAGAAATTTCGGGACGGTGACGCCGAAGGTGGAAAGCACCATCGGCGCGGCAATGCCGAGAGCAATGAGGTTGAGAAGGATGACGGTCTTTTTGCGTTGCAGCGCCCACTTGATCACCGGCGAGTAGAGCCGGATAAAGAAGCAGGAGACCGGATTGGCGCTTTCCGGCGGCATCGTGCCGCGCATGAAGAAGTACATGAGTACCGGCACCAGGGTAATGGCGATCAGGGCCGAGCCGGCCACGGAGAAGGTCTTGGTGAAGGCAAGCGGGTGAAAGAGTTTCCCTTCCTGTCCTTCAAGAAGGAAGACCGGCACGAAGGAGAGGATGATGATGGCCAGGGAAAAGAAGATGGGCCTCCCCACCTGTCTGGCGGACGCGATCACCGCATCGAGCCGCTTTGCCGCCCGTTCTCCGGGCGAAATCTCGGAAAGCCGGCGGTAGCAGTTCTCCACCATGATAACGCCCGCGTCGACAAGGACGCCGATGGCGATGGCGATCCCCCCCAGAGACATGATGTTGGAGGTGACCCCCATCAGGTTCATGGTGATAAAGGAAATAAGGACCGCAATGGGGAGCGTCAGGATGATGACCAGCGAACTCTGTATATGGAGGAGAAAGGCGAGGATCACCAGAGAGACGACGACGGATTCCTCGGCGAGCGCACGCTTCAGGGTGTCGATAGCCCGCCCGATAAGGTCGGAGCGGTCGTAGGAAACCTTGATGCTGACTCCGGGGGGCAGCCCCTTTTCCAGGGCTCTGATTTTATCTTTGACCCGGTCGATGACATCCTTGGCGTTCTCGCCGTAGCGCATGATGACAATGCCGCCTACCGCTTCTCCCTCGCCGTTTTTGTCGAGGAGGCCGCGG
>JBGPCQ010000227.1:0-3466 GCA_041481895.1 Geobacteraceae bacterium | reverse complement strand
TCACGCAATCCCGCGCCGTTTCATCGCACATCCTCCCCCTGGCGGTTGCCCCGCTTATCTTCATCACTTCACAGTATAGGGCGAAAGATCGATTCCGCAAGCCCAGCCGGATAGAGAAACGGGAATGGCCCGCTAATGCGGGCCATTGTTTACGTCGAATAATACTGATCTTCTACCAGCCCCAAAAACCTTTGTAACCGCAAAGGCCGCAAGGGACGCGAAGAAAACCTGAAATAAAAAGGGTTTACCCCCTGAAAAGATCCTTGCGGTTTCCTTGTGGTTTTCTTGCGGTTTCCTTGCGTCCTTTGCGTCTTGAGCGACCGAAGGGAGCGGGCGGTTCGGGGTCTTGATTCAAGACGCAGATTGCAGTAGCTGAAGATTGACGCTTACCGGCCGGCAAGGCGCTGGACTATCCCTTCGGCGGCGGCGAATTCCAGGAATGAGGCGGCTTCATCGGTGGGGATGGTGAGAGAGGCGGCAATGCGCCCGGCGGGGATCGTGCCGTCGAGCCGCTCAAGGAGCCTGAAGTATGGCTCAACGAGGGACTCGGTAAAGACTTCGTCGGCGCGCGGGTAGATGACAGCGCATGAACTTGCCGGCGAAAAGCATGCGATGAATTCCCGCAGGTCTATCGCTCCCGACTCCAGGATATCGAATATTTCATAGTTGAACCTGGCCAGCCGTGCGCCCGAAGCGAGGGTGAAGCGCTCCGCCAGAAGGTCGGTCTGTTCCAGCTCACGGTCGGTGGGGAGCTCCGGCTGCGGTGACAGGAGGGCCGCCGCGTAATGGTAGTGATAATCCACCAGGTCCAGGGCCGCGGAGCGCAGTTTACGGAGGCCTCTCCCGGAATAGAGGCTGTTCAGGTATGCGCGCTGCAGCTGCCAGATATCTTCATCCGCAAAGTTCGCTTCGGCGACAACTCTCCCCTCCTTTTCTTCCAGCCACTCCCCGAACCCCCGGAGAAACGCAGCGGGAGTCAATTCCAGCGGGGTGATGACGGTAGTGAACCAGGCAACGGCTTTCCCCCGGCTGTAGAAAATGTCGCAGGCGGAAGCAAGCCGGGCCGCCTCCTGCATGTCGTCGGCTGAAAAATCCGGCGTGTTCTGCACGGTATAGGGGGGGGCCGGCAGCCGGCTGATGCCCAGGAAATCAGCCCGTGCCGCCAGTTCCGTACCGGGAAGCACTGCCAGGGGAAAGATGTCCAGATGATTGGGAGCGAACCCGAGGGCGAAGTCGAGGCTTTGGGCAAAACCGTGCAGCGTATCGCCGGGGAGTCCGTAGATGAGGTCGAAGCCGAAAATCGCACCCGATTCGTTCAGGAGCGCAACCTTCGCAGTGAAATCAACGGGATTGAAAATGCGCCTGACCCCTTTCAGGACCCCCGCATCGGCGCTCTGCAGGCCGATCTGCAGCGAGCAGTTCACCCGGGCGAAGAGGCGCGCCAGCTCGACATCGAGGAATTCGCTCCTCACCTCGAAATGGAAGTGAATATGGGGGGCGATCTTCTCGATGAGCCCGAGGACCTTCTTGGCCCGCTTCATATCCTGGTTGAAGGTTGAATCAAGCACGAAAACCTGCGTCACCCGCTTCCTGACGAACCAGTCAAGCTCCTCTTTCAACCGCTCCAGGGAAAAACGGCGCACCCCCTTTCCCCCTTTCTGATCGTAACAGAACGAGCAGGCAAAGTCGCACCCCCGGGAGAGCTGCCAGAGAGCACCGCCGTACCTGTCTGCCGGAAGGCAGCCGGCAAGGTAGGGAGAGGGAATGGCGTCGAGGTTTTCCAGCGGCCTGGCAAACGATACGTTTACGGTCTCCCCTTCCCGACGGGAAACGCCTTCGCTCCCAGCCACCGTCGTGCCTCTGCAGAGGCGTTTCATGGCCGCGAGAAAGGGACCTTCCCCTTCGCCGGTAATGAGGAAATCGAACGGGGCCTCACGTAATACCCCTCCCGGGTCGGCAGTGGGCTCCGGGCCGCCGGCAAAGAGAGTCAGGTCAGGCCGGGCCTTGCGGAGGAGCGTAGCGATCTCCCGGGATTCCGCCCTGTTCCAGACGTAGATGGAAAACCCGACGGCGTCGGGGTGTTCACCCAGGAGCGCAGCAGCGCATGAGCCGGGGTCCCGGCCGACAAAGAAGTCGCGGAGCTCTACCTCGACCCTGGCGGAGAGTTCTTCGTCCGTGGCGAGGTAACTCTTGAGAAAGGAGTTGGCCAGGGGCACGGCCTGGGGTGAAGGGTAGGAATGTAGAGCGACGAGGATAACGTTCATAAAGTTATGGTTGAGGGTCGAGAGTCACGATTCAGGGGTTTGGGCCCGGGCAGCGTCGCACGCCTGCTACATCCTGGGGCGGGCCTTGATCTTCGGCATCCCTTCCTCAATGACCACTTTGAACTCCACCGCGCTGCACTTGAATTTGCTGATGATCAGCGGTTTCTGCTTTTCGATGGCGGCGGCGATCATTTCATGGGTTATGCTGCCGACCGACAGGTGGCATGCTTTGCGGGCTTCGATGAATTTCTGATATATGGTATCGATTTCAAGGTTGACGCCCTTCTCGCCCGGCTGTGCCTGCACCTCTTTAGCGGGCAGGTCGGGATCACGGTTCTTTGTGTGCAATTCCATCCTGAACCGGTCACGGGAATATTTCCCCTCGTCGATAAGATGATTGATACGGTTCCAGTACTGCTTGTAGCTGTTGAAGCGCGCCAGGGTGGCGTTGTACTTGAACTTCATCATGGTGTTGACGATCGGCACGCTCAGGTATTTCCTTCCCAGGCGTTCCACCTCATTGAAAAGTTTCATCGGCTCACGCTTCTCGATGCCGATGAAATACTGCTCGTAAGTGATGATCAGCTCATTCAGCCTCTGCTCGAAAAGAGCGATGTCTTCGGCAACACCCATGGTCTCTCCCCTCATCAAACTATAATCGGAACTCTCTGATATGTAAAGGCAAATGCACAGCCCGCACAAGCCCCCCCTGTCTCCACTTTTTCCCGGCCCGAGTTTCCGGACAGCAGCGAGTTAATCCCTTGACGCAACGGCGAGTTATCGTTTAAAGTAAGAATTTATATGTCCCTCGGGGGGTTCTCAATGAAGAATGTATCTGCGCTGATTCTCGCCGCCGGCAAGGGGACACGGATGAAGTCCGGGCTGGTGAAGGTCATGCACCCGCTGGCAGGGAGGCCGATGGTCCACTGGCCAGTCGAGGCAGCCCGGGAGGCGGGCGCTACCAGGGTCGTTCTGGTGGTTGGCCACCAGGCGGAGACCGTGCAGGAACATTTTTCCGGCAGCGGAAATATAGCCTTCGCAATCCAGGAGGAGCAGCTCGGCACCGGCCATGCCGTTGCCTGCGCTGCCCCTTTTCTCAAAGGGGTCGGCGGCAGGGTCCTCATCCTCTGCGGCGACGTGCCGCTCATTCGTCCCGCGACGCTGAAAGGATTGCTGAAGCACCACGAGGCACGGGAGGCGGC
>JBGPCQ010000226.1:0-3533 GCA_041481895.1 Geobacteraceae bacterium | reverse complement strand
GGGGACATTCATTAAACCTGAAAACGGCACTTGACTCACCACTAAGACACTAAGGACACGAAGTTTAATCAGAAAAACAAGAGGCATATTCCGAATCTTTCAAAATTATGATTCACCCGTCTGGTGCCTGCCGATTTTTTTTGCAACTTTTTGTTTTCTTAGTGATTTTAGGGGCTTAGTGGTGACTAACTGCTTTTTGTAGGTTAAAAACATCCCTTGATTAGTACTAATCTACAGCCAGAAGCTACCCCCCTACTTGGTCTTGCGGAAGATTGGTACTAATCGGCATCTGTTAAAACAACTCCGTCGCCCGAGGGTATTACCACGTGCCATCATCACCGTGCCCCCATGTTCAGTCAAATCTCAGTGAAAGCATTCAGCAGCGGCTGATCGAGTCCAACCGCCGCGAGTACGGCCTCCAGTACGACGTGCTGACCTTTGCAGGCCCTGAACAGATGGCTGCAGCCAATGCTGAGCGAAAAGAACTGCTGCAGTGGCTGGATCAGCGCGCCTGTTTCGGCTACGCCGGGACCAAGGTGGATTGCAGCGGGCTCTCTCCCGGTTGCCTTTGCTGCGGTGATGGCGGTTGGTCCTGCCTGTTCGTCAATGGCCGCTGCAACGGGCGCTGTTTCTACTGCCCCACGGCACAGGACGATGACGGGCCGCCGGTTACCAATGGCCTGGCTTTTACCAGTCCGGAGGACTATGCCGCCTATGTGACCGCCCTGGGGTTCAGCGGCGTCAGCATCAGCGGCGGCGAGCCGTTGATGACGCCGGACCTGACCCTGGCCTACCTGAGTGCTGTTCGCAAGCGTTGCGGTGATGATGTTCACCTCTGGCTCTATACCAACGGCACCCTGCTGACTGCCGATCTCTGCAGCCGTCTGCGCGATGCCGGCCTGGACGAGATCCGCTTCGACCTGGGTGCTGTCCGCTATAATCTCAAAAAATTGCGTCTGGCGGTGGGGTGCATCCCAACGGTAACAGTGGAAATTCCGGCGGTGCCTGAGGATGAAGAACTGCTGAAACGGAAGATGTTTGAAATGGCCGAGGCGGGGGTCAATCACCTCAATCTGCACCAGATGCGGTTGACGCCGTACAACTTTGGCCCGTTGACGGAACGGGGCTATACCTTTCTCCATGGCGAGAAGGTCACGGTACTGGAGTCGGAACTCTCTGCCTTGAGGATGGTTCGTTTCGGGCTGGAACACGGCATTCCCCTGCCGGTGAACTACTGTTCATTCCCCTATAAACGGCGCTTCCAGCACGCAGCAGCCCGACGTCGTGCGGCCCTGACTGTTTGCATTTTCGGCGAGGTGGTGACGGAACCCGGCTATTTGCGGACCCTTTCGACAACGGGTGTACGCTACTGCGAGGCAGCTCTCCTGCAGAATCCAAGCTACCGCTACCCCTTTGAAAAGATCGTGCTGGAAACCGGACGTGCCCTGTATCTGGAGCGACGGCCGTTGACGCCGGAACTGGAACTGTCGGATGCCGAACTGACTGCTTTGGAGGGGGGCCGGCCACCGGAGCGAGTAGCCCGTTTTGAACGGATTGAGAGCGGTCTGGCCGAGTATTTCTGATTTTCACAAAGGGAAAAAACCATGACCAATAACGATCTGCTCCGCAGGCTCCGTTACGCGCTGAACCTGAATGGCGAAACCATAGCCGAATCATGCACGTTGGGCGGGCATGAAATCAGACCGATAGACGTGCTGAAACTGCTGAAAAAAGAGGAAGAGACCGGCTTTGCGGTCTGCGACGACACGGTGATGGGAGCGTTCCTGGACGGCCTGATCATTTCCAGGCGGGGCGCGCACGATCCAAAGCCCGGTTCGGCTAAAACGACGGACATGGCGTTGACCAATAATCTCATCCTGAGGAAACTCAGAATAGCTCTGGAATTGAACGATGAGGCAATGCTCGCGCTCCTCGGAAAGGCCGGCGTCCAACTTTCAAAATCCGAATTGTCCGCGATGTTTCGAGCAGAAGGGCACAGAAATTACAAACCCTGTGGCGACCAATTCCTCCGCAACTTCATACGAGGGTTGACGCTTGGTGGCGGGAAAACGCCACCGGAAGTGGCGTAGTTATAAATTCTAATAACTTCCCACCTTCGCACCCATTATCCGGCTTTGCAGAAGTCACCTTTTGTGCTATAACTTCCCCACATTACACGAGGGATCTCTTGAATTTCACCTGCTGTTCTCTCCAGGGAGTTGCGCCATGACATTGACCCGGGAACTGGTTGATTGGAGTTATGAAGAAAAGTGCGAGAAGGCGGTCGAATCGCTGGGGAAGAACGGGTTCACGGCCGTGTACTGCCGGACCGCTCAGCAGGCGTTCGACTATATCGTCGCGGCGGCGGAGAGCGCCGAAACCGTCGGGTTCGGCGGCTCCCTGTCGGTGGCGGACCTAAAGGTGGCCGACAGCCTCAGGGCGATGGGGAAGGAACTCCTCAACCACAGCGTCCCGGGACTCGCTCCGGAGGAGCGGCTGGCCGTCATGCGCCGCCAGCTCACCTGCGACCTTTTCCTGACCGGCGCCAACGCCGTAACTCTCTCCGGCTTCCTGGTCAACATCGACGCCACCGGCAACAGGGTCGGCTCAATGTTGTTCGGCCCGAAGAAGGTGATCGTGGTGGCGGGGCGCAACAAGCTGGTGGACGGCGATGTCGCCGCTGCCGTGAAGCGGATCAAGGAGTCGGCATCCCCGCCCAATGCCAGGCGCCTCAACTACAATACCCCCTGCGCCAAGACCGGCTTCTGCTGCGACTGCAACTCCCCCGACCGGATCTGCCGGATTACCACCGTCATTGACCGGAAACCGCGCCTGACCGACTTGCACGTACTGGTGGTCAACGAGGATATGGGACTTTGAAACGGTCCTTTTCCGCCCTGGCTGTGTCAATCTGCGGTCTTGCTTTGTGTGATGTGGCCCCCTCTTCCTATCCCTCCCCCAGAGGGGGAATGAACACAGTTTACCCTCTCCCTTTGGGAGAGGGTGGCCGCAGGCCGGGTGAGGGCCTCCGCGCAATCCCTTGATTTCCTTGCCAGGACGACAACGAGCGAAGCGAGTTGGACCGCGTAGGCGCCCCGAAGGGGTCGATCGAGAGATCGAGTCAAAAATCCCTCGTTTCAATTGTGTGTGAGCGTGCAAAGGGGGACAGGTACTGCTATGAATACAAAGCTCTCACCAGGCCCCGGTCCCTGGTCCCTGTTTCTTTCCGCCTTTACCGATATCCTTTTCCCGCCTCTCTGCCACGCGTGCAAGGGATTCATCCCCGATGCCGGCGCGATCCACATGTGTGAGAGCTGTCTGGCCGGGAGCCCCCCCATTACGTCTCCCCACTGTACGCTCTGCGGGCTTCCCTTCCTGACGGAGGGGGGAGATGACCATCTCTGCGGCGGGTGCATCCAGGACCCGCCTTTTTTTGCCGCGGCCCGGGCCGCGGTACTGTTCGACGGTCCGGTCAGGGACCTTGTCCACCGCTTCAAATACGGGAAAAAGGTTCAGCACTGCCGTCCCCTCGG
>JBGPCQ010000225.1:0-3598 GCA_041481895.1 Geobacteraceae bacterium | reverse complement strand
GCCCGGCTCGTCCGCCGTCTTTGAAAAAGCGCAGAACGTGCAGCGGTTGACACAGATATTGGTGTGGTTGATATGGCGGTTCACGTTGAAGAAGACGCGGTCGCCATTTTTCGCCCTGTTGGCATGGGCCGCAAGCTCCCCGATCTCCAGGAGTTCCGGGGAATGGAACAGGAACAGGGCATCGGCATCAGTGATCCGCTCACCGTTTGTAACCTTTTCCGCCAGGGACGTGAATGAACTGCTCATTTTGCTGATTATATCCCTTCCCCCCTCACTCCTCACTCTTCACCCCTTACGGGTGTATCCCCCCACCGCTGGAAGAGCCGATGGGGGATACCGATCTGATCCAGCACTTTCCCCACCACAAAGTCCGTCAGGTCCTTCATCGTGTGCGGCTTTCCATAGAAGCCAGGCATAGCCGGGACAATCCGGACTCCGAGACGCGCCAGTTTCAGCATGTTCTCCAGGTGGATAGCGGAGAGCGGCGCCTCCCGCGGGACCAGAACCAGCGGACGCCCCTCCTTGATCGTTACGTCGGCTGTCCGCTCCAGCAGGTTGCCGGAAAGCCCCGCCGCGATCCGGGCGAGGCTCCCCATGGAGCAGGGCGCAACGACCATGGCGTCAGGGGCCGAGGAGCCGCTTGCCAGGGGGGCGAAGAAGTCATCCTCCCGGTAGTAGGAAAGCCGGCCCTCGGCGGGCTTGAAGTATGCCGACAGGGAAGCGGCAACATATGCGGCATCCCCTCCCCAGTCAAGACCGCACTCTTCCTTCAGTACCGAAAAGCCGGGCCGGCTGATGAGGATGCTGAGCCGGGCCCCTGCTGCAAGGAG
This sequence comes from Geobacteraceae bacterium, assembly GCA_041481895.1. Taxonomy (GTDB): domain Bacteria; phylum Desulfobacterota; class Desulfuromonadia; order Geobacterales; family Geobacteraceae; genus JAMPXD01. The sequence goes on along the minus strand of JBGPCQ010000225.1, from coordinate 2,768 downwards.
CTCTTCGGCGAGACGCAGCCCGTAAATGGCGCCGGAAGCGCCGGTAATGGCCAGAACAATGCGCCGTTGCTCGCTCATGCCCCCCCCTTTCCGGCCAGGAGATCGATAAGAGTTGCCACAGCTATGGTTATGCTCACGTAGCCGTTCATATTGAAAAAGGCCGCGTCGAGCCGGGTGAGGTCCCCATCCCGCAGGAGCCAGTGTTCATACAGGATCATGATGATCGCCGCGACCAGTCCGGCCGTGAAGAAAACTCCCAGTTCAAGGAGGACGGCAACAGATGCCAGGAGCGCCACCATGAGCAGGTGAAAGACGCGGGCGGTCCAGAGTGAACCATTGACCCCCAGCCGGACCGGGATGGAACAGAGACCGCGCTCTGTATCAAACTCCAGGTCCTGCAGGGCATAAAGAATGTCGAACCCGGCAACCCAGAAGAGAACCGCCAGCCCCAGGAGGATCACCGGGAGTCCCGCGTTCCCCCGGATAGCTATCCAGGCGCCGACCGGCGCAGCCCCGAGGCAAATGCCGAGTACCAGGTGCGCAAGGGAGGTGAAGCGTTTGCAGTATGAATAGAGGACCAGAAAAATGAGGGCCACCGGCGCCAGTTTAAAGCAGAGCGGGTTCAGCCGGGCAGCGGCATAGAACATGAGGAGAACGGAGAGGACGATAAAGAAGATGACTGCCCCCCTGCCGATCAGACCGGCAGGAATGGCCCGCCCACTCGTGCGCGGGTTTTCCGCGTCGATATCCGCATCAATCACCCGGTTAAGTCCCATGGCAGCGGTCCTCGCGCCAACCATCGCCATGACGATCCAGAACAGCTGCTGCCATGAAGGTAGGCCCCGCGCGGCCAGAAATGCTCCGGTCAGGGCAAAGGGGAGCGCAAAGACAGTATGGGAGAACTTGATCATTTCCAGGAAAATCCTGATCCTGGTGAAAATACCGGTTGTCATGCCGCTCTGCAGTGCCATGGAAACGCCCTGATTACTTTCTTTGCCGGGCCGCAGGCCCGGCTGTATCGTTTATTCCCGGAAACCATAGTCACGCCATCTCTTTCCGACCAGTTCCCGTATCGTCTCGTCCATCCGGACCTCCCCCGGCCATCCGTGTTCAGTCCCTTCTCCCGGCAGCTTGCGGGTGGCATCTATCCCGAGTTTCCCGCAGTAGGGGAAACCGCTTTCCGGCCGGCCATCATCGCCGGACTGGTCGGCGACTACCAGGTCCCTTGTCCAGTTCACGCTGTTCAGGACCTTCCAGAAGGTATGGGAAAGATCCTGGACATCAACGTCCCCGTCGACCAGAACCAGCAGGCGTGCGTTGCGAAGCCAGCCCTGGGCCCAGAGGACTGCCATGACCTGCCGGGCATGGCCGGGAAACCGCTTGTCGATCGAGACAACTGCCGCCCCGTGGAATATCCCTTCCAGGGGGAGGTTTATTTCCATAATCTCCGGCAACCCGAGCCGCGTAAAGGGGAGCATCAGCCGTTCCGCCGCCTTGGCCATATAACAGTCCTCCATGGGAGGCGGCCCTACCACGGTGGAGGGAAAAATCGGTTCACGGCGCCGGGTGATGCAGGTAATGTGCATGGCCGGCAACTCCCGGGCAGGGGCATAGAAACCTGTGTGATTGCCGAACTCGCCTCCCGGGCAGGTCTCGACCGGGTCAATGTACCCCTCGATCACCATTTCCGCATGGGCAGGGACCATGATGCCGCTAGTCAGGCTGCATACCAGTTCCACCGGCTTGCCTCGCAGGAAACCGGCGAACTGCATTTCATCGATAGAGTCGGGAAGCGGCAGCATCGCGGAAAAAATCGTCGCGGGGTCCCCCCCCAGCGCGATGGAGACCGGCATCCGTTCCCCGCGTGCCCGGTATTTCGCCAGGTGTCCTCCCCCCCCGCTTTCCCGCCTCCAGCGTATACCGGCCAATGCCGGCGAGATGACCTGGACGAGGTACATGCCGCAATTGGCTATGCCGGTATCAGGATCACGGGTGAACACGAGAGGGAGGGTGATGAACCGCCCGTCCCCCCCCGGCCGGCCGTCACCGGGCCAGCTTTTGAGGATCGGATAAGCTGACAGGTCGGGAACCTGCTCGACAACCTCCCGGCACGCGCCTTTCTCCACCGCTACCGGCCGGTAGCGTGCGAATTCATGGTTCCCTGCCAGAGCAGTGCCGGCATCATGCGCATTATCGGCCTTGACCTGCTGCAACAGCTCCGTCATGCGCCGGGTGAGACCGGCCAGTTCTTCAACTTCGAGGGCTGCGCAGACGCGCCGGGTTGAACCGAAAATATTCGTTGCCGCGGGGAACCTGCTCCCCTTTACCCGCTCGAAAAGGAGCGCCTTGCCCCCCTCCGGAGACTTGCTCATCCGGTCGGTGATCTCGGCCATTTCCAGCACCGGGTCGACCTCGACGCCGACGCGGTGAAGCTCCCCCGCTTTTTCCAGTTTATCCAGGAATTCCCGCAGGTCCTGGCAGGCCATGATACCCCCCGTCCCCGGCACTACGCTCAATCTTGTTTTGTATCACTTCAAAGGTCATATGACAACGGTTTTTTAATGAATCAAGCGGTTATCCTGTTGACAAAACAGACTAAAAAGGCTATATAAAAACTTAGTCGGGATGTAGCGCAGCCTGGTAGCGCACCTGCTTCGGGAGCAGGGGGTCGCTAGTTCGAATCTAGTCATCCCGACCATTTTAAACATGACAAGGGCTACCGCACGGTAGCCCTTTCCTGTTTCTAAATTTCTCCGAAGCTCAGATTG
>JBGPCQ010000224.1:0-3692 GCA_041481895.1 Geobacteraceae bacterium | reverse complement strand
TTTTTTGTTCCCCAGCGCCGCGGCGATGAACGCCTTGAACAGTGGATGGGGATTGAGGGGTTTCGACTTGAATTCGGGGTGGAACTGGCACCCGACAAACCAGGGATGGCCGGGGATCTCCACCATTTCAACCAGGTCCCCCTCCTTGTAGATGCCCGACAGCACCAACCCCTTGGCAACGAGGGTTTCACGATAGGCATTATTGAATTCATAGCGGTGGCGGTGCCGCTCGGATATCTCCAGAGAGCCGTATGCTTTCTGGGCCATGGTCCCCTTCGTGAGGGTGCAGGGGTAGGCGCCGAGCCGCATGGTCCCCCCCTTGCGGCTGATCCCCTTCTGCTCTTCCATGAGATGGATGACCGGGTTGACGCAGTCCGGCTTGAATTCGCTCGAAAACGCATCGTCAAGTCCGCACACGTTGCGCGCGTACTCCACGACCGCCATCTGCATCCCGAGGCAGATGCCGAAAAACGGGATATTTCTTGTCCGGGCACACTCGATCGTCCTGATCTTTCCTTCTGTCCCCCGCTCGCCGAAACCGCCCGGGACGAGAATGCCGTCCACCCCGTCCAGAAGCCCGTCGACCCCCTCGGCCTCGATCTTCTCGGAATCGAGATATTTCAGGAAGACGCGGCAGTCATTGCCGATGCCGCCGTGGGTCAGGGCTTCGGCCAGGGACTTGTACGATTCGGTCAGGTTGACATACTTGCCAACGATGGCAATGTGGACTTCGCCTTTGCTCGGGTGCATCAGCTTGTCCACCACCTCCTGCCAGGGGGTCAGATCGGGGGCCTTGGTCCAGATGTTGAGCTTCTCCACCACCTGCTCGTCGAGACCCTCCCGGTGAAAGGAAAGCGGCACAGCATAAATGTGCTCCACATCCAGGGCGGTGATGACCGCCTTCTCTTCCACGTTGCAGAACAGGGCGATCTTTGCCTTCATGTCGCGGGGGAGGTCCCGTTCGCACCGGCAGAGGAGGATATCGGGCTGGATTCCGATCTCCCGCAGCTCCTTGACCGAGTGCTGGGTCGGCTTGGTCTTCATCTCACCGGCGCTCTTGATGTAGGGGACCAGGGTGACATGGATGTAGAGCACGTTTCCGGCCCCCCGGTCGGCCTTGAACTGGCGGATCGCTTCGAGGAACGGGAGCGACTCGATGTCCCCCACAGTGCCGCCGACCTCGACAATTGCGACATCCGAGCCTTTGGCATTGTCGAGGATCTTGGACTTTATCTCGTCGGTGATATGGGGGATAACCTGAACGGTCCCCCCCAGGTAGTCGCCGCGCCGTTCCTTCTCGATGACCGAGAAGTATACCTGGCCGGTGGTGAAGTTGCTCTTCTTGGAGAGCCGGGCGGATGTGTAGCGCTCGTAATGTCCCAGGTCCAGGTCTGTCTCGGCGCCGTCGTCCGTGACGAAGACCTCGCCATGCTGAAACGGCGACATGGTGCCGGGATCGACATTGATGTAGGGATCAAGCTTCTGGTTGGTGACCCTCAGTCCCCGCGCCTCGAGCAGCGCCCCGAGGGAAGCGGCGGCGAGCCCCTTGCCGATTGACGATACGACCCCGCCGGTCACGAATATAAATTTGGTCTTCATTGCAGAACTCCTATAAAATCAGGCGCTAGGCACCTGGCACTAGGTTTTTGGTTTTCCCGGCACCTAGCGCCCAGTGCCTGCCTTTAGCTTTTCAACCACCTTTTCCAGGTCAAACGGCGTATCGACCCCGATCGACTCAAACTCCGTCTCCACCACCCTGATGCGGTAGCCGTTCTCCAGGACCCGCAACTGTTCGAGCTTTTCGGCCAGTTCCAGGTAGGTGGGGGACATCTGGGCGTACTGGAGGAGGAAGTCGCGGCGATAGACATAGAGCCCGACATGCCGGTAGCAGAGAAGTCTCCCTGAGGCGAACTTCTCATCCTTGAGGTCATTCCATTTATCGCGGAAATTGGGGAGCGGCGATCGTGAGAAATAGAGGGCGTTCCCCTCCCAGTCGGTGACGACCTTAACCACGTTCGGGCTCAGGAAATCGTGAAGGGTCGTGATACGGTTCTTGAGGGTCGACATGGAGAGGGATGCGTCATCCGCCAGCGGCCGAATCGCTTCGTCGATCATGGCCGGTTCGATGAGCGGTTCGTCCCCCTGGACATTGACGATGATGTCGCTATCTATGCGAGCCGCCACTTCGGCCAGGCGGTCGGTCCCGGTCTCGTGCCCCTTGTCGGTCATCTCCACGCGGCCGCCGAACGCCTTTACGGCCGCGACGATCCGCTCATCATCGGTGGCGACGATCACCTCGGAAACCAGGGAAGCCCGGGCCGTCCGCTCATAAACACGCTGCACCATCGGTTTGCCCAGGATATCGGCGAGCGCTTTGCCTTCGAACCGTGTGGAAGCATACCTGGCGGGGATTATTGCTGTAATTTTCATGGGGGTAAAGGGCCGTCTCCGGGTAGAGTCTGTCCCTTCAAGCGGTGGGACATACTAAACTACACTAGATGGCAGGGGTGTGTCAAGGAGGGAAAAGGGAGTCATTGCCGAAGGCCGGTAAGCTGAGGGATGCGCGTGCTAAGAATATTTTTACACCTACACTTTGTCCGCCAGTTGCCGATGCACGTCCCGTCCTTGGGCGTCCCGCTTCTCCGCCATGAGAAAGAGCCCCTTGCCTCCGCTCTTCTCTTCCCAGAGCAGGCCGATCTGCTTCTTTTCCTTCGAATCGTCGTTGGACTTGTAAGCGTCACCCTTGTACTCGACCACGAGAATCCTGCCGTCATGCAGTTCGGCCACGAAGTCGGGATAGAAGCGGTCGCTGGCGGTGGGGAGCCAGAAGGACGCCCTGGGCTGGATGGCGAGATTTCTCACCCACTGCTTGACATCTTTCAGTGCGGCAATGGCGCAGGCGCATTCGAACTCTTCCCCCTGGTTCTTGAGTTCGCCAATTACCGGGTAGTAGTGCTTTTTCGAGAGATCGAAGCGCCCCTGATAGTACCAGGTGGCCGGGTAGACGTTCGGGTCGTAGTTAAAGGCGTAGTCGAAGGTCGTCTCCACTGCGGAATCCGGGCCGAACAGGGTTTCCTGGTAGCCGCGGCTGCATGCCTCCTGGCGGAACCCCTTGATCTTCTCCACCAGGACCTTGGCCAGGATGAAGCGGCTCCGCACCAGCACAGGCAAATCGAGCCGACAGCGCTCCCGGAGGTCGGCCACCGTCCGGCGCAGGAATTCGAGGAGAACCTCCTGGCGCACGTCGGGCTGGCGCACGTTTTTGTCGAGCCAGCGAACAAGAAGTGATTCGGTCCAGTCGGTATGCACATGGCTCAGGTCAAGCTGCTGCTCCAGGTCAACCAGGCTGTAGACAACCTTCTTGCCGCGGATGTCGAACTCGAAGGTCCGTGCCCCCTCGTCCACGGAAATCTCGGCCGGCGTCAGGACATGGGGGTAATCCAGCAGGTTCCACCCCCGCACGTCGAGGAACAGCTCCTTTTCCGCCAGTTCCAGTTCCCCTTGCACCATCACGCAGAGGCGAGGCGCACGGAAACTCTCTCCCCGCTCCGACGGTGACAGGGTCTTCAGGAGATAGCGCCGGTGAGAGACGATCGCCTTCCGCAGTTCCGTCCGGTCCCCCTTCGGCGCGGCAGTCACGATCTTCTCCGCCAACTCATCCGAAATCGCTCCGCTGACGGTCAACCGGAGGT
>JBGPCQ010000223.1:0-3732 GCA_041481895.1 Geobacteraceae bacterium | reverse complement strand
GAAGAAGAGGAGAAAAAGCGATGAAATATGCGTTTTTCCCGGGCTGCAGCCTCGAATCGACCGGCTGGGACTTCGACCGCTCCACACGAGCAATCTGCGGGGCTCTGGGGATCGAACTCGTGGAAATCTCCGATTGGGTCTGTTGCGGTTCGACACCGGCCCATACCACCAACGCCTCGCTCTCCGTGGCCCTGCCGGTCATGAATCTGCAAAAGGCTCAAGCGATGGGGCTGCCGGTGCTGACTGCGTGCGCCTCCTGCTATGCCCGCTTGCGCACCGCCAACCATGTCGTGCGGAGCGATCAGGCGGAGCGGAGCAGGGTCGAGCGGATTACCGGCAAGCCGTACGATGGCGGCGTGGTGGTGCGTCACCTCCTCGACGTGCTGGTCAACGACCTGGGGCTGGAGGCGATCCGTAGCAAGGTGGTGCGGCCGCTGAAAGGGATGCGGGTCGCCTGTTATTACGGCTGCCTGCTGACGCGGCCGCCGGAGATCGTCGCTTTCGATGACACCGAGCACCCGGTCTGCATGGACGACCTGGTGGCGGCCATCGGCGCTGAGCCGGTGGACTGGCCGTTCAAGACGGAATGCTGCGGGGGCGCGCTCTCCATCACCCGTTCCGAGATTGTCAATCGGCTCGGGTTCAGGCTCCTCACCATGGCCAGACAGGCAGGAGCCGAGTGTCTGGCGGTCGCCTGCCCGCTCTGCGAGAGCAATCTGGATCTCCGCCAGGCGGACGCAGCCAAGGCTCATGGAGCCATTCCCGACACCCCGGTGCTTTATATCACCCAGCTCTTGGGGCTCGCCCTGGGTCTCTCAGAGGCGGAAGTGGGGCTGGATGCAGTGATCGTCAGCGCCGCGCCCCTCCTGGCGGCAAGCGGGGTGTAGGCAGACTGTAACACGTTGGCTTTCCCCCTCCCATTCCTTCTCCCAGCGGGGGGAGTTCAGGAGGGGGCTTAAGGAAGAGACACGATGACTACAAATAACATACAGGCAGCAGTCACAACCGCAACGACAGACGCTGCGGGACCGGTGGGAGCAGTGCTCGTCTGCGGCGGCGGCATCGCCGGTATCCAGGCGTCCCTTGATCTTTCTGCAGCCGGGTTCCGGGTCTATCTGGTCGAGGAGAGTCCGACCATCGGCGGAGGGATGGCCCGCCTGGACAAGACCTTCCCGACCGGGGACTGTGCCACCTGCATTATTTCCCCCAAGCTGGTCGAATGCATGCGCGATCTCAACATCGAAGTCCTGACCATGGCGGATGTGGCGGGACTGGAAGGGGAGGCCGGCCGCTTCCGGGCAAAGGTCACGCAGCGTCCGCGCAGCGTGGACCCCGCCAAGTGCACCGGCTGCGGCGATTGCTGGAGCGCCTGCCCGGTGCGCAACCACCCCGAGACCCCGCCGGAGTTTCAGCCGCGGGAGGCGCTCTCACCTGAGGAAACGTTGCGTCTCGACGAGCTCCTCGCCGGCTACGCGGGGGAAGAGGGGGCCATGATGCCGGTCCTTCGGGAGATCAGCAGCGCCTACCGTCATCTCCCCCGGGAGGTCCTGGAACAGATGGCCAAAAGCTGGGACGTGCGCCTGGCTTCGGTGTTGCGGGTCGCCAGCTTCTACGATCAGTTCAGGCTGGAACCGGTCGGCCGGCACGTCGTGGAAGCGTGCGATGGGACCTCCTGTCACTCCCGCGGTGCGCGGGCACTGCTTGAACGGCTTGAGGAAACGCTTGGCGTGCAGGCGGGGGGGACCGACCCGACCGGCCGCTATACGCTCCGGACGGTCCGCTGCCTCGGCCTCTGCGCCAGTTCGCCGGCCATTCGGATCGACGGCCAAAGCTTCGCCAGGGTTGACCTTGACAGGCTTCCGCAGATTTTGGAGCAATTCGCATGAACCAATCCATACGCACAGCAGAAGATCTGAAGGGCGCGGAAGCCAAAGGGCTTGCCACACTTTACCCCGAGAAGCTGAAGATCCTCGTCGGTTCCGCCAGTTGCGGGCTCGCGGTCGGGGCACGGGACATTGAGGCTGCAGCCCTGAGCGCCGTCAAGGAGCTGGGTCTTGACGCCGTGGTCGCGCGGACCGGGTGCATCGGCTTCTGCTCACAGGAACCGCTGCTCGATCTGGTTGTGCCGGACGGCCCGCGGATCAGCTACGGCAACATGACCCCGGAGAAGACCAAAAGTCTCCTCGCCGCGTTCGCCAAAAACAGCGACCTGCGTCCGGATCTGGCCCTGGCCCGGTTTGAGGCCGAAGAGCATATCATGACCGGTGAGGCCCATACCTATCCTCCTCCCGCGAAAGCAGTTGCCGCTCTTCCTGAATGGTCCTCCCTTCCGTTCTATCGTCATCAGAAAAAGGTCATTCTGCGCAATTGCGGCTCCATCGACCCCCTCTCCATCGAAGAAGCCATCGCCCGTGGCGCCTATCGCGGCGTTATCCGCGCTCTCACGGAAATGGCGCCGGATGAGGTCATCGATGTGGTGGCGAACTCCGGCCTTCGCGGCCGTGGCGGGGCAGCCTTTCCCACCGGGCAGAAGTGGCGGTTCGCCCGGCAGGCCGCTGGTGAGACGAAATACGTGGTGTGCAACGCCGACGAGGGGGAACCGGGGGCTTACATGGATCGGACGGTCCTCGAAGGAGACCCCCATGCCGTCCTCGAAGGGATGCTGATCGGCGCCTACGCCATCGGCGCCCGGGAGGGGTTCATCTACGTCCGGAGCGAGTATCCGCTGGCCATCGAAACTCTGCATGCGGCCATAGGCGATGCGGAGGCGAGAGGGCTCCTGGGGGATGATATTCTCGGCAGCGGCTGGTCGTACCGGGTTCAGGTCAGAGTCGGCGCGGGCGCGTACATCTGCGGAGAAGAAACCGCTCTCCTGGAATCGATCGAGGGAAATGCCGGGGAACCGCGCAGCCGTCCCCCCTATCCGGTAACCGCCGGACTCTGGGGCAAGCCGACCGTGGTCAATAACGTGAAGACCTGGGCGAGCGTGGCGCCGATTGTCACCCGGGGCCCGAAGTGGTATGCAGCGATGGGGACCAGGCGCACTGCGGGAACGACCGTATTTTCCCTCGAGGGTGCGGTCAAGAATGCCGGGCTGGTCGAAGTGCCGTTCGGGATCACGCTGCGTGAGATGATCTACGGGATCGGCGGCGGGATCATCGGCGACCGTCCCCTCAAAGCGCTCCAGGCAGGCGGCGCCGCGCGCGGCTGCATGCCGCCCGCAATGCTCGATCTGACCATCGATACCGCGGATGTCGCCGGGGAGACGGTAATGATCGGGACGGGCGGGATCATCGTCCTGGACGACCGGGCCTGCATGGCCGACATGGCCCGCTATCTCGTCGGATTTTTCCTGGATGAATCGTGCGGCAAATGCGTGCCCTGCCGCGAGGGACTGAGGCAGATGTCCCGCATCATGGACCGGATCTGCGAAGGCTATGGGCACGACGCGGATCTGCTTCTTCTGGAGCGGCTTGCCGGGACGATGAAGGCCGCTGCGGTCTGCGGTCTGGGCGGGATGGCGCCAAGTGCGGTACTGGCCACCCTGCAGCATTTCCGCGCGGAGTTTGAAACGCATATTCACGATAAGAAATGCCCCGCCGGGGTCTGCCGTATTCCGGACGCGCCACGGAGCGAAGCGACGCTGAGACCGGCCGGATCGTTACCCGCCGGTTCAGCCGCAGGGAGGATGGGAGCTTGACTATGGACGCAACATCCGCTGACCGGATCATG
>JBGPCQ010000222.1:0-3812 GCA_041481895.1 Geobacteraceae bacterium | reverse complement strand
TTGCGGCCAAATGACCGGAGTCCCCGCGCCCGCGACGCCCGAGCCCCCTCCTCGGTAAGGACGAAAATATAGCGGTAGAGGAACAACAGCTGCATGGCGAAAACCCGGGGCATGCCCAGACGCTCAAGCGCCCGGCAGATGGCGGGGAAGCCGGTCACTCCCAGCAGGATCACCGCCGCACCGATGGTGAGAATGGCGCGGACGGTAATAGAAGCGCAGGAGAGCCAGCCGCCGCTGATACCGACAGGGCCGAGACGCACGAGCACTTCCCGGTCGAACAGCGGGTTGAGCATTCCCACCACGAAGGCGAACGGGAGGACCAGGGCAATTTTCCTGACGATATAGCGGGCCGGGAGACCGCCGAGCGCTATCATGATTGCAGGAAAGATGAAAAAGGGAACGAGTGCGGTTACCTCGTATTTGCCGAAGGAGACTACCGTAACAATAAAGACAAGGGTCACCAGGACCTTGGCCCGCGGGTCGAGGCGATGGATGGAGGTTGTCCCCGAGGACAGTTCGTCCAGGCGCTTGAAATCGAGTAACGTTCCATCGATTGATGCCACCTTCACCCCTCGCACAACGAGTCTTCTTGCCGGCAATGCCGCAGCGCGGTCCGTCAGGCGGGTTGCTTCTTCTTCCTGAGGATAAAACCGGCCAGAAATACGAGCGACAAGATCATCAGTGAGCCACATATCCCCGCGACACTGGTGCCGAAGTTGCCGCCTTCGTCCTTCTTTTCTGTTCCCCCGGGCTTCGTCCCGTCATTTATTGCTCCGGCAGCCTTCCTGAAAGAATAGTCCGGCAGGAAGGCGGTTTTTCCCTGCAGTGCGGCCAAGGCCCCGTGCACCCCCTGCTCGGGCCCTTTCAATCCTTCCTTCCCCGTCACCTTGGCAATGGCCCATTCAAGGCCGTCGGGATTTTTAGAGGCGAACCAGGAGACGATCCCGCCGGTGAGGAGCGCGGCGGCAAGAAAACCAAGCAGCACGTTGCGCACCGGATGGCTGCCGATGGGCCGCGCTTCCAGGGCGCACTGAACGATCTCGGGCCTGGCCCTGTACACGAACGAAACCACGGCAATGGTAATAAACCCTTCCACGATCCCGATCGCCAGGTGAATCGGCTGCATCAGGAGCATGAACGTGGCAAACGGCAGTGCGGAAATGCCGGAGAATACTGTCTCCAGCACGACACTCAAGGGCCCCAGTTGCAATGTGACAATGGCGGAAATCAAGATAGCCGCGGTCAAGCGCGTCAGATTCGGGTTACTGCCGGCTATTTTCCTGTAGATGAAGGGATACACAATAAAGGCGGGGATGAAGCCCATGTTGAACATATTGCACCCGAGGGCCAGCAGCCCTCCGTCGGCGAAAAAGAGCGCCTGGACCACCAGGACCGACGCAATGGTGAGAAAAGCGGCATGGGGACCGAGCAGGATCGTCAGCAGGAGCCCGCCGCCCAGGTGACCGCTGGAACCGGTCGCCGGGATACTGAAATTAATCATCTGGGCGGCGAACAGGAACGCGCCGAGCACCCCCATGAGCGGCGCCTTGCGGTCGTCCAGCTCCTGCCGCACCTTCTTCGAACTGTAGGCGATTGTTCCGGCCGAAACCGCCCAGAAGGCGCCGCCGACGGCGGGCGAAAGAAGAGCATCTGCCATGTGCATGGTTTTTCCCTCCATCGCGTGTTACTTTTTTTACATTCGTAACACTAACCATACCGCGACATGATTCGTCTGTCAAGCCCAAGGCCATTCTTAAGATATGCGGACGAAGATCTCCCGCGCCATGGCAGTGTCTATGGCGAACTCCGAAAAGCCGACCCGGAAGATATAGGAGGGAAAGGACTGGGTCAGAATAATCCTGTTGCCGGGGAGGACCCCCATGGCCATCAGCTTCTGCATCTTCTTGTCGTCCTCGGTCAGAATGTAGGCGATTTCCCCCTCCTCTCCCGATTTCAGCTCGGTGAGGGGCACCACCCCCAGATCGCCCTTCTTTTTCGCCTCATCGCAGCAGTCGCCGGGAGGGATCGGCTTGCCGTGGGGGCAGGTGGCGGGATGGTTGAGCATCGTGCACAATTTGACGTCCACCCCTTCCGTGAGGAGGTGCTCGAACTGGCACGCTTTATCGTCGCCTGCCTCGCCGCGGATGTTGAAAACATCCATCATGAGCCGCTCAGCAAGACGGTGGCGGCGGATGGTCTTCCTCCCCTCCTCTTTCCCTTCCGGACGAAGATAGACGCGTCCCTCCTTCACTTCGATGAACGCAAGGGAGGTCAATTCGGCATAGGCGGAATCGTCCGGGTCTACACGGATCTTCTCCCTCTCCGCATACCCCTGTCCCTTCTCCTCCACCGCGATCCAGAGAGCCTCGAGGATCTCTTCTGCTCTATCCGTCAATTTCATTGTTCACTCCTTTATGTCACATTGTTCGGTCTGTAGGGGCGCCCCTTGCGGGTGCCCTGGTTCCGGGCAGGGGCAAGCCCTGCCCCTACAATTTCTTACCATATTTTTCTTTCAGTTTCTTAACAAACCCGATTTCCGGAGGGTTCTCGTAGTAACAGCGGGGGCAGCGCACCATATGGCACCGGCCAGGCATGCCGCACTTCCCGCACCCCTTGATCCCTTCCTCTTCCGGAAACTCGTAACTGCAATAACCGCACTTCATATCAAACCCAACCCTTTGAATTATGAATTATGAAGGATGAATTATGAAATTCAACCTTGAACCTTCAAAAGAGCCCAGACTTTGTTGTTCATTTCATAATTCATAATTCATCCTTCATACTTTTCAAAGAATTCCCGTAACAATCAGGAACTTGTTGAGCGCCCAGCCGCTGCCGAAGGCGAAGAAGCTGATGAACACACCCATGATAACCGCCACCTTCATCCCCCGCTCCCTTTTCATGATGAGGAACTGGGCGACACAGGGGATGAAGAGGGTGAGCGTCACCGCCGCCACGGTCAGCTGACGCGGATTCAGAACCCCCTTTTCCTGCAGATCGTAGAGTCCGGCGGCGCCGTAGTCGCGCCGGAAAAAGCCGAAGATGAACGCCACCGCAGTCTCCCGGGGGAGGCCGATGGAGGCCATCACCGGGCTCATCCAGTTGACCATTGTTTCAAAGAAATGGGTGATCTTACCGATCCAGAGGAGTACCGAAGCAAGGACGAAGAGCGGCAGTATCTCCATGAAATACCACTGCATCCGGGTATAGGTCTTGGTCAGGATATTGGAGAGCTGGGGGAGCCGCATCGGGGGGAGCTCCATGTAAAACATCGGGGCCTCCCCCGGCATCACCCTGGCCGCCAGGAAGCCGATGACCAGGAAGATCAGGATCAGGCAGATGCTCCAGACGGCAAGCGCACCGGGCGCCTTGGAGAGGAGCGCCAGGATCACCCCGAGCTGGGCCGAGCAGGGGATCGCCAGGGCCAGGAGCAGGGTGGCGATGATCCGTTCCCGCACCGTCTCCAGGGTGCGGGTCACCATGGTGGCCATGGTGTCGCAGCCGAAGCCGAGCACCATCGGGATGACCGCCCGGCCGGTCAGGCCGATCATCTTGAACAGCCGGTCCACCAGGAGAGCCAGGCGGGGGAAATAGCCGCTGTCCTCGAGAATCGAGAAGAAGAGGAAGAAGGTCGCCACGATAGGCAAAATAATCGCCACTGCATAGCGAATACCCAGGGTAATCACCCCGTACTCGCCGATAAAGAGCTCCTGCAGGATCTCCCAGGGAATAATCTTCTTCACCACGTCGGTGACCCAGGGGTTGATAATTTCCTTGAACCCCTTGTTTTCGAGCAGATCGACCACCGTGCC
>JBGPCQ010000221.1:0-3850 GCA_041481895.1 Geobacteraceae bacterium | reverse complement strand
CTGGAAAACCGGATGAAGTGCGGACTCGGCAAGTGCGGCCGCTGTAACGTGGGGAACGTCTACGTCTGCAAGGACGGGCCGGTCTTTACGGCCCGCCAGGTGAAGGCCATGGAGCAGGAATTCTAACGACTGACAGCTATATTCATTCCTTTGAAAATGAAGGGGGGCCGGAATCGGCCCCCCTTCGTGCATTCGTTACCCCGTCCGGTCGCTATTCCGCACTGTCTAGTCCCGGTCGCAGGTCGATTTTCTGCGGGCTGTCGCTGTAGATAGCCTGTTCCCAGAGGAAAAGGCCGGTGGCGTTGTCAAGGACGCGCCGGGGCGGAGGGCCGTTGAATGGCCAGATGACGAACTCGACGGCAAAGACCAGGCACCCTTCCAGACAGTGCCCTCCTACGACGCTCCCCTGGCTGTCGGCGACGGCGAGGTGAAGGTGAACGGCCGGCACACCGTCATCGGTCCGAAGTGAAATGTTGCCGTTCCCTGCGACAATTTCGTGGGGGGCATCGAAATCGAGCTCGCGGTACGCCCGGATTTTCTGGTCGAAAAAGGAAAGCCGCGCCCGTCCGAGCGAACCCATCACCTGCACCACGCCCCCCTTTATCTTCTGATGGGTGGCGAGTTTGTTCAATTCCCGCAACAGGTCCGATTTGTAGGGTAACTTGCCGAGTATCATGGGGTCCCTCCTGGAACGTTAGTATTTTATTTAGTTTACGTCATTTCTGGAAATATGCACGTCCAGGGGAGCACTTTTTCTTGCCGCAAGTGGTACGGTAATGTCCTGTCTTTAAGGTTTAATTCGCTCGCTAGCTGTTGCACAAGGGCCAACCGGTGATACAATTCAAAAAGAGGGATGTGTATGAGGATGCAGCACTGAAGATAAATTATGTCGTATCTCATGCTTCCGATTTTAGCACTTACCGGCTGTACAGACCGGCATGTTTCAAACAGTCATCCTGAACCTTAAGTGGCCGGCAGCATTCATTCTTTGCAGGGAGGTCTCCATATGACGCGAAAACTATTCCTGAAATGGCTTTGTGCAGGGCTGTGCGGTTTCATGGCCGCCTGCGCCATTATTAACGTTAACGTCTACTTCCCCGAAAAAGATGTGAAGCAGGCGTACAAAAGCCTTGATGAGATGCTGCTGAAGCAGGGGGGAGAGGCCAAACCACCCGCAGAGGCGCCGCCGGCGGGGGAACAACCGCCCGGCAGCGAGGAAAAGAAAGATGCTGTCAAGCCGCAGAGCATGCTGTTCAAGGGAGACTTCAGCCTCTCCCTGGCATCCGTGGCCTATGCCCAGGAACCGGTTGCGGACGAACTGGCCATCGAGCTTGCCGGCATGCCCGAGGTGCTGAAGGCTTATGACGAAATGCGGAAGAGGCTCCCCAGGTTGAACGCCCTGCGCGACAGCGGTGCGGTCGGGGTAAACAAACAGGGGATTCTTACTATTCGGGACAAGGCGAAACTTGGAACCAGCGAAGCACTCGTCAAGGCAGAGAACGAGAACCGCAAGACGGTAATCAGCAGCATGGCCAAGGCGATAGAAAAAATCGGCCTGAAGAAGCAGCCGGGCGCCAAATCTAATTTTAGTCAGCTCATGAACAAGGCGGCCGCTATCTACGCCGACACCAAACGGGAGGAGGCAAAGCCGGGATGGTGGATAGAGCTTCCCGACGGGACCTGGACACAGAAATAGAGCGGAAGTACGGAAGGAAAACTGGAAGCTGATTGTTACGCGGATGCAAGGTATCGTCAGTTAAAAGACGAGCGAGTAGTTATTCATATATGAGCGGGAGATCGGAGGGAGAACTGTTTTCCTTCCGCGCTTCCGCTCTTTCGCGCTACAGCACTATCTGGTGCAGATCCCGCTGCCGGTAGCGCCAGGCAAAGGCAGCCGCCCGGAAGAGCCAGTCGAGAAGAAATATCCCCCAGACGACGGGAAGAGAAAGGTGGAGCCAGACCACGGCGACATAGGAGAGAAAGACCCTGATGCCCCACATGGCCGCAAGGGTGACCAGAAAGACGTAGTGGGTATCACCGGTCCCCCGGAGGCTGCCGGCATAGACGAACGAGAGGGCCAGCGGCACCTGGGCGAAGGCCACCAGCCTGAGGAATATGCATCCCTTGGCGATGACGTCCGGGTCATGGGTGAAGAGCCCGATCAGGAAGTGAGGCACGAACAGGAAAAGAAGGGCCATGGAGGCCATGACCAGTATGGCGAGCCTGAGGGCCTCCCGATGGCTGATCCTGGCGCGCCTGATTTTGTGCGCCCCGAGCGCCTGGCCCATCAGGGTGGCGGCGGCAATGCCCATTCCCGCCCCGGGCATGAACGACAGGGATTCGATGGAAAGTCCGATCTGGTGGGCCGCATAGGCTGCAGTGCCGAAGCTGATGATGTATTTCGAGTAGAAGAGCTGCCCCGACTGCTGGGCAATACGTTCGAGGGCGACCGGGTAGCCTACCTGCCAGATCTTGCCGAACAGCTCTGCGTCAGGTCTGCCGATCGTGAGGTAGCCCCGGCGGAGCGCCTGGACCAGGAGGTAGAGACAGCCGCAAAATTCCGAGGCGTTGATGGCGTAGGCCGCGCCGGTGACGCCAAGCTGCGGGAACCCGAATTTGCCGTAGATGAGGGGATAGGCGATCACGACGTGGAGGATGTTTACGAGAATGACCCCTTCCATGGGGGTTCTCGTGTTGCCGACGCCGTGCATGATGGCGGAAAGGATGTTGAGTCCGGCCGTGAAGGCGAAATAGAGGAAGACGAGCCGGATGTAGCCGCCGGAGAGGCGCAGGACCTCATCGCGCGCTCCCAGAAAACGGGCCAGATCGTCACCGAATGAGCAGCCGAGCAGCGACGCGCCGACCGCCAGGAGGGCGCAGGCAAGCAGGGCCGTGAAGGCGGCCTTCCGGGCGTCATCATGGCGCCTTCCCCCCCAGAGATGGGCGATCACCACGGTGGTTCCGGTGGCGAGGCCCCAGAACACGGTCATGACCACGAAAATCAGCAGTTGACCCAGGCCGGTGGCCGCGATCGCTGCCGCCCCCAGCCCTCCTACCAGAAAGATATCCACGATGGAGACGAGCCGTTGAAAGAGAGAGGAAAGGAGAACGGGGAGGGAGAGGTTGATGACGTTGCGGCGAATGGAGACGCGCTTCCTGGTACGTGCCGGGAACAGTCTATGGTAGATACGGGGAATCTTCACAACCTCAACTCAGAGCTTTTAAGTAAATCAAATTGGGGAGAGCTCACGCCCATATTTATGTCAGATTTGGCCAGGCCGGTTGAGCAAAAACGCAGGCGTAGCAGGGCTACGTCGAGGATTTTGCGATTGAGGGCGGGTCAAATCTGACGCGATGATGGGGGCGAGCCTAACCTTCCAGTTCATTCATGAGCCCTACCACGAAATTCTTCGCCCTGCCGGACGGTGCAATGATGCCATAGGCGAGGGCTTCCTTCAGTTCGGCCTGGGTAGCGCCGGCTTCCTTCGCAGCCGCGAAGTGTTTTTTCAGTCAGGCGGGGCAGCCGACCGCCACCGCGCAGCCGACCCTGATGAGCTCCCTGGTCTTTGCGTCGAGCACTTCTTCATACTCGAAATCGAGGATTTTTTTCCTGATCTTCATCGGTTCCTCCTTTGTGCCGGGAGAAGAGAAAGGCAACCGAGCGGTTGCCTGAAAAGAGTTTCCCATATCAGAACGGAATATCATCGTCCGGATTGAACACCGGCTCCTCATAGGCCGACTCCTGGCTCTGATTATCCGTGCGGCCTGCGCCCTGGCGTCCGCCCCCTTCGCCTTTGCCGGAGAGCATCTGCATCTTCTCTCCGACAATCTCGGTCGTATAGCGGTCCTT
>JBGPCQ010000220.1:0-3871 GCA_041481895.1 Geobacteraceae bacterium | reverse complement strand
GCGAAGCTGGCGAAAAACAGGACCTCCAGCAGGAATCCCCCCTTCCCCTCGTACGATAGAGCAAGGAACTTCTTTCTGAGCAGAAGATGCAGGAGCCCCACCACGCCGTAGACAATGGCAGTGGAGAGTATCTCCCGCGGCGTCACCCAGAGGATATTGCCGTTCAGGATGGTCTTGAACTCTTCCAGCCCGTGCGGGGTCCGGTCGAGGATCAGGATCGAGGCGGAGAGGGAGAATATGTAGATGACGCCGATGAACGCCTCGATGTTGACGTAGCGTGCCGTTTTCTTGGAGAGGGAGAGGACCACGGCCCCGATCAAGGCAAAGGCGAGGGAGAGGAGAAGACTCTTTTCCTCCCCGAAAAGGAACGACAGCGCAATGCCGATGCCAATGAACTGGGCGAGCGCCAGATCGACGAAGATGATCCCCCGCTCCAGGATGTGAATGCCGAACCAGGCGTGGATGAGGATCAGCAGCAGGCAGGCCAGAAACGGCCAGACAAGAAATGAAATGGCTTCCATCGGTTCTCCCTTAACGTAATGATGAAATGATGGTGTCCATGAACGCAAACCAGTCGTCCGTCCCCTTCATGGAGCCGACATCCTGGGGAATGACGATCATCTTCACCCCGGTCTTCGCCGCGAGCGACTCCGCCTCCTTCAGGCCATGGGCGGGGGTGACGAGGATGCCGTCGGGCCTGGCGCTCTTCATGTCGCCGATGAGCTTCCCGATATGGGCCGCCGACGGGGGGATGCCGGGCTTCGGCTCCACAAACCCCGTAAGCCGGAAGCCGTATTCCGCCGCCAGGTACTCAAACAGCTTATGATAGGCGACGAACTTTTTCCCGGTGAGAGAGCCGGCGCTCCAGTTTCTTTGCCGTTCTTTGAGGCGCTCGGCAAAGCTTTTGAAGTTCGCCCGGTAGAAGTCCGCATTGGTCCGGTCCAGGTCGGCCAAGGCAACGGACATTCCTTCCGCAATCCGGAGGATATTGGTCGGCGAGTAGTGGTAGTGGGGGTTGCCGAGGGGATGGACGTCCCCCATGCTCCGGTCCACTGCCGTATGCTTTTCAATGACCTGAACAAACCGGGAACAGTCGAAGTTCCCCGGCTTGCCGGGGACAATCCGGGGATTCCGGGCCGATTCGAGAATGAGGGGAAGATAGCCGATTTCCAGGTCGAGGCCGTTATACATCAGGATGTCGGCCTTCCGCCCGGCAATGATCATGCTCGGCTTTGCCTCGACCATGTGCGGGTCCTGGCTCGGTTTCACCAGGGTGGTCACGCTGATCCTGTCCCGGCCGATCTCCCTTGCCACGCTGCCGATCCAGGGGAGCGTCGCCACCACGTTCAACCCGGCAAAGGCGGGGGTGGTGACTATCAACGTCAGGAACAACGTATAAAATATTTTTCGCATTGTTTATCCTCCAAAATAGTGCTTGTGATTTTCTAATCCTAGTAATCTTGAAGTAATCGAGAGGCTAAAATCATAGTTTTCAGCTTCACGATTCCTTCTCGATTTCAATACTCAAAAGTTATGGGCGGAGTGGGCGCCGATGCCGAACAAAAACTGCAGGATTGCCATATCGTTGTTCCTTCCGTCCCGTCCGGACATGTCATGGTTATACTGGAGCCGGATGCGGGTGAACTCGGAGGGGTTGAATTCGACCGCGCCGGTTGCCCGCCAGGGGGTGCTCCCCGGAGACTGCTGCACGCCGGCCCGCTTGAAGCTGTCGGCAAACAGGCCCAGCATGTCGCAGCGGGCACCGAACCGCCAGCGCCCCGACTGGTAGATCCCCTGGAGATAGAAGCCGTCCTGGCGCCTCCGCAGTGAGTCCATATTCAGGGTGGCAAGATCGGTCAGGTTGCCGTTCTGGGAAAGGTAGAGATACTCGCTCTGGAGAGTGAGCCCTTCATCCCTGGTCGGCTTCCACTTCCAGACCGCTTCCATCCCGTAGAGAGCGCTGTTTCCGTCGAACTCGGCACGGGGGGCAATGTTGGTATTCCTGGTCGTGCCGAACAGGACCGACGGCCCGAAGTAGAGGGTCGAGTTGTCGGTCGTCTCAAACGAGCTTTTTGCAAAGAGAGAGAAGGCATGAGGGCCCGAGCGGGCGTCCTTGCCGAACATGAGGTCATTCTCTCCCTGCAGCACCTCGACCCCAAACAGGGTATAGACAGGGAACGCCGGCAGCCAGGTGAGCTGCACCCCCTTTTCGCCGCCGAGCCCCTCATCCCCCAGGAAAGCCCGGTACGGCAGGGCTATGTCGAAGAAGTCCCAGGCATGGGGGTGCTGGGCATCCAGCCGGCTGAAATTGCTCTTGAACTTCCCCCCTTTCACCTGGAACCCCTCGGGGAGGGAGGTGGTCACGGCGTACGCCTCTTCCAGCTCGACCCCGTCTTCGGTTATCGGGATGTTGGCGTAAAGGTTGAAGTAGGGGTCGACCGGAGCAAACAGGAACAGTTCCGCCGCCCGCAGATTGAAGCCGCTCGTCTGCTCGAACCCGCGGGCGGTGAAGCCGGGAATGCCCCGGTTGGCCAGCTCGCTGTTCCTCAGGCTCGATGTGGAAGCAAACGTATCGAGCACCAGGGAAATGTTCGGGTTGGAGAGGAAGCTGCCGCCGAAAAAGCCGCTCACCTTCGCCGAGAGCGATGACTCCTCCTGGGCCTTCTCTTGCGGCTCCAGGCTTGCTTGCTCCGGTTCCTGGCTTTTTTGACGTATAATCTCTTCCTTTAAAACATCTATGGTTTTTTGTTGCTCCTCGATGGTCCTGGCCTGGCTTTTCAACGCATTCTCCAGCGCATTGAGGCGTTCGGCAAAATTCTCCTGGCCGAAAGCGGACGCGCTGCATGCGCAGAACACAGCCATGCTTAGAACAGAAATAACCTGTTTCATGGCTCCTCCACGTAAAATTGTGTTTAAGTCGCACAAAGATACAGGCATCTTTGCGCCGCCTGTCCGTTGACAAAGGCGCAATGAGGCACTGCTGTCGTGTGCAGGTTAATGTAATGGGAAAAAATGGAGAGGCTACACGGGAGGAGCGCGGTTATTGGCAGGGGTAAAAAAAGTGTGGGAGATGGCAACCAGAGCCGGCCGGAGATAGGCCGTCTCGGTAAAGTGCCTGTGAATTTCCAGGGCCGGGGGAGTGTACCCAGTATCGGCCTGCTGGTGGGTGGCGATGCAGATAGAACAGTCGGGATGGTCGGCGCCGTCATCATGATGATGGAACGCCTCTGCCAGGCTGGCAAGGAGCAGGAGGGAGACAAAGAATAATGACAGCCGCTTTAACATGGTATGTATGTATAACAACGGCACGGGGATTGTCAAGCATCCCCGTGCCGTATCATGCTCCTGTTACCCCTTGACCGGCTTCAGCCGGGGTTTGCCCTTCGAGAGGTCGAACAGGACCATCAGGCAGCTGCGCGCACACCCGTCTGTCAGCTGAACAGGTTTCCAGAGCCATCCCGGATATGATCAATCACGGTGTGACGGTGATGGAAGTCCGGGCGGTGTAGAGCAGCTTGCCGGTAATCTGGTTTAAAAACTCGATCTTCACCGGGAAGGTGCCGGCCGTGGTCGGCTTGACGATCAGATCCCAGCGCATCGCCGAGGTGAGCCGGAACGGCGTGCCCGCGGGAAGCGGGAAGGGCCGGGAGTATTGCTGGAACGGAGGAATTCCCAGCCCCCGGCCGTCCATGGCGATCACCTCCGCGTCGATGCCGAGAGTGAACTGCTGGATGATATAGTCGGCATTGAGAGTACGGGCGAGCAGGGTCTGCCCCACCCGTACCGTCGGCGCCACAAGGGGGCTGTCCGCTGCGGTAAAGGGCGTCGGGTCGTTGATCCGTCGCGGTATCCCGGAAAGAACGAAGATGTC
>JBGPCQ010000219.1:0-3879 GCA_041481895.1 Geobacteraceae bacterium | reverse complement strand
CGTAAGCGGACATCTGCGCCATTTCCCATATTTCGTTCAAAACGAAACCAGTCAATACTGTGACGACAAAAAAACGCCCCAACCGCCGCCAAGGCAGGCTGGGATGTGCGCCGGATGTGCAGTCTCCGGGTGTTCCAGCCTTTGTTTTTCTTTTCACGATTCGCACCTAAATCACAGCTTCACTTTCCGCAGCCGCAAAGCGTTGCTGATGACCGAGACAGAACTGAAGCTCATTGCCGCTGCGGCGATCATCGGACTGAGCAGAATACCGAAGAAGGGGTAGAGAACGCCGGCTGCCAAGGGAACGCCAAGGGCGTTATAGAAGAAGGCAAAGAACAGGTTTTGCCTGATGTTGGCCATGGTGGCCCTGCTCAGAAGGCGGGCGCGAACAATACCGCGCAGATCCCCCTTGACCAGGGTGACACCGGCGCTCTCCATGGCGACGTCCGTTCCGGTACCCATGGCTATGCCGACCTGGGCCTGGGCCAGAGCCGGGGCATCGTTGATGCCGTCGCCGGCCATGGCGACAAAGCGCCCTTCAGCCTGGAGTTCTTTCACCTTGGCGGCCTTCTCTTCCGGGAGAACTTCCGCCAGAATGTCGTCAATGCCGAGGTGTTGGGCCACTGCCCGGGCCGTGGTTCGGTTGTCGCCCGTCATCATGACGATGCGGATTCCTTCCGCGCGCAGCTGACGCAGCGCTTCCGGTGTGGTCTCCTTAACAGGGTCGGCAACACCGAGCAGGCCGACCGGTTTGCCATCCGCTGCCACGAACATGACGGTCTGCCCTTTGGCCTCCATCGATTCCGCCTGGTTCAGGAGCGCAGGAGCATCAATCCCCAGGTTTTCGAGCAGTTTCCGGTTCCCCAGGGCCACATCGATGCCGTCGATGCGACCTGTGACACCTTTGCCGGTAATTGATTGGAATCCCTCGACTGCGACTGTCTCGATGCCGCGCTCCTCTGCTCCGCCGACAATCGCCGCAGCAAGAGAGTGTTCGCTCCCCCGTTCCAGGCTTGCCGCCAGATAAAGAAGCTTCTGCTGATCGAATCCGACGACGGTTTCAACCGCGACCAATTTTGGTTTCCCTTCGGTGAGCGTGCCGGTTTTGTCCACTACCAGGGTATCGACTTTACGCAGCAGTTCGATCGCCTCGGCGTTCTTGAACAGGATACCCATGGTCGCCCCCTTGCCGGTAGCGACCATGATTGACATGGGAGTGGCCAGACCGAGGGCGCAGGGGCAGGCGATGATCAGTACCGCCACGGCGTTGATCAGGGCGTGGGCCATGCGGGGTTCCGGTCCGAAGATGCTCCAGATGATGAAGGTGACAATGGCGGAGAGCATTACCGCGGGGACGAACCAACCGGCTGCCACATCGGCCAGTTTCTGGATCGGGGCGCGGCTCCGCTGGGCCTCTGAAACCATCCTGACGATCTGCGCCAGCACTGTTTCGGCTCCCACCTTTTCTGCGCGCATTATCAGGCTGCCGGTGCCGTTGATCGTGGCGCCTGTAACCCGGCTGCCGGCCACCTTTTCCACCGGGATCGCTTCGCCGCTGATCATGGCTTCGTCCACGCTGCTCGCTCCCTCGATCACCGTGCCGTCCACCGGGACCTTCTCACCGGGGCGCACGCGGAGACGGTCGCCGGGATGGACCTGGCCGAGCGGGACGTCATCTTCCATGCCGTCATCCCGAATCAGCCGGGCGGTCTTGGGGGCGAGCCCCAAGAGCGCCTTGATGGCAGCGCCGGTCTGACTGCGTGCCTTCAGTTCCAGCACCTGGCCGAGGAGCACCAGGGTGATGATTACGGCGGCGGCCTCGAAGTAGACGGCCACTTCTCCGCCACTGCCGCGGAAGGAGGGGGGAAAAAGGCCGGGAAAGAGTGTGGCCGCGACGCTGTAGCTGTAGGCGACACCAACGCCCATCGCAATCAGGGTGAACATGTTGAGACTGCGATTTACCAGGGATCGCCAGCCGCGCACGAAAAAAGGCCAGCCTGCCCAGAGCACCACCGGCGACGCCAGCAGCAGCTCGATCCAGCCATAGGTGCGCGGTGATGCCAGAGCCTCCAGGGGGTGCCCCGGAAGCATGTGCCCCATGGCGATGATGAATTCAGGAACAGTCAGTATGAGACTTAAGAGGAACCGCCGCCGCATGTCCACCAGTTCCGGATTTTCACCTTCCTCAACTGCCACTGTCCGGGACTCAAGCGCCATACCGCATTTTGGGCAATCGCCTGGTTTGTCCTGAATGATTTCCGGGTGCATGGGGCAGGTGTACTCGATCCGCTCGGCAGGGGCTGCCGCTGCCAGAGGCTCCAGGGCCATACCGCATTTCGGGCAGGAGCCCGGCCCTTCCTGCTCTATTTCCGGATCCATCGGACAGGTAAAAATAATGGCAGCGCCGCCTGTCTCACTGGTATGCGCAAGGGAAGGTTTAGGTTCCGCTGCCGCAGCACCCGTGTAACTGTCAGGGGATGATCTGAATTTTTCGCAACAATGAGTACAGCAGAAGAGATACGTCGTGCCTTCATGTATCAGGGTGGCGGCAGGTGCTGACGGGTCTACCGTCATGCCGCAGACAGGATCAAGAAACTGGCGAGTGCCATGGCTGGCGCCATGCTCTGTATCATGGGCAGTCATAAAATAATTATTCCCATCTGCATTTATAATTCTCCTTTATTGGTTGTTTGCCTGCCGGCTTCGATATTTGCGTTAGATCGGCGCACCCGCAGGAGGTCCCGCGGAGGCGTAGCACCGCTACGCCGCACAAGGAGACCGACGAGGACGGCGTCGAGATGACGTGAAGATCGAAGCCGCATCAATGCTTCATCCCTGAATACTTAAGCCTTCCCTTCTTCAGATCGCGCTTCTTCATCAGCACGAATATGACCGGCGTCATGATCAGAACATGAACTGCCGAGGAAATCATGCCGCCGATCATCGGCGCGGCAATCGGCTTCATCACATCCGCGCCGGTCCCAGTGGACCACATTATCGGAAGCAGACCCAAAAGGGCCACGGCAACGGTCATCAGCTTGGGCCGCAGGCGGAGCACCGCCCCCTCGAAGGTAGCGTCGTAAATGTCCTGTTCCGTGCAGGGGCCATTGATGAGCTTCTTGTCCAGCGCCTCGTGCAGGTAGATGACCATTACCACCCCGGTCTCCACAGCGATGCCGTAGAGGGCAATGAAACCGACCCAGACCGCAACCGAGAGGTTGTAGCCCAGGGCGTACACCAGGTAGACTCCCCCCACCAGGGCGAAGGGGACCGAAAGCATGACCATGCTCGCCTCCAGGGCCGAATGGAAGGTGAAGTAGAGCAGGATGAAGATAATCACTATTCCCATCGGCACCAGCACCTGCAGGCGTGCCTTGGCGCGAATCTGGTTCTCCCACTGCCCGGACCAGGCCACGTAATATCCGGCGGGCAGCTTGAGGTTCTTTTCCAGCACCTGCTTGGCCTCGGTCACAAAGCCCCCCATGTCCCGGCCACGGACGTTAAGAAAGACCAGCGAACGCAAGAGTCCCCCCTCGCTGTTGATCTCCGGTGCGCCGGTGGATATTTTCAGCCTGGTTACCATCGAGAGCGGCACCTGGGCGCCCTCCATACCTGCCACCAGGATACGGCGGATGGCCGGGATACTGTCGCGGTAGTCCCGCAGGTAGCGGATCCGGATCGGAAAGCGGTTGCGCCCGTCTACGGTGGTGGAAAGCATCTCACCCCCAAGGGCGGTCGCGATAACATCCTGGATGTCACCCACATTCACGCCATAACGGGCGGCCGCCTCACGGTCTATGTCTATGTCGATGTAATTGCCGCCGGTGACCCGTTCAGCAACCACGTCGGCTGCGCCGTTGATCGGCTTGAGGATAGCCT
>JBGPCQ010000218.1:0-3940 GCA_041481895.1 Geobacteraceae bacterium | reverse complement strand
GAAAGCCCGGCCGCAAACCCCTTCCGGAGAATGAGGCGGTGGTTCTCCACCACCTGGATCATGCCGGTGGCCCCCAACGGGTGGCCGCGCCCTTTCAGGCCGCCGGTCAGGTTGGTCGGGAAGAGCCCGTTCTCGCCGGTCAGTGTGTCATCGAGGAGCCCGTCCAGAAGCCTGTGCCGGGGGAGGACCCCCAGGTCCACCATGTTGATCGGGCCGAATCCGTTGAACGGATCATGCATGTTGACGTGGAGCTTGCCGGCTAAGGAGCGGATGTCGGTGATCCCGGCCATGCCGTAGGCCTCCCCCGCCGCCCGGACCGTGGCGGGAAAGGAATGGAAATAGTTGCGGTCGGCGATGGTGGGGATGTCCGTCGCGCTCCCCACCCCGGCCACCAGCACCTCCTGGGGATGCGCCGTGAGGACCACCGCCGCCACCCCGTCCGACATGGGGCAGAAATCGTGGTAGCGGAGCGGCCACCAGTACCGGTAGTTCCTGCCGGACACGATCTGCCGGTAGTACTCCGCGAGGGGAAGCTCGAAGCGGAGATGGGCTTCGGGATTCATGGCCGCAAAACGCTGGGCGCGCTCGGTGAGGAGGGCGGAATAGGCGGTCCATTCCTCTTCCGTAAGCTTGAGGCGCTCCATGAGCGCCCGCGCCACGAGGGCGCCGCAGGCAGGCATGGTCAGGCCGAACTCCGCCTCGTCCCGGTCGATCACCCCGGCCACAATTCTCGTGGCTTCCGAGGTGGAGACGTCACTCATCTTCTGGATGCCGATGGCCAGCACGTGGTCGCTCCGCCCGGAAGCGATCTCCAGGTAGGCGATCTCCACTGCCGACGCGCCAGACGAAGAAGCGGTGTCGATCAGGACCGATTTGGCGCCCGAGATGCCGAGCACCCCGGCGATCTTGGCGGCGGTATTGTCCACTCCGGAAAAGGCGACCGGGCTCTGGCTCCCCACCACGACCGACTCGATCTCCCGGGACCGGACCGGGCTCCCGTCAAAAACCGCGCCGACCCGCTCCGCCAGCTCCAGGAAGGAGAGCGCCTCCAACTCCCGTCCGTTGTAGCGGCCGACCGGGGCCATCCACGATGCGGCAACATAGACTTTTCTGGGCTGGAAATCCATACACACCCCCTTGATCCATGATTGTAGCCGAAAAACAGGGAAGGGACAAGAGCGGAACAGCGACAGTCCTCATGAAAACACCAGCGGCAAAAACCCCTTGCCAGTTGGCAGCCTCTCTGCTATCTATTGACCCAGGCAAATCCGGAGGTGCCCGACAATGGTCGAAAAAATGAGAAACATCGTGGTATTTGTCCGCGACTTCGACGCGGCCAAGCGCTTTTACAAGGAGCAGATGAAACTTCCGCTAGTCCAGGAGTCACAGGCGATCATGGAATTTTTCCCCGGCGGCGGGACCACTCTCGGGGTGTCCCTCGCCATGACCGATGCGGCGCTCCCGCTGGTGGGTCGCCACACGGGAATCACCCTCCAGGTGAAGGAGATCGACACCCTCTGCAGAGAGCTGGAGGATGCGGGGGTCGAATTCGCCGAACCTCTGGAGCGGACGCCGTGGGGGAAGATGGCGGTGGTGAAGGACCCGGACGGAAATCTCTTTGCTCTGGTAGAAGGATAGCAGCTTCGCACCAATCCTTGAATCAAGACAACGAACCGCCCGCTCCCTTCGGTCGCTCAGGAACGCTAAGGACGCAAGGGAAACGCAAGGATTTTCGGGGGTAAAACCCTTTTCATTTAAGGTATTCTTAGCGTACCTTGCGTGCTTTGCGGTTACAAAGGTTTTGACTTTCTTACAGGAGTTTGCCAGTGCGCATCATCGATAAAAAGCTGCTCGACGAGTTGTCCGCCCAGGCCCGCGAAAACCCGCGGCAACGGAAGAACTGCAACATCCATCCCGCCGACGACTTCTGCTGCCACCGGCTCTTCAACGCCATCGAGCCCGGCTCCTATATCCGCCCCCACCGCCATCTCGACCCGGTCAAGGACGAAACCTTCGTCATAATCCGGGGGAGGCTCGGGGTCGTCATGTTCGATGACGGAGGGCTGGTCACCGGCACGGCGCTCCTCTCCCCGGAGGATGGTGCGGTCGCCGTCGATATCCCCCATGGCCGGTTCCATAGCGCGGTGAGCCTGGCCCCGGGCACCATATTCTTCGAGGCCAAGGCCGGCCCCTACCTCCCCCTCAATGATGCGGAAAAGCCGCTCTGGGCTCCCGAGGAAGGAGCGCCGGCAGCGGCCGCCTACCTGGAGTGCCTGGAGGGACTGTTCTAGCTTGGTTATATCCTGAATCCGTGATGCAGACAGGAGTTAAAAAACAATCCGGGTGACGGGAAAATCAGTAGAGATACCCCTCGCGGGTATCCATGCTTACGGGCACCCGCAAGGGGTGCCCCTACAAAACCTGTCACGGATTCAGGTATATGCGACTATTTATCATCTCAACCCTCCTGCTGCTCCTGCTCCCCTTCCTTCCCCTGACGGCCCATGGCGCACTGCCGTCGCTGCGCCCCTACACGGGGAGCGGCCTTCTCCTCATGCTGCCCCCCGCCCCCCGTGAGCCCGACAAGCCCGCAACCCTGATCTTCTACCGGGAGCCGGGAGTCGGCAGGGTCGTCGAACGGGGATACGGAGATATCCCTCTGCTGCTCCAGGTAGTGGAGTCTCCCCCGGGAGAATATCCGGCGGCTGTCATGGGGAAAAAGGGCGACTGGCTGAAAATAGCCTATGACGAGGCGGGCCGGGCGGGATGGATCGCGGCGACGCGACGCTGGGACTACGTTTCCTGGGAGGAATTCCTGCCGGGGCGCACCGCCCGCTTCCTCCCCCGGCTGAAAAAAGGGCACTACCTGCTCCGCGAGGGACCTTCCGCTGCCGCACGGGAACTGAAAACTCTCGACGCGGAAAGCGCGTTCCGGATCGACCGGGTCGAGGGGGACTGGATGCACGTCACCGTTCCCCCGCTCACGGAGGGGTGGCTCCGCTGGCGCGATGAAGAGGGACGATTCCTGATAACGGTCCGTCCGGGACGCGCACCATAAAATCGTTGACTTGACCGGCCGGCTGTGGTATTTGAAGCAGTATGATCCAGACTATTTCCAGAAACGTACGGGAAGCACGAGCTATCAGCGCAGCGGCGTTTGCGCCGCAGGTCTGTCCGCCGCCCCGAGCATGACTTTCACTTTTGCTTGAACTAAAGGCCGCGGGCATAACCCGCGGCCTTTTTTGTTTATCCGGTTCCCGGCATACATCGAGATTCATACCACATATATCAGGAGAAGAGGTCCCACATGAGAAACGACATCGTCCACCCCGGCGCGGGAGAACTGACCTACGAAATCCGCAACATCGTCAATGTGGCGGAGAAGCTTCAGAAACACGGCGTCAGGATAAACTGGGAGAACATCGGCGACCCGATCGTCAAGGGGGAGGTAATCCCCGCCTGGATGAAAGAGATCGTCGCCCGGGAGGTGCTGGACAACGACACCTGGGGCTACTGCCACACCCGCGGCGTCCTGGAGACCCGCGAGTTCATCTGCGGCATGACCAACCGCCGCGGAGGGGCGCAGATTACCCCCGACGACATCATTTTCTTCAACGGCCTGGGCGACGCCATCGCCAAGGTCTACGGCTGCCTCCGCGCCGAAACCCGCGTGCTCATGCCCTCTCCCACCTACACGACCCACTCCATCGGGGAGGCGGGGCATGCCCATGCCGCTCCGGTCTGCTACCGGCTGAAGCCTGAAGACAACTGGTACCCCGACCTGGAGGACCTGAGAAACCACGTGAAATACAACCCGGCCATCTCGGCGATCATGATCATCAACCCGGACAACCCGACCGGCATGGTCTACCCGGTCGAGACACTCCGCGAGATCGTCGCCATTGCCCGGGAATACGACCTGTTCATCATCGCCGACGAG
>JBGPCQ010000217.1:0-3950 GCA_041481895.1 Geobacteraceae bacterium | reverse complement strand
GTCGGAGATGAACATCTTCCGCTCCCCTCCCATGAGTAACTTGTCCTTGGCCTTCTCCAGGTAGTCCATGGTCACGGTCTGGGCGTCCTCCCGGGCCGCCAGGATGGCCGCTTCGTTAACCAGACTTTCCAGGTCGGCCCCGGTCATTCCCGGCGTCCCCTTGGCGACCACCGCCAGGTCCACATCAGTGCTCAGACTGATCTTGCGGGTGTGGACCTTAAGAATCTGCTCACGGTCGCGCCAGCCGGGGCGTTCTATCACCACATTCCGGTCAAAACGGCCGGGCCGGAGAAGGGCCGGGTCGAGCACGTCCGGCCGGTTGGTGGCGGCCACCACGATGACCTCCTCGTGCGGGTCGAAGCCGTCCATCTCGGAGAGGAGCTGATTGAGGGTCTGTTCCCGCTCATCGTGGCCTCCGCCGAAACCCGCGCCGCGGCTTCTGCCCACCGCATCGATTTCATCGATAAATATAATGCTGGGGGCTGCCTTCTTTGCATTGGTGAAGAGATCACGCACCCGCCCCGCCCCGACCCCGACAAACATCTCGATAAACTGGGATGCGGATATACTGAAAAACGGAACCCCCGCCTCTCCCGCCACGGCCCGTGCCAGGAGGGTCTTGCCGGTGCCCGGCGGCCCCACCAGCAGTACCCCTTTGGGGACTTTTCCGCCAATGCGCTCGAATTTTTTCGGGTCTTTCAGGAATTCTACGATCTCTTTCAGCTCCCGTTTCTCGTTCTCCATGCCGGCCACATCTTCGAACGTCACATTGACCTTCTTGTCTCCGGCATACATTTTCGCCCCGGACTTGGCGAACCCCCCCATCATGGCGCCGGGGCCCTGCCCTTTCATCCGCTGCATCACAAACCACCAGACACCGATAATAAGAATCCAGGGGAGTATATACAGAAGCGTGCTGGTAAACGGGGAAGATTCGGTGGATATTGCCGTCAGTTCAACCTTTTTAGCCATCAGGTCAGCCATGAGTGCTGAGTCGCCGATTGACGGAAGAACCGTGCTGAAATTGGTCACATCCTTGAGAATTTCCTTTCCCTGGGATATCTCCGGAATCTTGATTTTTTTCCGGAATTCACCCTTCAGGGCAGTTCCCTTGATTGTGACCTTCCTGATATTGTCAGCAGCCAGTTCGTCCCTGAAGCGGCTGTAGGTGATCTCCCCCCCCCCGTCTCCGGTCTGCTTCGTTACCATGTTGAAAAAGAGGTCAAACAGAAGCACCAGAATCAACATCAACAGCAACGGCTTCCAGATCGCCTGTCCCATGCCTTTTACCTCTCATAAACAATGTCTGAGCTTTCTTACCGTCAAGTTTATCCGCTGATGCCCGATTTACAAGGGTGACGCGGCTTTATCTACGATAAAGCGCCCCAGTCCGAAGCTTGCACCCTTCCCCACATGCAGATATTCACCGGCGAGGAGAAAGATCTGGTAGTCCGACAAATCTCCCGAGAACGTCCCGGTACCGATCAAACCGTTCCATTTGCTCCCCCATTCCGTCCAGCGGAAATCCGCAGCTACACATTCAATCAGTAGGCTTTGTTCGGCAAGCCATTTATAGTCCAGATCAGCCTCTTCGCCTCCATAGTAATAGGCGAGGGACGAGAGACGCCTGAACAGGGAACGGATAAACGGAGAAAATGAAAGTTCGCGGAAAGGCTTACCCTCTCCCATAATCCGCATCGGAGTCATAATGGTTAACGTAACAGCGTCAGACGGCAAAACCACTGCTTCCTGGAGGCCTCGCAAAGACAGGATCTCCAGCAGACCGGTTTCCACTCCCCCTCCCGGCTCCATGATAATGTTCCTGATTCCGCGATAGCCGACCGTTTCGACCTTAAGGATGGATGCGTTTAGGATTCTCCTGAACCCCGGGTTTCGCAACATCGCACCTGTTGCAGCGATATACTCCGCGAGATAATTAACTGCAGACCCGGCGATTGTGAGGCCAAGTTCCACAGTGCACCCTTCGTTGGAGTTTGGCGAAAGAACGGGGATATCGAACACAAATGGCAATGACGGTTTCTGGTAGCGCTTCAAGGCTGCAGGATCGGCACTTAAGGGTTGGGCAATGCCCTGACGATAGGGACACGTAGCGGCCTTTGGGCAAGGTTCGCACCGGGGCTGCCCGCAATCGACCGTATGGCGGAAAGATTCAATAAAATGCGGCCTCAGTGCAAATAAAGCATAAGGGTCTGCACACCCGGCCGTCAATTGCAGCGTGAATATCAACCGTACGAAATTCAGGTCCACCGGAACCACCATAAAAAAGGGGCAGAGATACAATCTCTGCCCCTACCCTTACTTTCAGCCGCCACAACAACACTTCTTTCCTGGCACTCTAATTGAAGAGGGCTTTCTGGTATTCCCGGTTCAGCCTGGCGATGAACTTCACGCTGACCCCTTTGGGACAGACAGCCTGGCATTCGTAGTGATTGCTGCAGTTGCCGAAGCCGCACGCCGTCATGGTGTCGAGCATGTTCTTCACACGGGCGGCCGCCTCGACTTTACCCTGAGGCAACAGAGCCAACTGTGAAACCTTGGCACCGGTAAACAGCATGGCAGCCCCGTTGGGACAACCGGCAACACAGGCGCCACACCCGATACATTCTGCGGCATCCGTTGCCTCTTCAGCCACAGGTTTGGGAATCAGGATGGTATTACCGTCAGGCGCGCCACCGGTGTGGCAGGAGGTATAACCGCCGGCCTGTATGATCTTGTCCAGGGCCTCGCGGTCTACGATCAGATCTCGGATGATCGGGAAGGCGCGCGCCCTCCATGGCTCGATGTAGATGGTGTCGCCATCCTTGAATTTACGCATATGGAGCTGGCAGACTGTGGTCCGGTCCTGGCCGCCGTGGGGGACACCGTTAACCACCTGGGAGCACATGCCGCAGATACCCTCGCGACAGTCGTGATCGAATACGATCGGATCTTTGCCGTCGTTGATCAGATCTTCGTTGACGCAGTCGAGCATCTCCAAAAAGGAGTGGTGCTCAGTGATGTTCTTGGCGGTGTAGGTCTCGAATTTTCCGGGATCGTTGGCCTTCTTTTGGCGCCACACGATCAGTGTCAATGTCATTGTCTTGTGATCGCTCATTATTTGTAGCTCCTTACGGCGAGATGAATAGTATCGAATTTCAGAGGTTCCTTGTGCAGCTCAGGTTCCTTGTCGTTACCCTTGAACTCCCATGCGCCGACATAGGAGAAGTCGGCGTCGTTACGCTTGGCCTCGCCATCGGGCAGCTGATGTTCAACCCTGAAATGTCCGCCACAGGACTCTTCACGATGCAGTGCGTCCCGTGCCAGCAACTCTCCGAATTCAAGGAAATCGGCCACTCGACCGGCATTTTCCAGTTGCTGGTTGAGTTCGGCGCCGGAACCGGTGACTTTGACATTTTTCCAGAACTCCTCACGAAGCACGGGAATCTGTTTTATTGCTTCAGTCAAACTCTCTTTGGAACGAGCCATCCCGACATTGTTCCACATGATTTTGCCAAGGTCACGATGAAACTCGGTGACGGTTCGCTTACCATTAATGGAGAGTAATTTCTTGGTTGCAGCACTGACATCCTCGACCGACTTCTTGAACTCGGCATGATCCGTCTTGACCGCAGCAGGCTTGATGGTAGCCAGATACCCGCCGATGGTGTAAGGAATAACGAAATAGCCGTCGGAAAGCCCCTGCATGAGAGCCGAGGCCCCCAGACGGTTTGCGCCATGCACCGAGAAGTTGGCCTCGCCCAGCACGAACAGACCGGGGACATTGCTCATCAGGTTGTAATCAACCCAGAGGCCACCCATGGCGTAATGCGGTGCCGGATAGATACGCATCGGTACCTTGTAGCCGTTTTCGTCGGTGATCCGCTCATACATCTCGAACAGGTTGCCGTAGCGCTCGCGGATGGTGTTTTCGCTGAGACGCTTGATCGAAT
>JBGPCQ010000216.1:0-3979 GCA_041481895.1 Geobacteraceae bacterium | reverse complement strand
GCCATCATAACCCTGTGCGGCATGATCAAGGGGTTGGCGAGCGACCGGAAAACCGCGGCAGCCGAGGCTAGAAGTAAATAGTTCCCATCCGGAAACGCCGGATGAGAAACTATTGGTTTCCGATTCGGAAAGCGGGGATTTTTTGTCCTGGCAAGGAAATCAAGGGATTGCGCGGAGGCGTACGACCGTACGCCGCACAAGCAAGCCCGCAGATTGACACCGCCAGGGCGGAAAAGCACCCTTTCCGGACGGAAACTATTTTACCTTCCAGGTCGTCCCCTGTGGCCCGTCGAGCAGCTCGATCCCCCGGACAAGCAACATATCCCTGATTTCGTCGCTCCGCTTGAAATTCCGGGCTTTCCTGGCAGCAGCGCGCTCCTCCACGAGTAGCCCAATCTCCTCGGGAGAGATGGCAAGGCCTGCCATTTTACGCCCCTTGATCCTTGCCAGGTAGACAGCCGGTTCTGACATGAATATCCCCAATACCCCTCCCAGCCCCGTGATACAAGCCTTTGCGGCATTGAGAATCTCCCGGGCCCTCCCCGGCGTGCCGCCCACCTCGGCAACTACCCGATTGACGCTCCTGACCAGGTCGAAAACATTTCCGAGAGCCAGGGCGGTGTTGAAATCATCATCCATCGCTTCCCGGAAACGTTCCCTGAAGGTATCGACTTTCTCCTTCAATTCATTTGCTGCCTCGTTTTGGGGAGCGGCATCCATTCCCGTTGATTCCGCTTTCCCGTCCAGGGCCTCGTCAATCCCCCCCAGCGCCTTGTATATCCGCTCCAAGCCGGTCTCGGCTTCGGTCAGGTTCTGATCGGAGAAATCGAGGGGAGAACGGTAGTGGGCAGAGAGGAGAAAGAAGCGGAGCAGTTCGCTGTCGTATTTCTCAAGGACCTCTTTGATGGTAAAGAAGTTCCCGAGGGATTTGCTCATTTTTTCCGCATTGATGTTGACGAACCCGTTATGGAGCCAGTACTTTACGAAAGGGCTGCCGGTCGCGGCCTCCGACTGGGCAATCTCATTCTCATGGTGAGGGAAGATCAGGTCCTTGCCGCCGCCATGGATGTCGAAGGTGTCACCCAGATACTTCATGCTCATGGCCGAGCACTCGATATGCCAGCCGGGGCGACCCTTCCCCCAGGGTGAATCCCAGTAGGGCTCTCCCGGTTTCGCTTCCTTCCAGAGGGCAAAGTCCATCGGGTGGCGCTTCCGTTCATCCACCTCGATCCTGGCGCCGGCCTGCATCTCCTCCAGGTTTCGCCCCGAGAGTTTCAGATAGCCGTCAAACTTTTCCACGCAATAATAGACATCCCCCCCCGCCTGGTAGGCAAATCCTTTTGCAACAAGGGCCTTGACGATGTCGATGATCTCGGTGATATGGTCGGTCGCCTTGGGCTGATGGGTGGGAAGCTCGAGGCCGAGCCGGGCCATGTCACGGTCGAATTCCGCGATGAACCGCTCTGATATCAGGTTGAACGGGACCCCCTCTTTGAGGGCCCGGTTTATGATCTTGTCGTCGATGTCGGTATAGTTGCGGACGTAGGTCACGTCATAATCGAGATACCGGAGATAGCGGTATATTACGTCGAATACGACATTCGCGCGGGCATGCCCGATATGGCAGTGGTCATAGACGGTCACACCGCATACATACATCCTCACCTTGCCCGGGTCGAGCGGCTCGAACTCCTCTTTGCCGCCCGAAAGGGTGTTATAGACTCTCAGTGCCATGCCAAGCTCCGGAATTTGATAGTGTAACCTGTTAATTTATCACAACTAACCAGTATTGTGAAGAGTTTTCCCCTGCCGGCCGGAGCGGTACGGCGCTCTAACCGCACAGGACACTAACGGGAATCCTTGACCAGGAATTCCCTGACACTGGCTACTATTCCTGCATTGGTGAACGGTTTGCGAATATAACCGTTAACCCCCGCTTCCATGGTCAGCCGTTTCAACTCATCCTCGCTCTTGGAAGAAATGAGGAGAATGGGAATCTGCCTGCTGAACTCCTTTTCTCTCAGGAGTTTGGCCTTCTTGTTCCCGTCGAGCATCGGCAGCATGACATCGAGAATAATCAGGTCCGGCTTGTTTTTTGAAAATATGTAGCTGTTGGCTTCGATGCCGTTGGTGGCAGTGAAAACTTCATATCCTGCCTCTTCCAGGGCGTCCCGGGCCATCGCCAGGACCAGCTCGCTGTCGTCAACGATAAGAATTTTCTGTTTCTTCATGGATTTCCCCTCCACTTAATATGCAAAAATTTTGGTGATCGCTTCCGGCATGTTCTGGAGCGGCAAAATCTCCTCCGCAGCATTGAGCGCTATGGCCGCCTTGGGCATGCCGAAAACGATACAGCTCTGTTCATCCTGAGCCAGGGTAAAGCCTCCCTTATCTTTTATATGGCGCAAACCCTGGGCACCATCCTTTCCCATGCCGGTCAGGAGGACCCCCACAACCCGGCCGCCTTCTTCTTCAGCCAACGAATTGAAAAATACGTCTATGGACGGTCGGCAGCTATTGACCGGCTCTGTCTGCACCAGCCTGATTTTTCCTTTTTCAATGACCATGTGGCAGTCGTTCGGAGCAACAAATGCCTCCCCCGTCCCGTATCCCTCGTCGTCAACCGCCAGGCGGACCCTTTGGCCGCTATCGCGGTCGAGCCACTGGGCAAACCCGCGGGCAAAACCGCTGGCTATATGCTGGACGATGAAAATGGTGGCCTTGAAATCCGCCGGAAGCCCCTTCATGATGCTCATGACCGCCTTCGGCCCCCCCGTTGAAGCCCCGATGGCTAGGATGTCTCTTCCCCCTTTTTTATAGCCGGTTTTCAACTCGACTTTGGCGGATTTGGTCGGCCAGCGGCGAATCACCTTGACCCTGGCGAGAAGCCTGGTTTTTTCGATGATCCGCGCTTCGAAAGAGCCCCCGTACTGCAGTCCGGAAAAATGCGGCTTTTCCATGACATCCAGTGCTCCCTTCTTGATGGCGGTAAAGGCGTGATTGACCTCCCGGTCGTCCATAGTCGCCGACAGGACCAGAATCGGCGTCGGTAACCGGGCCATGATCTCTTCGATGGCGGTCAGGCCGTCCATGACCGGCATCATGATATCCATGATGATCAGGTCGGGCTTCAGCTGCTCAGTCAAGGCGATGGCCTGCCTGCCGTTTTCGGCTTCGCCGACTACGGCAATATCGCTGGTAGCTTGGAAAATATCCTTCAGCACTTCCCTGACAACCATTGAATCATCTGCCAGCAAAACCTTTATCATTGGCGTTTCTCAGTCTCTCCGGATGAATAGTCGGCAATCAGCATCAGTTCTGCTTATCCATGGTATAGCCGATCCTGAACCCGCCCCAATGCTTGCCGTTCACATATACCGGCGCGGAAATGTCCCACATCTTTTCCCCCGTGTCCCGGTAGTAGACCTGAATGAACAGCTCCTGCCTGTTCCTGGCAGCGGCCAGCCCGACCGGGTCATTGAAGAGCCGCTTGGTCCGATTCCCCACCTTGTCCCGTTCCTTGTCCCCGGTCAGGGGTTTGGAATATCTGGCATTGTGGGTCGGCAGATATCCGTTCCGGTCAACCAGCACGGCATATACCACATGGTCGTCCTTCTCCAGGAATTCATCCTCGATCACCAGGATGTTGTCGTCCATGTAGGTGTCGTAGCTGGTATGGTATTTCTGGGGATCGGTGCCGGGAATCGGGATATAATTTTCATCGAAAAGCTCTGTCAGGGTGAATTTCCCGCTATCCAGGGACTCGTTGAGGATTCTTTCCATGGTGCGGGCTCCGTTCAGGGCTTCATTTTTTCCCTTTATCTGCAGTTCCTCCTCCATCAGGACCTTGAGGCTTTCGGTGAGCTCCATGATCTCGCCGATGGCCTTCTCCGTTTCACGGGCGCTGCCGGCTACCTGCTGCGCCACATCCCGCACCTCGCTCATGGTCTCCGCCATCTGCTCGCAGGCCGAGGTCTGC
>JBGPCQ010000215.1:0-4009 GCA_041481895.1 Geobacteraceae bacterium | reverse complement strand
GTCACCGCCGCGATCCGCGCCAACGACTTCAACTGCGCGCTGGGACATATCCAGTTCGACGCCAAGGGGGATGTCAAGGCGTCGCCGTATGTGGTGTGGAAGGTTGAAGGAGGCAAGTTCAAGCAGGTGAGGTAGCGGGCCGCGCCTTTTACGCTCTACCTGCGTAAGTATTCGCGGGCGTTTGTGCGGTGTGGCGCTGTTTATGCCCGCGGGTGCCACGCCTCCCGCGCCCCCTCGACAGCCTTGGTCTAGCGCAAAAATCTCGGCCCGTCAGGTTACGGCAAAATCAAGGCAATACTCAGGGGTTAAGTCGCCTAAAAGTAAAATGGCCTGCTCCCGCAGGCCATTGCCATTTCCCGTACCACGGCGCCATGAGAAACAGAACATGGCCTCCGCTTGCAACCGATCCACAGTAAACCCGCAGTCGACCCCTCTGGCCATCCTGCCGTTGTCTGGTACACTATCCATCATGACCGATGATCGGAGGATGCCATGGGCAAATTGTTTGCACCGATAACCCTGCGGGGAATAACATTCAGAAACCGGATCTTCGTTTCCCCGATGTGCCAGTACTCCAGCCGCGATGGGCTGGCCACCGACTGGCATCTCGTTCACCTCGGCAGCCGGGCCGTGGGCGGCGCCGGACTCGTCATGGTGGAGGCGACGGCGGTTTCCCCCGAAGGGCGCATCAGTCCGGATGATTCCGGCATCTGGGCCGACCGGCACGCCGAGGCCTTCCTCCCGATCACCCGCTTCATCCGCGAGCAGGGGGCGGTCCCCGGCATCCAGCTTGCCCATGCCGGGCGCAAGGCGTCCACCGACGTGACGTGGCGGGGTGGCGTCCCCCTTGGCCCGGAAATGCGCGGCTGGCAGCCGGTTGCCCCGAGTCCCGTACCGTTCGCCCCCGGTCACCCGGTGCCGCGGGAGCTTGCGCCGGACGACCTGGACGCGATCGAGGAGCAGTTCCGCGCTGCTGCGCGCAGGGCGCTCGCCGCCGGCTTCCAGGTCGTCGAGGTGCACATGGCCCACGGCTACCTGCTCCACGAGTTTCTTTCCCCCTTTGCCAACCGGCGCGGCGATGAGTTCGGCGGCTCTCTCGATAACCGGATGCGCTTTCCCCTGCGGGTGGCGCGCGCGGTGCGCGCGGCGTGGCCGGAAGAATTGCCGGTCTTCGTCCGTCTGTCCGCCACCGACTGGAACGAAGGGGGGTGGGACCTGGCGCAGACGGTCGTGCTCGCCCGGCAGCTCAAGGAGAGCGGCATCGACCTCATCGACTGCTCGGCAGGATTCATCACCCCCGACGAGCCGATCCCGGCCGGGCCGGGGTACCAGGTTCCCTTTGCCGCAGCCGTCCGGAGGGAGGCCGGCATCGCTACCGGCGCGGTCGGCTTCATCACCGACCCGGCGCAGGCGGAGCAGATTATCGCCACCGGGCAGGCTGACGTCGTGCTGCTCGCCCGGGAGATGCTCCGTGACCCCTACTGGCCGCACCACGCGGCCCTGGCCCTCGGGGTCGATCTCCCCTGGCCGGTACAGTACGAACGGGCAAAAAAGTAGGCTTCCCATTCCCGACTATTTTTGTTAATTTACCACATCCCGATTCGAGACGCAGGGTTGCATGCTGTATTATTCACTTTTCACTGGGGTTCCATGTTCCTCCAGCACCTTTTAAACGGCATCACCATCGGCGGCAGCTACGCCCTGATTGCCCTCGGCTATACCCTGGTGTACGGGGTGCTGAAGCTGATCAACTTCGCCCACGGCGAGATCTACATGATCGGCGCCTACCTCGGCTTCATCCTCGTCACCATACTCCCGTCAGTCCCATTTTTCCAGGCGCACCTGGTCATCATGCTCCTCACCATGCTGGCGCTGGCTGCTCTTCTCTGCTCCCTCTACGGCTACTACCTGGAGCGGATCTGCTACCGGCCGCTCCGGAACGCCCCCAAGCTGTCCCCCCTGATAAGCGCCCTCGGGGCCTCCATCTTCCTGCAGAACTTCGTGATGATCACCATGGGGGCGCGGGACAGAATCTTCCCCCAGATATTTACGCAACAGACCATGCGGCTGGCCGGGGTCTCCTTCACCTGGCTCCAGCTGACGATGATCGCCTCCTCCTTCCTGCTCATGGTCTGCCTCTGGTGGTTCATCAACCGGACCAGGCTCGGCATCGCCATCAAGGCCACCTCGTCCGACCCCTTCATGGCCCAGCTCCTCGGCATCAACGTGGATACGGTCATCTCCACCACCTTCATGGTCGGCTCATTCCTGGCCGCCTGCGCCGGGGTGATGATCGGCCTCTATTACGGCTCCATCAACTTCACCCTCGGCTACCTGGGGGGGATGAAGGCGTTCACCGCGGCTGTACTGGGGGGGATCGGCAACGTGGCCGGGGCGATGGCGGGGGGGCTCCTCCTCGGGATCATCGAGGCGCTCGGCGCCGGCTACTTTTCCAGCGAATACAAGGACGTCTACGCATTTTTTATCCTGATCGCGGTCCTGATCTTCCGGCCGTCGGGATTGCTGGGGAAGAAGACCCATGAACGGGGCTAAGGTGACGACGGGCATATTCTACTACCTGGGGATCATCCTGATCTGCGCACCCTTCCTGCGCACAAACCTGTTCTACCTCCCGCTGGTGTTCCTGCTTGCCTGGGGGGTGAAACGGGGCGCGGCATACCTCTCCGCCAACAGCACGGTCGCCGCGCTGCGGGAAAAGACCGACCGTTTCGTGCTTCGGCGGCGCATTCCCCTCCTTGCTCTCCTCGTGGCCGCCTTCCTCATCCTGCCGCTCTGCTCGTCCAGTTACCTCGTCGAGGTCGTCACCGTCGCGTTCCTCTATGCCATCCTCGCCACGGCCCTCAATATAACGGTCGGCTTGACCGGGGTGCTCGTGCTCGGCTTCATCGGCTTCTATGCCATTGGCGCCTATGTTACCGGGATGCTCACCGCCAAGTTCGCCCTCTGCAATTTCTGGGTGGCTCTCCCCCTGTCGGGGCTCACCGCCATGCTGTTCGGCATCCTGCTCGGCATCCCGACGCTCCGCCTCAAGGGGGATTACCTCGCCATCGTCACCCTCGGCTTCGGCGAGATCGTCAAGATCTTCTTGAACAATCTCGACTCCCTGACCGGCGGCCCCAACGGCATTCTCGGCATCAAGCGCCCCGGCTTCTGGTTCTTCACGATCGACAGCGTCGCAGATTTTTACTACTTTACGTTCGTGTTCCTCGCGGTGACGATCTTCATTGTCGGCCGGATCATCAATTCCCGTTTCGGCCGGGCCTGGGTGGCGGTGCGCGAGAACGAGATGGCGGCGGGCGCCCTCGGGATTGACGTCTTCCGCAAGCATCTCCTCTCCTTCTCCATCAGCGCCTTTTTCGCCGGGATCGCGGGGTCGCTGTTCGCCGCCAAGCAGGGGTTCATCTCTCCCGATTCCTTCACCTTCTACGAATCGGTGCTGGTGCTCTGCATGGTGGTTCTCGGCGGGCTCGGCAACATTGCGGGCTCGGTGCTCGGCGCCTTTCTCCTGATCGTGGTCCCCGAGTTCCTCCGCGAGTTCTCACTCTACCGGATGCTGATCTTTGGCGCGGTGATGATCGCCTTCATGATTTTCCGCCCCCACGGGATGCTGGGGAGCAGGACCATAGCCCTCGAGAGGGAAGATGCCCAACATGCCGAAGAATGACATCCTGACAACCGAACGGCTGAGCGTGGAATTCGGCGGGCTCAAGGCCCTGTCCGGTGTCTCCGTTCGCGTGGGGGAGGGGGAGATACTTTCCATCATCGGCCCGAACGGCGCGGGAAAGACCACCTTCTTCAACGCCATCACCGGCACCTGCAAACCTTCCGGCGGCGAGGTCTACCTGCACGGGGAAAGGATAACCGGCCGTGCCTCCCACGAGATCGCCCGGCTCGGGGTGGCGCGGTCGTTCCAGAACCTCAAGCCTTTCGCCGAGATGAGTGTCATGGAGAACATTCTGGTGGGGAGGGATATCCATTTCCGTTCCGG
>JBGPCQ010000214.1:0-4023 GCA_041481895.1 Geobacteraceae bacterium | reverse complement strand
CTGTTATGCGGAGGACGGCATTTGAGGACATTGCAGATATAGACCTCGCGCCGTTCCACCCCCATCGCCTGAATGATTTTCGTCAGAAGCTGCCCCGCCTCACCGACGAACGGCTCTCCCTGCAGGTCTTCGTCACGTCCCGGCGCCTCCCCGACAAAGACGATACGCGCCTGGGAAGCACCGGCGCCGAACACCAGGCTTGTCCGCGACCGGCCCAGTCCGCAACGCAGGCAATCCCCCAGGTCCGCCTTGATATCGTCGAGAGATTCCCGTACATTCTCCCCGGCAGGAACTGATAGAGAAGCCGCAACCGCATATGGCAGACCGTCGACACCGCTTTCCCTCAACTCTTCCAGATAAACCTTGAGAGAGGCGAGAAGGCCTCTGGCCTCTTCATTTACCGTCATCGCAAACTCCTTTACTTTTCTGCAGGCATTTACTATTCTAAAAAAATATGCTCTCTCTTCTCGCCATTCTACCCGCGGCACTGCTGCTCACCATATGCACCCCCCATGAAGCGCTCGCTTGGGGAGCCGGTATCCACCTGCAGATGGGGACAGCCGTTCTCAATAACCTCCAGTTCCTCACCCCCTCGATAGCAGCGGTGATCGGAGAATTCCCCCATGACTTTCTCTACGGCTGCATTGCTGCCGACATAACCATAGGCAAGAAATTCACCCATTACCTTCTGCACTGCCACCGGTGGCGGATCGGCCTCAAGGTCCTGGAAAATGCCGGCGCCC
This sequence comes from Geobacteraceae bacterium, assembly GCA_041481895.1. Lineage (GTDB taxonomy): Bacteria > Desulfobacterota > Desulfuromonadia > Geobacterales > Geobacteraceae > JAMPXD01. The sequence goes on along the minus strand of JBGPCQ010000214.1, from coordinate 3,280 downwards.
CCCCCCAGAGGGCCTGCGCCTACGGCTACCTCTCCCATCTGGCTGCCGACGCTGTTGCCCACAGTTATTTTGTCCCCTACAAAATTATGCGGAGTTTTTCCACTCTTACCCTCAAACACGCCTACTGGGAGATGCGCTTCGAAAACTTCGTGGACAAAGAGATATGGGAGACCGGCCGCAAGATATCACAGGAAAACTACCGGGCTAATGACGCCCTTCTCCGGAGAGTACTATCGGACACCATCTTTTCTTTCGGTACCAACAAGCGGATATTCAACTCCATTCTCCTTGTAAGCCGCTTCGAAAAGTGGCAGCAGGTGTTGCATACACTTTCCGCGTCATCGCGCTATGCCCTGGAAGAGGATGACCGGGACGAATATATGGGGCTGGCACAGGAGGCGGTATTCGATTTTCTGAACAGGTTCGAAGAGTCACCGTATTTCCTGGCGGACCCGACCGGCGAACGGGCGCTCATGACCGCAGAGGCAGTGCGGAAAAACCTCCGGCTTCTCCATCGGAGTGGAAAGCTTACAAAAGACCAGGCCCAGGAAGAACTGGAAGCGATCAAGATAAAGCTGCGTGAGGCCATCTGTATGCCGGAGAGGCTTTTGGAAATATTGTCAACAGAGTAGGGGCGCAGCATGCTGCGCCCCTACCATTCCCCATTCACTGTTTTTTCCGCAACCCCGCCACCCGGTCGAGAATCACGTTCGCCAATTCACCCTTCCCCATGAGCGGCAGATCTTCCATCCTGCCATCGCGGAAGAGGAGACGGGCAATGTTCGTGTCGACGTTGAATCCCGCCCCGGCCTGGCCGACATCGTTTGCCACCACCATGTCCAGGTTCTTCTCCGCCAGCTTCTTTGCCGCGTTTTCCAGAAGAGATTCCGTCTCGGCGGCGAACCCCACAAGAACCCGTTCTCCCTTTATATCCCCGAGTTCTCCGAGAATGTCGGCATTCTTCACCAATTCCAGGCTGAGTGGGGCATCCGTTTTTTTGATTTTTTCAGCAGCCCGGTTAGCTGGCCGGTAATCCGCCACGGCAGCCGCCTTGATTATTATGGAACTTGACTGGACCCTGGCGAGCACTGCCCCCCGCATCTCCTCTGCGCTCACTACGGCGACTGTCTCTACGCCCCACGGCGGATCCAGGCAGGTGGGCCCCGACACCAGGGTCACTGCGGCGCCGCGGCGCCACGCGGCCCGTGCAATGGCATACCCCATCTTTCCCGATGAGTAGTTGCTGAGGAAGCGAACCGGGTCAAGCTCTTCCCGGGTGGGCCCTGCCGTCACGAGGAAATGCTCTCCCGCAAGATCTTTGGGGGTCAGGAGAGCAACCGCCTCCTCAAAGATGACCGGAGGTTCCTGAAGTTTCCCCTCCCCCTCCCACCCACAGGCGAGCAGGCCCGTGGCAGGCTCCACGAACAGGTAGCCGTGGCCCCTGAGTTTCGCCTCGTTTTCCAGGTAAATCGGGTTCTGGTACATGTTGACGTTCATGGCGGGGGCTATGAGGACCGGTGCCCTGGTGGCCATTACCGTGGTAGTGAGCATATCGTCGGCGATCCCCCCCGCCAGTTTGCCGATGACATTGGCTGTGGCAGGGGCGATGATGAAAAGGTCGGCACGGTCGGCCAGGGAAATATGGCCGATTTCCCGCTCTGCTGTCAGATTGAAGAGGGAGGTTGAAACCGGGTTCATGGAAAGAGTCTGAAAGGTGAGCGGGGCGATGAACTCCACAGCTCCCTTCGTCATGATGACATGGACATTTGCCCCGGCCTTGGTGAGCAGGCGCAGAAGCTCCACCGCCTTGTAGGCGGCAATGCCTCCGGTAACGCAGAGGATGATCTCTTTTCCCTTCAGCATACTTCCTCCGGAAGCGCGGAAGACGTCAGCACTCTTCCAGCCTTCCGCGCTAGATATATGGATTATACCGCTTTTCATGACCTATGGTAGTTGAGGGACCATGCCCGGGATAGGCAACTGTCGACTCCGGCAGGGTCATCAGCTTGGTCCGGATTCCTTCCATGAGTGCCTCGTGGGAACTTCCGGGGAAATCGGTCCGACCTACCCCTTCGGAAAAGAGGGTATCGCCGGTGATCACCTTCCCCTGCGCCTCCAGGTACAAGCAGCACCCGCCCGGCGTATGTCCCGGCGTGTGGAGAACCTTCAGCTTGTCCCCCCCGAAACTGATTACCATGCCGTCTTCCAGGAACCGGTCGGCAGGAGGTGAATTTTCTGTTGCCAGACCATACATGGTGGCCACATCGGCAGCGCGGCTGAGAAAAGATGCATCGTCCTTGTGGATGAGAAGCTCTGCGCCGGTGGATGCACGCACGAGCCGGTTTCCCCCGACATGGTCGAAGTGCCCATGGGTATTGATAATGTACCTGATCTTCAGATCAAGTTTTTTCGCTAATGCGAGTATTTTCTCGGCATCGGCCCCGGGATCGACGATGATCCCCTCGCCGGCCGCCGGATCGCCAAGAATGATACAATTCACTCCCAGCTGGCCGACAACGACTATCTCGAATATCATAAAAACCTCTTTAATCTCTGTTATCATTAAGCCGGACCTGTTGCTCCGATTGAACATTCACCTGTATCTGCAACAGGCAATTCATTCTTTGCCTGGAGCCTGCACTCAGAATAAATCCAGGTTCTTCTCTTTCAACTCCTCAAACGGGTTGTTGCTGAATCCCTTCCGCGGCTGCTCAACCCTGTTCCGCGGTGGTTCCGGCGGAGAGGCCTGCTCATCTGGCACAGCAGGGGGGGATTCTTCACCCTCCTCCAGGCAGTTATCCTTGTAGAAATACCGGTCGTAGAGACGGTGATAACTCGTCCAGCGGGAACTCACCTCCGTTTCCCTGCCGATGTGGCTCCTGATCCCGTTGATCTTGGAATCAAGATCGTCCAGGTAATTGAGGATAGTCGCTTCGACGGTCTTGGGCCGCTTGGGAGAACCGAACTCATACTGGCCATGATGGGAAAGAATCATATGTTTCAGGAGCATTGCCAGCTCAGGGGGGATCCCCCCGATGGCGGCGATTTTTTCCTGCACCATCTCCACCCCGATCGTGATGTGACCCAGCAGCTTCCCTTCATCCGTATAATCGAAGGAGCGCGAGTAGGCCATTTCCCTCACCTTTCCCACATCGTGGAGAAGTGCTCCAGCGATCAGCAGGTCGCGGTTTACTCCCGCGTAGAGGGGGGCAATGCTGTCGACGAGCCTGGCCACCGCCAGAGAGTGCTCGAGAAGCCCACCGAGATAGACATGGTGCAT
>JBGPCQ010000213.1:0-4025 GCA_041481895.1 Geobacteraceae bacterium | reverse complement strand
GTCTGTTCCATACCAGGTTTATAGCAGAATGCACCTTCCCGGGCAAGGGAAAAGCCCGAGGAGAACAGCTACTTCTCACCCACCGATAGTCTCTACCATCTAGGAGAGAAAAGAGGTATAATTCTTAAAATCATCAACAATCGTTTTTCTTTTATCGATATTCCAGTCCGGCAGCAATAACCCGTCCATACCAGGAGGTTTCCATGCCCCCCGAAATCAAGCGCTCCGTTTGTCACTACGACTGCCCCGACACCTGCGGTCTGCTGGTGGAAGTGGCGGACGGGAAGGCAGCCAGGGTGACCGGCGATCCGGACTTGACATAGTTCATCTCCCCTGTTAATTTCCCCCTGCGGAAGGGAGTGGCCGGGTGTCAAGCAACTCCCTGATCTTCCCCAGGAGAACATGGGGAGACATCGGTTTGGCGATGAAATTGTACTCCTCCCCGAGAACCCCTTTCCTGCCGATGATGTCTGCGGTATAGCCACTGGTAAAGATGGCCCTGACATCGCTTTTCATGGCGCATATTTCGTCGTATGCTTCCTTGCCGTTTTTCCTCGGCATGATCACATCGAGGATGAGAAGGTCTACTTCCGCCTGGTGCTCCCGGAATTTGTCCACCCCGTCCTGGCCGTCCGCCGCCTCGATGACCGTATAACCGACGCCGGTCAGCACCTCCCTCAGGATTTGCCGGATCTCCTCGCTGTCCTCGATAAGAAGGATGGTTTCAGTCCCTCCCGCAACCGGACGTACTTCGGCGGTTTTTTCTGATTCCCCGGCGGAGGCTACTAAGGGGAAGCAGATCTGGAACGTCGTTCCCTTTCCCGGCTCGCTGGAGACGTTAATGTAGCCGTTATGCTGCTTCACGATTCCGTAACAGATGGAGAGGCCGAGACCGGTTCCCTTCCCCGGCTCCTTGGTCGTGTAGAACGGTTCGAATATTCTCTCCATGGTTTCCCTGTCCATCCCCGCTCCGCTGTCCGCAACTGAGAGCAGGGCGTATCTGCCCGGTTTCCCATAACCATGTCCCGTGATGAACTCATGGTCCAGCACCACCGTTCCCGTACTGATAACCAAGTTCCCCGCCCCATCCATGGCCTCCCGCGCGTTGGCGGCGAGGTTTATCAGGATCTGCTCCATTTGTCCGCTGTCGGCCAGGATGGTCAATTTTTCATCGGCCAACGCGGTCACCAGATCGATATCATCGCCGATGAGCCGTGTCAGAAACTTACCGATTTTGCGGACAATCTCATTGAGGTCGATTCGGCCCGGATTGTGCGGTTCTTTCCGGCTGTAGGCAAGGAGGCTCTGGGTAAGGCCGGCGGCCCGCTCCGCCGCGGCGAGAATCTGACCCAGGTAATGCAGGCGCGGGTCGTTTTCGTCCATCTTCTGCTGCGCTATGCTGCTGAACCCGATGATGACGGTGAGGATATTATTGAAATCGTGGGCTACTCCCCCCGCCAGCGTCCCGAGCGCCTCCATCTTCTGGGCATGGCGCAGCTGGGCCTCGGTTTTTCGCTGTTCCGTAATATCCCGGTAGCTCCAGACCCGCCCGACAATGATTTCTCCGATTTTCTGGGGTTTGGAGTACCTTTGGAAAATTCTCCCGTCCCTGAATTCGAGGATATCCAGGCTCTCGGTATCGGGTTGATCATACAGGTCGCGGACTTTGGTCAGGTGCTCCTCCGGGTTTTTCAGTTGATCAATAACGAACGACAACGCCTGGTCGTTATCCCCGGCGGCCATGAGCGATTCGGGGATCCGCCACAGTTCGACAAACTTTTGATTAAAACTGACGATCTTCCCTCCCCGGTCCACAACCAGTATCCCGTCCGCGGTTGACTCCAGGGTTGCGTTTAGCAGGGAGAGGGTCCGCTGGAGATTCTTTTCTCTCTCTTTCCGCTCGGTTATATCGGTGATTATGCCGGTAAACAGTCGTTTCTCCCCCAAGCGCACCTCGCTGACGGCCAGTTCCACCGGAAAGATTGTTCCGTCCTTGCGCAGTGCCACGAGCTCACTACGGGAGTCGATGATCTTTTTTTCGTTCGTCCGGAGGTAGCGGTCGATATAGCCGTCGTGCTCCTCCCGGAAGGGGGACGGCATCAGCACCGAAATGTTCAGGCCGGTGAGCGACCCGGCTTCATGGCCGAAAATACGCTCGCACGAAGCGTTCGCCGATTCGATGACGCCATGATCGTTTATGATTACGATCCCGTCGACGGTGGTGTCCAGGATGGCGCGCATGCGCGATTCGCTCTCCCTGAGCTGCTCTTCGCTCCTTTTCCGGCCGGTAAGGTCCTGCAGGGTTTCGATGACGGCGATCAGTTCCCCCTGGCTGTTCCGGATCGGGGCCGCGTTGAAGAAGATATAGCGGTCCCTGCCATTCAGCCCAGCGTACCACCCTTCCGCCTGCAGACCTTCCGGGAGCAGGTCCGACTCTGCAAGGTTCCCATAATATGAGAGCGCCTCCCCCGGATTGCCGTCGATGACGAAATCGGCCAAGAGAGGCCGTTTATGGTCAAAGAAGGCCTTCCACGGCTCGTCCGTGCCGACCACATCCGCCGCCCGCATACCGGTCAGCTCCTCGCACGCCCTGTTCCAGATCAGAACCCGGTGCTCCTTGTCCAGAACAAACGCGGGGACGGCGGAATTCTGGATTAGGTTCTCCGATAATTCCTTCTGTTCGGCAAGCGCCGCCTCGGTCCGCTTCCTCTCGGTAATGTCGAGGAATGCGCCGATCAGCCCCCCCAGGGCGCCATCGGAGTTTAGGAAGGTCGTCTTGTAGAAAATGCCCTGACGAACGGTCCCGTCCGCTGCCTCCATGTTCCCCTCATAGACCTGGACCCCCTGCTTGCGGAAGAGCTCTTCGTCGGCCGTTGCGTAAAGGTCGGCCAGTTCGCGGGAAGCCACATGGTGGATGGTTTTTCCGGTCAACTCATCCTTGTCCATCCCGATGCACTCTGCAAAAGCCCTGTTGCACCCGAGGTAGCGTCCCGCCGGGTCTTTGAAGTAAACGGGAAGGGGGAGGGTTTCGAGCAGCACCTGAAGGAACTGCAATTGTTCCTGCATGGCTTTATGGTGCTCCCCCGATTCAGTGTCGATAGCGTTGCGCAACGGTCGGACGATCAATATCCAGAAAACCGGGGCGGACATGACCGTCAGCAGGCATGAATCCGCAAGGTTCCCGGCAAGAATTCCGGCATTGGGCAACAGTAACTGCACCAGGAACATGGACAGCAATTCCAGGCCGAATATTGTCGCGAGGATCAGGAAAAACTGGTTTAACGGGGATCGGAGGTAATCGGAAGGGTTCTTCCGTTTTATTGCGCCAGGGGCATTTGTCATGGGCATTTACTTTCTCAGGGATATGCAGGCTTTTTCGGCCGGCGTGAAAGGGGTTACAGGGCCAGGTTCCCATGAAACGCAGAAACCGTGGGTCGTATAATCGTTGGCAACATGCCGATGAGTCATCCGAGAATCATACACAATTGTCAGGGCATACATGAGACGTGCATTTTGCATAACATCGCCAATACTACCAAAATTCAGCGATAATATGGAGCTAATTTAAGCGCCGGTTTCATGCCGATCAGGAATGGATACTATCTCCGAATGAATCCAAACCTGAAACCTCTCCAGAGACTTCCCACAATCCTTCAAAACCACCTCATAAACAGACAGTTACCTGAATCTATGCTGCGCTTCATTCATCAATTATGAAATTCGATTCAATAAACCTAAAGACGATATTTCCTCGCGCAAAGGTCGCGCTTGTGCACGAAGCTGCTTTTTCCAGGATAAATGTTGTGCACTGCAATGACATTTGGATACTATTGCGAGAATCTGCTAAACTGTCATATGTCCTTATCATTCCCTCAGTGGAGGTCCCCCATGCCCCCCGAAATCAAGCGCTCCGTCTGCCCCTACGACTGTCCCGACACCTGCGGCCTGCTGGTGGAAGTGGCGGACGGGAAGGCAGCCAGGGTGACCGGCGACCCGGACCACCCTTACACCCGCGGCTTTCTCTG
>JBGPCQ010000212.1:0-4041 GCA_041481895.1 Geobacteraceae bacterium | reverse complement strand
CAGGTGTTACGCCTATTAAACCTGGGCTTGTGGTCACCACTGCAAGCTTTACATCTCCTGCGGGTGCAGCAAAAGTGCCCCCAACCTGAGAGAGAAAAAGAGCCGGTGCCAACAACAATGCATAGATTTTCATCGAAGACCTCCTTTGATGTGTGCCCGGCAAGCGGGCTAGAATTAGGGAAAAGCATAATTTATAAAACCAAATCCTCTCCAATGTCTGCGCAGTTGACCCGTCCGAGCGCTCTACTGATTATCGGTGGGGGGCAAATGCGGCATGAAGATCGTACTCGTATGTTGTATACTGTTGGCCGCGAAATTTGACCTTGAAACAGTTCCTTCGTGCGACGATGTCGATGACTCTCCCGACACTTCCTTGTGCCAAATTCAGTTTTGCTTCAAGTTCCTGAAAGTTGACCGCTACGTCTCTTGGAAACTGACCTTCACTTTCTGGCCACCAGCTATCCAATATTGCAATAACATCTGTGTCGTTGTTTAGCCCGAAGGCTATTTATTCCGAAAAATAAACCGGGACTTCACTAAAAGGGTGTTCTTGTATCGCAGAGAAGCCGGTGGCTGTATGATTACCCGAATCCGTGTGAAAATCAATAAAAAAAACAGCATGTTACAAATATTTTGCTTGTCAGGGAAATGTAAACAAAGTTTACACGACAATGCCTGAACCTAGCGAAAATGGGCAATTAGCAGGATGTAAACAAAGTTTACATTGGCTTGAATTGTAAACTTTGTTTACACGAGCAGCAGGGGAGGGTGGAGAGACCGGCAAGGAGGGGAAAATCACGTGAAAAAAGAAGGGTGAAGAGCAAGATTTTTCGTCTCACTCCTCACCCCCTCACGCCTCACGAAAGTCACGGCTTGAGCGTGTCCAGGTAGCGCTCCGCGTCCAGCGCCGCCATGCAGCCGGTGCCGGCTGAGGTGATGGCCTGGCGGTAGTAGGCGTCCTGGACGTCGCCGGCGGCGAAGACCCCCGGGACGCTGGTGGCGGTCATGTTCCCCTCGATTCCGCACTGGGTACGGATGTAGCCGTTATCCATGTCGAGCTGACCGTCGAAGATCCGGGTGTTGGGAGTGTGGCCGATGGCGATGAAGCAGCCATGCACGGGGATATCCTTGGTGGAGCCGCTCGTATGGCGGATACGGACGCCGGTAACCCCCGATTCGTCCCCCAGCACTTCGTCCAGGACATGGTGCCATTCGATGGTGACGTTCCCCCCCTTTGTCTTTTCGATCAGCTTGTCCGCCAGGATCTTCTCCGCCCGGAACTGTTCGCGCCGGTGGACGACGGTGACGTGGCTGGCGATGTGGGAAAGATAGAGCGCCTCTTCAACCGCGGTGCTGCCGCCGCCGATAACGATCACCGGTTTCCCCCGGTAGAAAAAGCCGTCGCAGGTGGCGCAGGCGGACACCCCCTTTCCCATGAACGCCTTCTCCGAGGGGAGCCCCAGGTACCGCGCCGAGGCGCCGGTGGCGATGATGAGGGCATCGCAGGTATACGTGCCGGCATCACCTTCGAGGGTGAAAGGGCGCTGTCCGAGATTGGTCCGGTTGATATGGTCGTTGATTATCTGTGTATTAAAATGCGCTGCGTGCTTCAGCATCCGTTCCATCAGATCCGGCCCCTGTACCCCGTCCGGGTCGCCGGGCCAGTTGTCCACTCCTGTAGTGGTCATCAGCTGCCCTCCCTGCTCCAGGCCGGTAATCAGGGTTGGCTCGAGATTGGCGCGTGCGGCATAGACGGCGGCCGTATAGCCGGCCGGCCCCGAGCCGAGGATAAGGAGACGGTGATGCGTAGTGCCCATGAAAGAGACCTCCTGAGTTGACTGGTCGCGCTAAAATATCAGCAACAGGGGGAAATTGCAAGGGTGGAGTCCTCCTTAATGGATTGACCCGGCGGCCCTGCTCTGGTAAACTTTAATCCAGAGCAGGTCAGAGAAATAATACCCCAAGAAACGCAATTTTTTTGCAAGATCAACGCAGAGATTGCGGAAAAGGTGCGTTTCTCCCGAGGAGAATATGCCCGCTGAAATACATCTGGACAAAAGCATCGCCGGCAGGTTCAAATACGCTATCATCCTGACTCTGATCACCTTTGTCGCCGAGGTGGCGGGGGGGGTATGGACCAACTCCCTGGCGCTGCTTTCCGACGCGGCCCACGTCTTTCTCGACCTGTTTGCCCTGTTCCTTTCCCTGGCGGCCATCAAGCTCGCCGCCTATCCCGCCTCGGACACCCGCACTTTCGGCTGGCACCGGATGGAGGTGTTTGCTTCCTTCATCAATGGTTCCTCGGTATTCCTGATCGCCATCGGGATCTTTTACGAGGCATGGGGGAGGCTGTTCCAGCCTGAAGAGGTCAAGAGTATTCCCATGTTCGTCATTGCCGCCGTCGGCCTGGTTATGAACCTGGTGGCGGCCGGCGCCCTCCACCAGCACTCACACGACGACCTGAACGTCCGGAGCGCCTTCCTCCACGTAATCGGCGACGCCGCCGCTTCGGTAGGGGTGATCGTCGGCGGGATAGTGATCTATTTCACCGGTTGGTACGTACTCGACGCAGTTATCTCGGTCGGGATCGGCGGGGTCATCTTCTGGGGCTCCTGGCGGGTGATCAGGGAATCGGTCCATATCCTGCTCGAAGGGGTCCCCCGCGGCATGAGCATTGCGGAAGTGACGGAAACCATCCGGAGCGCCGAGGGGGTGAACGACGTCCACCACCTCAACATCTGGACGATCTGCTCCCATATTCTTGCCCTGTCGGCTCACATCGACGTGGCGCCCGAACACAAAACGACACAGGCGGAGGTACTGCGCCGGATCGAAGATATCCTCCTGGGAAAATATCACATCAGTCACACCACGCTGCAGGTGGAGTGCACCATGTGCATCGAATCGCCGGTAATCAAGGAACTGCATCACCGGCCGCGCAAGGGGGCGCATCCCCATGACCACGCGCACGGCCATGGATCGTGCAGTCATGACCACCAACATTGAAGGCTAAGGCAGAATTTCTATGCTCCCCTACAGCCTGATCATGGAGGCCGCCGACCGGCTCAAGAAGAGGGTGCGGCGTACCGAATTGATCCATTCCCACCATTTCAGCGAAAAGCTCGGCTTTCCCCTCTATTTCAAGTGCGAAAACCTGCAACGGACCGGTGCGTTCAAGATTCGCGGCGCGCTGAACTTCATGACGGCCCAGCCCCGGGAAGCCCTCGCAAATGGTGTGATCACCGCGTCGGCCGGCAATCACGCCCAGGGAGTCGCCTTTTCTGCCGACCTCCTCGGGGTGAAGGCAACCGTCTTCATGCCCGAGAGCACTCCGCCGCAAAAAGTCTTTGCCACAAAGGATTATGGCGCCGAGGTGGTGCTGACCGGCAGGAATTTCGACGAGGCCTTTGCCGCGGCTTTGAAGGCACGAAAGGAGAGCGGGGCACTCTTCGTTCATCCCTTCGACGACCCGCTCGTCATGGCGGGGCAGGGCACCATCGGCCTGGAGCTCCTCGATGACCTGCCGGATCTGTCCACCATCCTTGTCCCGATCGGCGGCGGCGGGCTCATCGCGGGCATTGCTTCGGCCATCAAGGAGAGCCGCCCGCGGGTCAGGATCATCGGGGTGGAGTCGACTGCTGCTCCCGGCATGTATTACTCCCTCAAGAAGGGAGAAATCGTCGAGACGCCGCTGACCGTCTCCCTTGCCGACGGCATCGCCGTCAAGAGGGTGGGGAAGAACACCTTTCCCATTGTCAGGGAGCTGGTGGACGAGGTGGTCCTGGTGGAGGAAGAGGCGATCGCCCAGGCGATCGTGGCGCTTCTGGAACGGACCAAGCTGCTCGTCGAGGGGGCCGGAGCGGTCACCCTGGCGGCCCTCATGAACCGGCGGGTGGAGAACATTTCCGGTAAAACCGTTTGCCTGCTGTCGGGGGGGAATATCGACGTCAAGACCATTGCCGTCGTCGTGGAGCGGGGACTTTTAGCGGCGGGGCGGTATCTGAAGCTGAAAGTGGAACTGGAGGACGTCCCCGGCTCGCT
>JBGPCQ010000211.1:0-4201 GCA_041481895.1 Geobacteraceae bacterium | reverse complement strand
CTCCCCTCCAGGGCGTAGTCGGTCTCAGAGCCGATCCGCCAGGCTACCGTGGTCAAAAGCCGGCTGCGGGAGGCGACCGCCTGCCTGCCCGTATGCATCAGCATGAAGCAGCCGGTGCCGTAGGTGTTCTTCACCATACCCGGCCGGGTGCAGGCCTGGCCGAACAGGGCGGCCTGCTGGTCGCCGGCGATCCCGGCGATCGGGATTGGGGACGCAAAGAGACCTGCAGCGGTCTCGCCGTAGACCTGGCTGGAGGAGCAGACTTCCGGGAGCATGGCGGGGGGGATGCGGAGGATTTCCAGCAGTTCCGTGTCCCACGCCCCGGTATGGATGTTGAACAGGAGGGTCCGCGAGGCGTTGCTCGCATCGGTGCGGTGCTGTTCTCCCCCGGTCAGGTTCCAGAGGAGCCAGCTGTCCACGGTGCCGAACAGCAGTTTGCCCGCCTCGGCCCGGGGGCGCGCTTCAGGCACGTTATCGAGGAGCCAGGCGAGCTTGGTGCCGGAGAAGTAGGCGTCGAGGACCAGTCCGGTCTTTGCCCGGAAGAGCTCCTCAAGCCCCTCGCTCTTCAGGCGGTCGCAGGCTGCCGCGGTGCGCCGGTCCTGCCAGACGATGGCGTTATGGATCGGCCGGCCGGTCCGCCGGTCCCAGACCAGAGTGGTTTCCCGCTGGTTGGTGATCCCGATGGCGGCGATGTCGGCGGCGCTCAGTCCCGCTCGAATCAATGCTTCAACTGCCACGCCGAACTGGGAGGACCAGATTTCCCCGCCGTCCTGCTCCACCCAGCCGGGCTTGGGAAATATCTGGCGCAATTCCTTCTGCGCCAGGGACCGGACCGTCCCGTCATGGTCGAAGATCATGGCCCGGGAACTGGTGGTCCCCTGGTCCAGGGCGAGGATGTAGTTCATGACCACCTCCCGAGGCGTGGCGGATCACACACAGCCTTATCATTCAGGTGATAAACAGGAGCACCGCCAGGTAATGGCTGGCGCTCCCGGCCAGTACGCAGAGATGCCAGAGCCCATGCGCCCGGGGGTACCTTTTGTCGAGGGCGAAGAAAACGATGCCGCCGGTATAGAAAAACCCGCCGACACTGAGCCAGGCCACACCCTGCCACGGCATGGCCTGCAGCAGGGGCTTTATGGCGATCAGAATCAGCCACCCCATCCCGAGATAGATCGCCAGGTCCGGGACCCGCGGCATCCTGTCCGGCCAGAACTCCTGCACGACACCGAATACGGCGCCCCCCCAGACCAGCCCGAACAGTGTCCACCCCCATACCCCGCGCAGGGTGACCAGGCTGAAGGGGGTATAGGTCCCGGCGATGAGGAGAAAGATGGCGCAGTGGTCGAACTTGCGCCAGAGCGGTTTGGCCCTGCCCCGCAGGGCATGATACAGCAGGGTGATGAAGTAGAGAAGCAGCAGGGTGCCGCCGTAAATGCCGAAGCTGACGATCTTCCAGGGATCGCCCTGGCGCACGGCCGCCGCCAGCAGCACCGCCACCGCCAGCGGCGCAGTCGCTGCCCCCGGGAGACAGGTCATGACATTGAATTGTTCCTTCTTTTCCATCTGCATGGAGTCATAATCCTTACTGATTGGCATCGCACCACGCCCCGGTGTTTACCCCCCTTTGGCAAAGGGGACCCAACGACGGGCCTATCCCCCTCAATCCCCCTTTGCCAAAGGGGGACTTGACGGTTCCCGTAATCTTGCCCTCAGCCACCCCGGCCGATTGGTGATGATGGAGTCAACGCCGAGGGCCAGAAATCGGGCTGCGCTGCGGCGGTCATCGACGGTCCAGACATGGAGCTCCATTCCGGCGTCGCGGAGGGCGTCGACAAACGCGGTGTCGATGGAGCGATGGGCCCTGCTGGCAAGGCCGTCAGCCCCCGTCCGCTCAAGGGTCCGGAGAATCTGCCCGATCGAGGGTGACCACCCGTTGTTTCGCCAGTCCCTCGTGTAATCGGTGATCCAGAGCCGCTTGAAGCGGGGGAACAGTGTGCGGCCGGCGGCGATGAGCTCTTCGCTGAAGGCGAAGATGGCCACCTGCTCCGGATCGAGGCCGGACCCGGCCAGGACGGCCGCGAGGGGGAGCAGGATCTCGGGGCCGCTTTTCAGTTCGATGAAGAGCTTTTTCCCTGCGGGGACGGTGGCGATGACCTCCCGGAGGGTGGGGATCCGCTCGCCGCACCACCTCTCCCCCTTCCAGGCGCCGGCGTCGAGCTCGCGGAGCCGGGCGAGGGTGGTATCGGCCACGGCGAGGGTGACCCGCGCAGTGCGCCTTGTTGTCGCATCGTGCAGGCAGACGATTTCTCCGTCCCGGGTGAGGCGGAAGTCCCCCTCGATGCCGTCGGCCCCCATTTCCCAGGCGAGGCAAAAAGCGGCGAGGGTGTTTTCCGGGGCCTCAAAGGATGCGCCGCGGTGGGCGATCAGGTCAGTGCCCGGCATAGAGCGCCTCCACCTCCCGGGCAAACTTCGTGAGCAGCTCCCGGCGCCTGAGCTTCAGCGTGGCGGTGATCAGCCCCTCCTGCACCCCCCAGGGGGAAAGTGTCGCGTGCACCCGCCTGATCCGGGCGTACCCCGGAAACCGGGCAATCCTTCGGGCAATTTCCGCCAGGAGGAACTGTTCCACCTGGTCGCTGTTTATCAGGTCGGTCCGGTCGGACACGAAGCCGAGGCGGGGGGCGAGTTTTCCCCACAGTCGGTCATTGAGCACCACCAGCGCGGCAAGGAAGGGCCGCCCCTCCCCCACCACCAGGACCTGTTCGAACAGGTGGTTCACGGCGATGGCGATTTCCAGGTCCTCAGGCGGCACCTTTTCGCCGGTGGAAAGGACGATGATCTCCTTGAGGCGGCCGGTGATGGTGATGTGGCCCCCTTTGTCGATCCGGGCCAGGTCGCCGCTGTGGAACCAGCCGTCGTCGTCGATAACGGCCCCGGTTGCCGCCTGATCCCGCCAGTAGCCAAGCATTACGGCCGGGCCCCGGACGAGCAGCTCGCCGTTGTCGGCGAACTTGACCTCCACTCCGGCAAGCGGCCGGCCGACCGTTGCGGGGAGATTGTCCTCCAGGGTGTTGACCGAGACCACCGGGCTCGTCTCGGTCAGACCATACCCCTGCAGGATGTTCAGTCCCAGCCCGATGAAGACCCGGGCAATGGACGGCGAGAGGGGAGCGCCCCCGCTGATCGCCAGGCGCAGACAACCGCCGAGCCCGGCCGTCACCCGGTCCGCCACTGCTTTTTTCAGGAGCGGCCAGAGCAGGATCACCGGGCTCCAGCCGGCGCGTCCCTGCAGATAGAGGAACCGTTTCCATCCCGCGTAGACCGCCAGGTAGAAGAGGTACCCCGCCAGGGCCGGTTTCTCGTCCAGACCCACCATTATTTTCTTGTGGATCCGCTCGTAAATGTGCGGCACCGAGTTTATCACCGTCGGACGGACTGCCGCCAGGTCTTCTGCGAGCTTGTCGATGGAGCGGACATGGGCCACGCAGGCTCCGGCCATCATCGGGATATAGTAGCCCACGGTTCTCTCGAGGGTGTGGGAAAGGGGGAGGAAGGAGAGAAAGAGGTCATCGGTATAGACGGGCACCTGCCGTACTCCCGCGTAGGCGTTTGCCAGGATGTTGGCATGGGAGAGCATCACCCCCTTGGGCATGCCGGTGGTTCCCGAGGTATAGACGATGGTTGCCAGTTCCGCCGGGTCACAGGGGTGGACGAAGTACTCCCCGTTCGTTGACGGGAGCCACGTTGCCAGCTCGGCCAGGCGGAGATCACAATACGAATTCGGGGAGCAGACCCGCTGCAATGTCACGATCCGCTCGATACCGGGCAGGCGGCCGTCGACCTGCTCAATATGCTGCCACTGTTCGACCCCCTCGATCAGGAGGAGCCGGGAGCCGGTCTGCTCCAGGATATGGGCGAAATTTTCCGGACGGTCGTTGACGAAGAGCGGCACCGTCACCAGGCCGAGCCCCAGGGCGGCCAGGTCGAACAGCACCCATTCCAGGCGGTTTCTCAGCATCACTGCCACCCGGTCGCCCGGCCGCAGTCCCTCCCGTTGGAGCGCCGTCTGCCAGCGAGCCGCCAGCACCATCACCCCGGACCAGGAAATCTCCTCGCAGCAGCGCTCAATGGCGTCAAACCGCCGGTAGGCACGGTCATGCGGGGTGCGGCGCACCCGTTCCCGGAAGAGTCCCGGGAGCGT
>JBGPCQ010000210.1:0-4249 GCA_041481895.1 Geobacteraceae bacterium | reverse complement strand
TATAGTTAACAATGATCTGGATATTTCAAAAGAAGGCGAGTCCAAAACATTTGAACTATCCCACAAGTATGATCGCGCTTACATCTCTGGCCTGATTTTAACAGGTTTCGGAAAGGGGAATAACTTTTTTGAGAGTCGAACCAAGAGATACAAAACTACCCTGCATCTGGAAATTAGCTTCTATGCTGACGATATTCTCTTACTGAAAAAGTCAGTTCAAAATGATGACTATACGCCGTTCCTTGCTAAATATGGTGGCGGTATGCATTTGTTCTACTACAAGTGCCCGAACGAATTACCACTCAACAAAAAGATTGTCTGTGTTGTCAGAGTAATAAAACCGGACAAGCAGTTACAAGACACTTATGGCCCAGTTAGATTTTTTATTGCCAAAATGTCCGACAAATGACAGCAAAAGTCATAGCCTAACTACGGCGCGGACACTGACGCGGCAAACCCCGCCGCGCAGGTCACGCCGAGAGCCGTTATACGAGAAAATGAACAAATGAATACAAGTCACCTGATAATGAATCTGTTCGGAATTATAGCAGGATTTTCAGCTGTCATTGTCGCCATCTATGTCTGGTTGATCCCTTCATTTTTCAATGGATACAAGAGCTACTCATTTCTAATAGCTGGAGTATGTGGAGCGGCATTACTTGGTGGAGGCTATTGTCATAAAGCAAATAACTTCACAGGAAAAACAGCAAATCAATTGCTTCCATATCTTTGCGGACTATTCGTTGCTCTCTTGGTCGCACTCCTTTCATTGCTGATTATTGTCAACTAAAGAGGAGCTTGAGGGATCATGAAATCAAAAATTGACATATGTACCATTGTTGGTACAATGGATCATAAATGACTGATATTACTTTTGTCCTTAAAGTCGTATTTTATCGATCCGAAGCCGGCAATGAGCCGGTCAGGGAATGGCTGAAGGATTTGCATCGTGATGACAAGCGGCAAATAGGCGAAGATATCAAGACCGCCCAGTTTGGCTGGCCGTTGGGAATGCCACTCATCAAAAAGATCGACAAGGACTTATGGGAAGTACGAACGAGATTGGCAGACGGCATTGCACGGGTTTTCTTTTCAGTTGACGGTGAGTACATGATTTTGCTTCACGGATTTATCAAGAAATCTCAGAAGACTCCACAAAACGAACTCAAAACGGCGTTGAGCCGCCTTGGTACCTACAAAAGAGGCACAAAATGAAAAACGAACATTTGGGAACAAACTTCGACGATTTTCTTGAAGAAGAAGGTTTGCGTGCAGAGGCAGAAGCGGCAGCAATAAAAAGAGTTATTGCATTCCAGATAGAACAGGAAATGAAACAAGCGAACCTTTCAAAAACCGCCATGGCCGAAAAGATGCACACCAGTCGCACTGCATTGGACAGACTCCTTGATCCAGCCAATGTTTCAGTTACCCTCCAAACCCTCGAAAGAGCGGCCCTTGCCCTCGGTAAAAACCTGAAAGTTGAGCTGGCATAACCACTCGGCGGCAGACGGTCGGCGCAAAAGTCCGCGCCGCCGCTGCGCCTCATTACCGTAGAACTTACTTACAAGAAGGGTCCCTCAACATAATGGGGGACCCTTCTTGGGGAATATTCGCAACATGTTCACGTACTGAAGTCAGGGGCTAATTAGTTCCCGCAGCACTTCTTGTACTTGAGGCCGCTGCCGCAGGTGCAGGGTTCATTGCGGCCGGGCTTGCTGACGGTGACCGGTTTCTGCTTGACCATGGCGCCCTCGGTAAATGACCACGTTCCGCCTTCTTTTATGAAGCTGGCGTTCTCGTGGTGCTCTCGCAGGACCCCCTTCTCCTTGAAGCGGGCGATGAATTCGACCTCGCCTTTCACATCCTCCGGCCCGCCGTTCTTCGTCCCGACGATCTCAAGCCCCAGCCATTCGGAACTCTCGGCCCATTCTTTGGTACCCTCGTGGTCGTATCCCTGGCGATGGTCGGGGTGCGTGCTTTCGAAGACAAAATCCATCTGTACGCCGACATAGGCCGAATAGCGTGCCCGCATAAGTTGTTCCGCTGTGGCGGCCGGCTTGGCCCCACTGATGACAGTTTCGCAGCAGGCGGCAAAGGCCGCGCCGCTTCCGCAAGGACAGGTGCTCATCATTGTTTCTCCTTCGTGATTAATTGAATACCTGCGGTGCCATATAACCGGCTCTCTTGTCAAACACTATCTGCGTCGATCTGCCGGCAGGGGGTAAAAAAAGAGAGGCGGTCAGTCGACCGCCTCTCTCAATTCGGAAGGCATGCTGCAGGCCCTTGTCTATTTCCCGAACACCTTTTTCAACAGTTCTGTCCCGCGAGCGGCGGGGTCGGTCCTGATCCGCTTCTCTTCCTCGCCGAGCATGCTGAACAGGCCGTCGACCGCCTTGGTGGTGACATAATGATCCAGGTCGAACGTACCGATCGTGCCGGCAAAGGGGATGGTCTCGATTTTCTCCTTCATCTGAGAATAATTGCGGGTCACCCCCACATCCTTCATGTTTGCCACGACCACCGGCTTAAAGTCGGCATAGATCCTGTCGCCGGTCTTCTGCCGGAAATACTGAGTCGCCGAGGTCTGGTCACCCTGCAGGATCGCACGTGCATCCTCAAAGGTCATGGCCTTGAGAGCAGTCACGAAATGTTCTGTGGCCCGGGGGGCGGCCTTTTCCGCGGCCCGGTTCATGCTGAGCACGAAATCGTCCACCTCTTTCTGGAAACCGAACCTGCCCAGCAGGTCGGCCGTGCTGCGGATCTTTTCGGGCAGCAGGATCTTGATCAGGTCGTTGCCGAAATAGCCGTCGCGCTGTGATACCGCCTGACCGCCCGGGTGGTTCCGGTGGAGAGTGCCTCCTTGAGACCCTTGGCGATGGTCGAGTCATCGAGGCCGGCCCCCGAGTCACTGCCAGCCCCGAGAACCGAGGTCAGGTCGTCGAAAAAACCGGCCTGGGCGGGGCTGGAGACCGATGCCAGCAGCAGGGTTACGGCGATGGTTGCAAGATGCAGGGTTTTCATGGTGCCTCCCTCGTCTGTTTCAATCAAGCATAGCACAATTCTCCGGCATGTCAGGCGCGATTGATCTGCAAAAAATGACGGGCAGCCGGATATTTTCTGCTCCGGTCAGGAGCGGTTTAATGATATGGTGACCCCATGACAACCCATACACATCCGTTCCACGCCCTCACCCCCGATTTCATCATGGATGCCGTCGAAAGCCAGGGTTTTCGCTGCGACTGCCGGACCTTTGCCCTGAACAGCTACGAGAACCGCGTCTACCAGGTGGGTATTGATGAGGGACAGCCGCTGATCGCCAAGTTCTACCGCCCCGATCGCTGGAGCGCCGAACAGATCACCGAGGAGCACAGTTTTTGCTTCGAGCTGGCTGAACACGAGCTGCCGGTGGTGGCGCCCACCAGGAACCCAGCCGGCGAGAGCCTGTTTCTGTACAAGGGCTTCCGTTTTGCGCTCTATCCACGCCAGGGGGGACATGCCCCCGAGTTCGACAACCTGGACAACCTGCTGATCCTCGGCCGTATGCTCGGCCGCATCCACCGCATCGGCGGGGTGCAGCCCTTCAGCCACCGTCCGACCCTGGACAGCCGGAGCTTCGGTCATGACAGCGTGGCCCTGATCAGGGAGCGCTTCATCCCCGAGGACTATCGCGCCAGTTACGAGGCCGTCACGGGTCAGCTGCTGGAGGTCATCGACGGGATCATGGAGGGGGGCGGTGCCATCCGCTGTATCCGCACCCACGGCGACTGTCACGCCGGCAATATCCTCTGGCGGGACAACGCCCCGCACTTCGTGGATTTCGATGATGCCCGCATGGCACCGGCGGTGCAGGACCTGTGGATGATGCTTTCCGGTGATCGTCAGCGTCAGACCGCCCAGCTGGAGGCGCTGATGAAAGGGTATCGTGAATTCTGCCCGTTCGATCCCCGTGAACTGCGGCTGATCGAGGCCCTGCGCGCCCTGCGCATGCTGCACTACAGCGCCTGGATCGCCAGCCGCTGGGACGACCCGGCCTTCCCGGGTGCCTTTCCCTGGTTCAATACCGTCCGCTACTGGGGTGAACAGATCCTGTCGCTGCGGGAACAGCTGGCAGTTTTGGAGGAGCCGCCGCTGGAACTGGAGTGATGCCGATTCCAACTCTTGATTTGAAATCGGCATAAGGCGTCGTTATTGCGGCGCAGCCTGTTTTATGGTACACAATCATGCCGGTCCGTGTGACGGCAGGCCTTTA
>JBGPCQ010000209.1:0-4252 GCA_041481895.1 Geobacteraceae bacterium | reverse complement strand
GAACAATAGCTCCGTGGAAATGGATTCCGGTACTTTTTGTCGCTTATTATTTGTCCGGTTATGCTTTTAATCAGAATTGGGGACAGTTTGGGCCATTCGACCTAATATTTATGGCGATATATTCTATCCCTTGCCTCATTGCCTCATATGCATTGATATATTTAAGAAAGTTTTTGACCAAAAGCACCTAACCAGGCCGCTCGACCTGACCGATAAAGCCATCAGGTCAGCGCCCACGACGTTGAAAAGGAAGAAGGCAACATGAAAAGGATTCTTGAGTGAGATGCTCTTGAACAGCGTGCTCGTGAGCTTGGGGTTGATACGCAGAGAGTGCCAATTACTCAAAGTATATCCGGGAGGCATAAGCGCGCGGATGACTTTGAACTTCAGAAGCGCGTCTTAGAAGCAGAAAGATCAATTCGAGAATCAAGACTGTGGCTAATCGCTCTTGTATCTGCAATAGCTTCGGTGGTGAGCGCTTTAACAGCGCTCCTTGTTGTATTCAGAAAATAAAGATAAAAGTTAAGCTGATTGTTTGCGGTGAATATATTGATCTGCAGCCTGAGCCAATAAGCCTGAACGAGTCATATGGTACTGCTTGGCATAACGGTCGATCTCATGCAGAAGATTTTCCGACATGGTGATATTTACCCGCTTTGCTTTAACTTTGAGTTTGGCAAGATCAATATCTACCAAGAGCCAGACCCCTCCTTGATATTCGGGGTTAGCAGCCAATTGTTCTAATGATGTTGGTGCCGGTACGGGTATATCTTCACCTTCAAAATAGACTTCTGCGGCCTCCTGGATCATGTGTGGTAAATCCTCCCACTCGTCGGCGGCAGAGAAACAGCCGGGAAAGTCGGGGATAGTTACACCGTGGGCGTGTTTATCGTCTCCAATGTGAACATATGCGGGGTATAACATTTTACCTCCATTCCCAACCTGCTTGACGGAAAATGTTCCGTAAGGTTCCGGTTGGCATGTCTTTACGTGGATGTGGCACTACAACATGGCCAGCTTTTGACGGGTGTTTGTATTTCTGGTGGTCGCCTTTGCCTCCGACACAATACCAGCCCTCGTTTTCGAGTCGCCTGATGATCTCTTTGCTGGTCATAAGTAAATTTATACACACCAATACACACCGCGTCAATGGAAATGTGAAGTAAGATTTTCAACTAAGCGCAGCACGGTCAAGCCGGTGTGCTCAGCCGTAACCAAAGCACAAGGAAAAACAATGGAAATAGTGCCAATCGGGGTTATTCACACTTCTTTTCGCACCAAGGAAGAATGCCCGATACAGCCGCTCTACGCATCCGATTCATTCGGGAGGGTAGAGGTGTATGAACAATACGCGGAAGGGCTCAAAGACAAAGAGACATTTTCACATGTATATCTCGTGTACCTGTTTGACCGGGCCGGGGCTGTTCAATTGATACGCCCTCCATTCCTGGACGATGAATCCCACGGAGTGTTTGCCACGCGGCACCCGTGCCGTCCGAACGGCATCGGAATGTCTATCGTGAAAGTTATCCAAAGATGCAATAATGTCATTGAAGTCGCAGGCATCGATGTTCTGGATCAGACTCCTTTGATAGACATCAAGCCGTATATACCAAGGTTCGATTGCATCGAACATGCATCGGAAGGGTGGATGGCAAACAAGGAATGGCGGCCAAAGCCTGAAGGAAGGGAATGACCGGAACCAGACCATCAGGACAATGGACTTTACACCTGTCCCGGGATGTGCCGCGCCCGGCCCCCTCCGCCGCGAAGGCGCGCCCGTGAACGCCGCTTCCCGCCGCGAGTTCCGCTGCCGCGACGACGTCGTGATAAGCTACCAGGTTGAAGGGGAGGGCGCCATACCGGTTGTCTTCCTGCACGGCTTCGCCGCGGCGCTCACCACCTGGGACGACATCCGCCCCCTCTTCCCTCCCGGCCTCTGCCGCCTCTATTGCCTCGACCTCAAAGGGTTCGGCCGCTCATCCAAGCCGCGCGACGGAGCCTATGGGCCGGCGGACCAGGCCGCCGTCATATCCGCTTTCCTG
Source organism: Geobacteraceae bacterium (assembly GCA_041481895.1). Lineage (GTDB taxonomy): Bacteria > Desulfobacterota > Desulfuromonadia > Geobacterales > Geobacteraceae > JAMPXD01. The sequence goes on along the minus strand of JBGPCQ010000209.1, from coordinate 2,207 downwards.
GAAGACCGGCAGCTCAGGAAGGCCGTTCTCGTCGGCCACTCCCTCGGCGGCGGGATAGCCCTCCTCACCTTGCTGCAGGCAGAGGCAGCGGGCAAAGGGGACCTGATTGGCGGGCTGGTCCTCATCGACAGCGCCGCCTACCCCCAACGGCTCCCCCCCGTACTCGGCCTGATCCGGCTCCCGCTCCTGGGATGGGCCATCCTCCATCTCCTGCCGGTATCCGTCATGGTCCGATTCACCCTGCTGAAAATCTATCACGACCGGCGCACCATGACCCCCGCACGGATAGCCCGCTATACCGACTCCTTTAACCGGAAAGGGATCGCCCAGGTCTTTATCGAGACCGTGCGCCGTCTCATCCCGGACGATTTCCCGCGCATCATAGCCTCCTACCGGACCATCGCCGCACCGGTGCTGGCCATCTGGGGGAGGGAAGATCCGATCATCCTCCTCGAAAAGGGGGTTCGCCTCAACCGGGATATCCCCGGCTCCCGGCTGGTCGTTATCGACGCGTGCGGCCATAATCCCCACGAGGAGAAGCCGGCGGCAACCTGTGCGGCCATCGTGGAGTTCCTGGACCGTTTTTTTACCTGATTCAGAAGCGTCAATCTATTAGCTAGTGTCGAATCAGGACCTTGAACCGCCCGCTCCCTTCGGTTGCTCAAGACGCAAAGGACGCAAGGGGAAACGCAAGGATCTTTTCAGGGGTAACACCCTTTAGTTTCAGGTTTTTCTTCGCGCTTGCGCGCTGAAGCGCTATGGCGCACAAGCGCGTTCTTTGCGTACTTTGCGGTTACAAAGGTTTTGGGGCTGGCTGAAGATCAGCTCTTAACTTTTTTTGTGAACCCCGCATTGAAATAAAAGTCGATTTGTGTTCTAATCGACAGGTGATATCCCAGGTCTTCATAGCACTCGGTTCAAACCAGGGGGACCGTGACCTGAACCTGCTGCGGGCGGTCGCCGAAATCGGCAAAATCCCCGGGACCAGGATCACCGCCCTGTCCGGCTTTTACGAAACCGCGGCGGTCGGACTGGTGGAACAGCCTGATTTCTTGAACGCGGTCGTGAAAGTCGAGACCCCGCTTTCACCACGGCAGATGCTCACCGAACTGCAGCGGATCGAGCGGGAGGTGTTCAAGCGGGTCCGGACGGTCCGTTGGGGCCCGCGTCCCATCGACCTGGACATCCTCTTCCATGACGGGGTCATACTCGCGGAAGACGACCTGACCATACCCCATCCCCGCCTCCACGAGCGGCGCTTCGTTCTCCAGCCGCTGGCTGAAATCGCGCCCGATTTCATCCACCCGGTCCTGGGGAAGACCGTGGCCGGGCTGCTGGCAAGTCTCACCGCCACCGGGCGGGTTGACCGCAGAGAATAAGGAGATATGAACCGTGCGAATTATCCTCATGCTCATCCTCTTTTACGTCGGCTTCAGGATTATACAGGGTTTCCTGAATGCGCGGAAACAGGAAGAACAAACCCTCCCCCCCACGGGTGAGGAGACCCACCGTGACCCGGTCTGCGGCGTCTATGTGGCGGATGAGGATGCCGTCGTCGGCAGGATCGAAGGGGAGCGGGTCTATTTCTGCTCAATGGCGTGCCTGGAGAAATACCAACAGCAACTGGAGACTAAATCGGCTCCACGAAAATAAAGTCGTAATCTTTTAACCATTCACCGCTTTGAGGAGGACACATGAAGTTTTTTATCGACACCGCCGACGTCAAGGAAATAAGGGAGGCCCATGAATTGGGAGTGATAGACGGCGTGACGACCAACCCGTCGCTCATTGCCAAGTCCGGCAGGAAGTTCGAGGATGTCATCAAGGAGATAACGAGCATCGTCGACGGCCCCATCTCCGCGGAAGTGGTCTCGCTCGACCACGACGGCATGATCCGCGAGGCAGAGGTGCTGGCTAAAATCCACGAAAACATCGTGGTCAAGCTCCCGATGACCCCGGAGGGGCTCAAGGCGACCAAGACCCTGCACGGCGAGGGGATCAAGACCAACGTCACCCTCATCTTCACCCCCCTCCAGGCGCTCCTGGCGGCCAAGGCGGGGGCTACCTACGTCTCCCCCTTCATTGGGCGGCTCGACGATATCTCGCAGGACGGCATAGGGATCATCGAGGAGATCCGGACCATCTTCGACAACTACGGCTATGAAGCCGAGATCATCGTCGCCAGTGTCCGGAACCCGATTCACGTG
>JBGPCQ010000208.1:0-4301 GCA_041481895.1 Geobacteraceae bacterium | reverse complement strand
TTGGCGCTCCTTGCGGAGCGCCATTTGCCGGGAAGCGACATCTATGACCCCGTAGGCATGATCCGCGAATTCTCCCGGACAATCCGGAGAGAAATGGATTTTTCCCGGGAAGGACATACTATCGAAAAAATTGCGGCGAATTTCGCAAACGACCGGACCCTCTACTTCCCCAAAGTTTTCTGGGAAGCCACTGCCAAGGGAGTCCTGACCATGGAGTACATTGACGGCATCAAGGTCTCAAGCATCACAAACCTGGATAGTGCCGGGCTTGACCGGAGTCTCATTGCCAAGCGCGGCGCCGACGCCTTCCTCACCATGGTGCTGGTCCACGGCTTTTTCCATGGCGATCCCCACCCCGGCAATGTTCTTATCCTGCCGGACAACACGATATGCCTTCTCGATTACGGAATGGTGGGCCGGCTCGACGAGCAACTGAAAGGTTATCTGGTCGATCTCTTACTTGCCATAATCAGACGGGATGTGGATGAGGTCATCTCGCTCCTGAGCAATTCGGGAGATATTAATGAACAGATTAATATCCGGGCACTCAAACGCGATCTCTCCGAATTCATCGACAGCTATTACGAACTCCCCCTCCATGAAATAGAGGTGGGACGGATGCTCATGGATTTCATCGAGATCATCACCACCTATCACATCAGATTACAGCCGGATCTGGCGCTTTTGACCAAGACGCTCGTCACTATTGAGGGGATGGGCCGCGAGCTTGACCCGCACTTCGACATGATCGAACATCTCCGCCCGTTCATTGAGAAGGCCATCAAGGAAAGGGTATCTCCCCGGCATCTGGCCGATGATCTCGGCGAACATTTCTTATCCCTGATAAAATTTGCCAGGAGCTTCCCCAAAGACCTCAAGGAATTATTCAACCGGATCAACCGGAACAAGTTCAAGATTGACCTCGAACACAGGGGGCTCGACCGCTTCATACAGGAACTGGACAAATCCATCAACCGCCTTTCTTCAAGCCTCATCATCGCTGCGCTCATTGTCGGTTCATCGATAATAATGCAGACCGACAAGGGGCCTCTCCTTTTCGGTTTTCCCGTATTCGCCTTTCTCGGCTACACAATTGCTGCTTTTATAGGTTTATGGTGGGTAATTGCCATTCTACGCTCCGGAAGGCTCTAACCCTCCGATTTTCCACATTTTCCCCAGAACTTTCCGATTGCTCTTACTCCTTGAAATAATGCCGGTTATACTATAAAGTTCGTTGTTATGAACCTTGCACGAAAAAATACCGAAAGCCCGGGAAAACCAGGTATGTCCTCGCCGGAAGCAAAGAAACGGAAACGCGAAGGGCTTATCATAGTCCTGTCAATCCTTTCAATCATCCTTCTGACCTGGGCCGAAATCCACCTGGCCACACTGCGGGCAGCTGTCCGGATTGAAAGTAAGATTTTTGCCTTTGGTCTCATCAACATCATTATTCTCCTCATTATCCTTCTGGTTTACCTGGTTTTCCGAAACGTCGCAAAACTCCTGATGGAGAGAAGACAACATGTTATCGGTGCGAAATTACGGACAAAGCTGGTACTGGCTTTTGTCGCTCTTTCCCTGGTGCCGACCATGCTGCTCTTTTTTGTATCGGCCGGCTTTATTACAAACAGCATCCAGAACTGGTTCAGCGAGCAGGTAGAAACGTCTCTGGATGAATCTATGGAAGTCGCCCAAACATACTACAAGACTTCCGCGGCCAACGCCCTCTATTACGCGCACCAGCTGAGCGGGTTTATAAAGGAGCAGAAACTCCTTAACAATGAAAATCTCTCAACAATGAGAAATCTCATCCGCCAAAAACAGAAGGAATATAATCTGGGAGTGGTGGAAGTATTTTCGTCCCAGCGCGAAGAACTGGTGCGGGCAGCAAATCCGAATCTGCCCATGGGTGAGTTCACCAACCCGTCATCGGAAGATATAAATGTCGGACTCCGCGGCAGGGAACTCACCCGGGTAAATCCAATCGGGAAAGCCGATCTCATCCGCGGCATTGTACCAATCTATTCCAACTGGAACCAGAAAGACGTGGTTGGAGTCGTCGTCGTCAATTATTATGTCCCCTATTCGCTGGTCAGCAAAATGAAGGAAATATCCGCTTCCTACCATGAATTCCGGCAGCTCAAGATACTGAAGAATCCTATCAAGACCTGGTACATTCTGACACTGTTTCTCATTACCATGGTAATAGTCTTCCTGGCCGTCTGGCTCGGGCTTTATCTCGCAAAAAGCCTTACCATACCCATTCAGGAACTGGCCGAAGCTACCCGCCAGGTTGCTGACGGCAACCTGGACGTACACCTGGGAGAAATAGGCACTGATGAAATAGGAATGCTGGTTGCATCGTTCAATACCATGACCGAAGACTTGCGGAATAATCAACTGGCACTGGAGAAGACCCATGAAGAAGTAATCAAAAGCAATCAGGAACTGGATCAAAGACGGCGCTATATGGAGACGGTTCTGAAAAACGTCACGGCGGGGGTTATATCAGTCGACAAAGACGGGATTCTGACCACAATAAACACGTCAGCCGAGCGTCTTTTGAACATTAACGGAAATGAAGTGCTGGGCAAAGGCTTTCGCGAGGTGCTCCACGCACATCACCTGGATATCGTTAAAGGGCTGCTCCGCGACATGGTCTTGGCAAAACAGGATACCGTCAGTAAACAGGTGACAATCCCTTTGAAAGACACGAAGCTCACCCTGTTTCTCAATTTGTCCGTTCTCCGGGATGAAAATAATGATTTCATGGGGACTGTCGTCGTCTTCGACGATCTTACCCAACTCATCAAGGCCCAGCGGATGGCGGCCTGGCGGGAAGTTGCCCGGCGTATCGCCCACGAGATAAAAAACCCCCTCACCCCCATTCAATTGTCTGCGCAACGGTTGAGAAAACGCTATCTGATGCGTTTCAACGAAGACGAAAAGGTTTTCGACGAGTGTACCGGGATGATTATCAAGTCGGTCGATGAGCTGAAGACCCTGGTAGACGAGTTCTCCAATTTTGCCCGCATGCCTGCCGCTCAGCCAACGGCCAGCGACTTGAACGATATCATACGCGAAGCTCTCACCCTTTACCAGGGGGCTCACCGCTCTATTTCCTTTTCTTTCCAGGCCGACGAATCCCTGCCCCACCTCCAGCTTGATCACGATCAGATAAAGAGGGTGCTGATCAATCTTCTCGACAATGCAGTCGCTGCCATTGACGGTGACGGGAGGATCGACATCGAGAGTATGTACAACAGGGAGTTGCAGATGGCTTCCTGCATTGTCGCCGACAACGGCCAGGGAATCCCGGCTGAAGATCGGCCCAGACTGTTCGAGCCTTATTTTTCCACCAAGAAATCAGGGACAGGACTCGGATTGGCGATCGTCAGCAACATTATTTCCGACCATCACGGCTTTATCAGGGTAAAAGAGAATCAGCCGAAAGGAACGAAGTTCATTATCGAACTTCCGATCAGCGGCGCCTGAAGAGAGTATCTTTTCGCTTGCCGGTCACGGTAACGACATAGAAATATTCAAATTGCGAAGTAACAATGTTTACAATGTAAACTTTATTTACGTCTCCCCATATCACCCTGCCAAACCTGTCTCTCTATCAATTCAGTCTCTTCATCCGTAAACTAAATTTACATTCCTAGCATCTCTGATTTGAATATCATTACCTGTAACACGCTGATTAATCATTCAAATTGCATATGGCATGCTTTATGTAAGATTAACGCTTTATTGAACGGACGGAGAATCAGCATGCACATTTGAAAGGTTATGCCGCAGAATCAACGTCTATCAACAAGAAATATACTCAACGGAAAGGAGTCAAGAAAAATGAAAGCGCCACAATTTACCCTGTACACCAAGAGTGCCGGAGTGGAAATCGGTCCTTACGAAAAACGACTGGAGGGCAAACCTCGCGAAGGGCGGATTTCGCTCCGCTTCTTCAAAATGGAGAGCGGCTCGCAGCAACTCCGCTTTGTTGCAGAACCATCGGAAGGTTTTGAGCTTTTCCGCTTGATCAATAAGGTTTTTCTGGAAGGGGGCAAGGAAACGCTCACCCATACATTTGAAGGGAGCGAAGGGGAGATCTCACCAGACTGACCATAGAAAGATACGAGAGAAACAACAAGTCGGGATATGCCTTCATGATCCAGCGCGGCAACGAAAGCATTAACATCGCCGCCACCGCAGGCAACTTTCTCTATGCTGCGGAATTCCTCAAACATCTGTCATTGACCGAAGCATGGGTGGAGCAGCCTGTACAGGGAAGCCGGGGCTGA
>JBGPCQ010000207.1:0-4303 GCA_041481895.1 Geobacteraceae bacterium | reverse complement strand
CCTGCCGCTGCTGCTGCAACATGGGTCGCTGCATTGCGTGACCATGCAGCTGCCGAAGGGTACGCTTCGCTGAGGAACGCGACTTTTCCGCAATCTCTGCGTTGATCTTCGGGATTCCTTGTGCGGCATAGTGCTGTTTATGCCCATTGGGTACTATGCCTCCGCGTCATCCCTTGATCGCCTTGACCTTGCGACAATTCCGGAGGAATTGGACAGCGCAGGCTGCCCGAAGGGTGAGGCCGCAGGCCGAATCAAAAATTCCTCGTTTCCCGAGAGTTTGAAAAATTATATTGGGAAGACCATGCAAAGAGTAGCAATTACCACGCTCGGCTGCAAGACCAACCAGTTCGAATCGGCCACCATGTCCGAAGCCCTGGGCCGGGACGGTTTCCGGGTGGTTCCGTTCGAGGATGAGGCGGATATTTACGTGATCAACACCTGCACCGTAACCGCCAGGACCGATGCGGAATCACGCCGGCTGATCCGGCGCGCCGGGAGGCGGAACCCGCGGGCAAGGGTCGTCGTCACGGGGTGCTATGCCCAGATCGCCTTCGAGTTATTGCGGGAGATGCCGGGGGTGGACCTCGTGCTCGGCAACGTGGAAAAGAGAGGGATTGCGGGACTCCTGAAAGATATCGGCACAGGTCCGAAGGTGCGCGTTTCCGATATTTCCCTTGAACAGCGGGCGGAAGGAGCAACCCTGGAGAGCTTCGCCGAGCATACGAGGGCGTTTCTGCAGGTGCAGAACGGCTGTGATGCCTTCTGTTCCTACTGCATCGTTCCCCATGTCCGGGGGAGGAGCCGGAGCGTGCCACGCGACGAAGTGCTTGCCGGCATCAGGACCTTTGCGGAGAAAGGATTCCGGGAGGTGGTGCTGACCGGCATCCACCTGGGGGGGTACGGCCTTGACCTCAAACCCCGGACCAGCCTGCTTCACCTGCTCATGGCAGCGGAGCAGCAACGGCTCGTCCCCCGTATCCGGGTCGGTTCGGTGGAGCCGACGGAGATCTCCGATGAATTTGCCGCATTTCTCGCCGGGGCCAAGACGGTCTGCCCCCATCTGCACATTCCCCTCCAGAGCGGCAGCGACCGGGTGCTGGCGATGATGAACCGCGGCTACACGACGGCATTTTTCCGGGAGCAGATCGAAAAACTCGTCGCGGCCGTTCCCGATATCTGCATCGGCTGCGACATCATCGCCGGCTTTCCCGGAGAGACCGACGGGGAGTTCCGGGAATGCTTCGGTTTTGTCGAGTCTCTCCCCATCGCCTACCTTCACGTCTTCCCCTTTTCCCCGCGGGAGGGGACGCCTGCCGCAGCCATGCCCGGAAAGGTGAACGGCAGAGTGATCAGAGAAAGGGCCGAGGCGTTGCGCCGCATTTCGGATCGGAAAAAACGGGCCTATTACACGCGCTTTCTCGGCAGAGAGCTTCAGGTGCTGATCCAGGAGAGAATTCCGGGCGGTTTGCTGAAGGGGGTGTCGCGCAACTATATCCCGGTAACCATTGCAGGAGAAGATTCCCTCCTGAACTCCGAAGTGCCGGTCAGGGTGACGGGAGTACTAGCTGAGCATGTGTGCGGTGAAAAAGTCACCTAGTGTCCTGAGCGGTTAATTCATTCCTTCAAATTGAGGGTCTTTCGGCCCCTGGCTTTGTTGCGGCTCCTCAGCTTAGCCCTTGCCAGGCTTTTCGTCGCCGCGCCGTGCCAGGAACCAAAATCCCTCGCAATTAATGCGGCGAACTAACCGCACAAGACACTAATGAAGCGCCCTCTTCACCAGGACTATTCCCCCAGCAGTTCAAGAAACTCCTCTACTATCCGCACATCCTCCATGCAGGAAAATTCCCGGTAGCCGTCAATTCTGTCGTCATCGAGCCCCCGGTAGAACTTTGGCCGCTCGGCCTTGAGCCCGGTGAGTGCCCGGCCGGTCGCATGATCGTCGCCGGCAATTCCCCCGGCCTTTTTTTTCAGTCCCTGGACGATGCTGTGCCCGAGCTGGAAGAGCCGTTTGAGCGATTCTCTTTCCAGAATTATGGCGGCTTGTTCCTCGTTGTCGCCGCAGAGAAATTCGAGGGCTATGCTGAGATAGCCCGAGACCCGCTGCATAATCGCCTGCATCGCCTCACTGTCCGCGAAGGAAGTCTCATCCACGACCAGGGCGCTGTTGATGAGGTAGTTGAGTTCCAGGATAAGTTCTTCCGAGCCGATCCGCCTGAGCGCCCGCGCCAGCAGGGTGTCGTCCCGGAGCGGTGCAGGGAGGATCTCGATTCCGCCGGGGAGCAGCATCTTCTGCTCCTCAGCCGGGACGAATGAGCCGGGATCGATCCGGGCGTAGATGAAAACCGCCTCTTCCCGGCTGGGGAAGCCGAGGTCGGCCAGGCGCCCGGTCCGATAGGCGAATGCTTCTTCTTCCAGCTCACTCTCGACCTCATTTTTCACCCCTTCCATCAATGACTGGTAAAGATGGCGATCAACACGGAAGACGACGTCGAGGAACGTGCCGATCAGCCGGGAGTTTTTGGGGTTCTTGAAGGAGATGAAATAGAGGTTGTCGAAGGTGTGGTCCCAGTCGGCTGTTCGCTCGTCGTCGGGGAGCAACTCGCCGACCCCGCCCCCTACCGTGATCTCCTTGTAGAGGATGAGCAGCAGCAGTTCCAGATCCAGATGGGGGAGCTGTTCGACCACCGTCTCCTCACCCGCTTCCAATAGATAGCCGAGCCATTCCAGTGCCTTCGCCGGGGAGAAGGAGGAATGTTCCCACAGATCCATGTCGAGAAAAAATCCCCTCTGTTCGGGGGAGGCGAACGTCAGAAGATCCAGAGCGTCGGTCGCTCCGATATCTTTGAACGTCCAGTAGAGTTCCTGGGGTTTGAGTGCCTGTGTGAGCTGTTGTCCCTCGGGGTCGTCGATAATAAGCGCCATTCTCTTCTTTGACGGCGCCTGACGGATCCGGAAGATTTTGTCAGGTAAGGGGAGGCGATTAAACTCCCCGGCAGAGGTCTTCCCCCCGCGGATGAGGGTGAGTTCGGGTTTATTGGGAGGGGCGTCTGTCATGTCATGATGCTCCGTTTCTTGTTTGTATATAAATGTAGTGCGATTATTCGGTAAACCGCGGCAGGAAGTGAAGGGGCTCCGGATTATGGCCCAGTATGTGCTGTTATTTTTTCAGGGCCTTCCGGTAGGAGCATCCGTCATGGAGCCAGCGCAAATCCCTGACGAGATCCGGTGTAAGCTTGACGCATTCCGGGTTGATGGCGAAGCGCCGCTCATAAATCCTGCATTCCCTCGTAACGACATCCAGGTAACGGCAAGGAGTCCGGGTGAAGAATATGGTGCCGCTGTCGTCCTCGATCTTTTCAAAACAGCAGAGGCCGCACCGTGCGCAGAGGTTTTCCCAGTATTTGTCGTCGTCCATGGTCTGTTTCAAGGTCATATCCGGTTCTAATAATTGAATCTGCTGCACCTATTTCTCCAGAGAGACTTCAAACTCCCTGCCATTGGCAGAAAACCGCACCCGGTCGGGGAGTATTTCCCTAACCACAGCTCCTTCGACTATTCCCCCTTCTCTCACCGGCATAGAGTTTACGACGGCCATCCGGTTGGCGTTGTCCTTCTGCCAGGCAATCCCCGACACGCTCAGGGTCGGCAGGGGAGTCACGGCATTTTCCGACCGGCGTTTCGCCGGAGCGGGTGATGACGGTAGTTCCCTCTTGGCGGAGGCATGCGGAGCAGGGGAGGCCTCCCTGGTCATGGTGACCGGGGGGTGCGTGGAGATGCCAGCCCTCTTTTTCTGCGGCGGCAGGCCCGGCTGACGGTGATCGGGTGCATCGGTCACTGGAGTGCCCATCGGCGGCAGCCGGGTCTCCGGAATCTCTACAACTTCCCGGGGCTTCTTCGCGGGGAGCTGCTCGCTCCGGCGGGACGAGATACCATTCATGGCGAAATAGGTGATCAGGACCGAGACGATGGCGACAGCCAGCATGCCTCCCGGAAGTAGCCATGCGGGGGTCTTTCGGTACCGGCGGCCGGTTTTGGCAACCTTGACGGCAAGGTTGCCAATCCCGCTGCGCCGGGCAGCTTTTTCCTCTTCCAGTTTTTTCAGGGCCTCCAGTATCGAGCTCATTCCTCTTTCATGCCTCCCTCTTTGCCAAGGCTGGGGATGGGGAATTTCCCGCCCGCACGGTAGAGCAGCAGCAGGGTCTGCGTCCCCACCTTACCGTCGGGTGTAATACCATGCGCTGCCTGGAACTCCCTGACCGCAGCGATGGTTTTCCTGTCGAATATGCCGGTTGCGGTCCCTGTG
>JBGPCQ010000206.1:0-4311 GCA_041481895.1 Geobacteraceae bacterium | reverse complement strand
GGCGTTTAATTCCCCCGAATTCGAGGGAATTAAAAACGAGGCGGGCTTAAACCGGTTTACCCTTTCCGTTAAAAAGTGGATTGAAAAGACAAACGCAATTGGCATCGTCGCCAAGACCGGCCGCTACGGCGGCACCTACGCCCACAAGGACATCGCCTTCGAGTTCGGCTCGTGGCTCAGCCCCGAGTTCAAGCTCTATCTGATCGTTGAGTTCCAGCGCCTCAAGGAAGAGGAAAACCGGACACTCTCCCTGGAGTGGAACCTCCAGCGCACCCTAGCCAAGATCAATTACCGAATTCATACCGACGCGGTGAAGGAAAAACTGATTCCGCCCCGCATTACCAAGGCCCGCACAACCGCCATCTACGCCAATGAAGCCGACCTGCTGAACGTAGCCCTGTTCGGGGTGACTGCCCGAGAATGGCGAGACGCCAATCCGGACAAGGCAGGCAACATCCGCGATCACGCTTCGCTGGAGCAGTTGGTCGTACTCTCCAATCTGGAGAGCATCAACTCAGTGCTCATTCATCAGAGGCTTTTACAGGCGGACCGACTTGCCCAACTAAACGACATCGCCATCACCCAAATGAAATCACTTACAGGCGCAAACGCCATCAAGCGGCTTACTGGCCCCGTTGTGAGGTGAAATCGTGACAAGCATGCGCTCAGAGCGTGACCTGATACCGCCTCAGGGAAAAAGGCGGGGTCTGCCCCCGCAGAAATTTACCCACGACCAGATGGTGCAGGCCGCCCGCAGCGGCAAGCAGAACATCGCCGAGGGGAGCATGGTCTCCGGCACCTCGAAGAAAACCGAGTTGAAGCTGGTGGGGGTGTCCCGTGCAAGCCTGGAGGAGCTGCTCCTGAACTATCAGGATTTTCTGCGGCAAAAAGGGCTGCCGCTCTGGGACAAGGGGCATGCACCGGGTACATCATTCGATCATCCCCCCGCGAGAAGAACAGCAATTTCGGCTTCAACCTCCTCTAGTGGGATCGTCTTGGCGGCACCTACCGTTCCCCGCCCGAACAAGGTCATGCGGGGATGACAATCGGCCTCAAAGATTTCCGAGATCCGGCGAAACTGAACCTGGGACACTTGCTGATTCAACCGTTTATTCGTAGTTAGCAACGCTTAGATAGCTACGGAGTTGGTCATGGGCACGACTCTTGACGATGTTCTTACCCGCAATGATCAGAGAATAGCTTCCTCGCCTCTTTATGGGAGACTCTTTAATCCTGGCTTTGTTCTGGTGCCAATTATGAATACCACCCGGCGTGTCTGGAAACTAACCTGCAACGGCATTCGCTATCGGCTGCTGAAATACACCGGTAAACCCCATCGACTGGAAGCGATCAGCCTCGAAATTACCCACCGCTGCATCTGCCGATGCAGCATGTGCAATATCTGGAAGATTCCTCCGCATGTAGCTGACCTTGATCTTTCAGACTGGCTGGAACTGCTTTCCTCACCTGAACTTCGGTACCTCAGGGAACTGGACCTGACCGGGGGGGAGCCATTTTTACGAAACGACCTGGGTAAACTCCTCCAGGGTATCTGCGACCTTCAGCCAACGAATTTCCCGGAATTGCGCACGGTAGCAATTACCACAAACGGAATTTTAACCAACAGGATTCTGGAACGTACCCGAGCAATAATCGGCCCACTGCGCGACAGTGGCATTGACCTGGTCCTTGCGTGCGGTATGGATGCCGTAGGGGATCTTCATGATCGGATTCGGAACTTCCCGGGAGCTTGGAAAAAGCTTCAGGAAACTCTGTCCGGACTCCACCATATCAGAAAGGCTCATTCCAATCTAGTCCTCGGCATCAAGACCACAGTTGTACCGCTCAATACGCATGAGCTCGGTCGGATCGCAGATTACGCTGGAGAAAATGACCTGTTCACCATTATTTCTCCCTGCATTATCACCCCCAATCGGTTTGGGAATAGTGACAGGGAGGTCGATCTGAGGTTCAGCTCCGAAGACCTCGAAACGATCATTCGCTTCTACGAAAGCCCGCGATTTGCCTGGAGCGGCCACCGTGAGGCGTTGCTTGGCTACCTGAAGACCGGCAGGATGAAAAAGCCCTGCTCTGCAGGTTTCAACACCCTTTTTGTCCGGTATAACGGCGAAGTATTTTCCTGTCCCGTATTACCGGTTGCGCTGGGGAATATCAAAGCACGGACCTTGGGAAACCTCTTCCGGAGCCCAGCTGCCGACCAGTTTCGCAAAAAGGTCGGAGCATTTCCTGAATGCAGCGTGTGCACTGAGCCTGGCATGGAGCGCATTGCCTGGCCTTTCGAGGGATTCGCCTTTCTAAGGCTTATGACCAGAATGGGGATGAAAGATTTTAGCCGCCTCGCCCGGCACATGGGACTCGACAAGTACCTGTAAGGGTGTTCAAGTACGAAGGTTGAAGATTTTTCCTGCGCATGCGACCATGCGCGTGTCCCCCTCAGCAGACAGTATGAGGGCTAACAGCGACTTTGAGCAAAGGAGGTTTGTCATGAAGGTTGAGGATATACCATGGAGGTGAAGATCACATTTCCGGGAGGGGAAAAGGTCAATGCTGAACTGAATGGCAGGATTATTCCCACTGACCAGCCGGTGGAAGGTGGAGGAGAGGGGGCGGCGCCAAGCCCTTTCGACTATTTCCTCGCCTCCCTCGGGACCTGCGCCGGTATCTACGTTCTCAGTTTCTGCCAGCAGCGACGGATTGCCACCGAAGGGTTGGCGCTTACCCAGCGAATGGAGTTTACCGCCGCCGAAGACGGGAAGAGGAGGCTCGCCAAGGTAGCCATCGAGATAAACCTCCCTCCCGGTTTTCCTGAAAAATATCGGAACGCCATTGTCAAGACAGCCGGGCTCTGTTCGGTGAAAAAGGTGATCATGGACCCACCTGAGTTTGTGATCACAGCCAGGATGGTATAGCTCGCGCTGTGGCTCGTGGGACAAATGGCTGACTGGCGGCAAGCCGGGCATCCTCAGGAGAAGTAAAAAACGATGGATTCGTTGCGTGCAGATTTGACGGACTGCCACTTAAGGAGATTACTATGAACAAGAGCTCCCTTGCCCTTATTGCCGGAATTCTGATGGTTACAGCTGTTCCGGTGACTGCTGACGAAGTCAACCCACAGGCAGTTGCTGTCAGGGCTGCTGGCCAACTTGGTCAGGAAATGCGTAAAAAGCTGCTTGAAGCCATGCAGAAAAATGGTCCGGAAGGAGCTATTGATGTCTGCGCCAAGGATGCGCCGATTATTTCCTCCCGCATCGAACAGGAGTTGGGCGTCGTTATCAAACGCACATCTTTAAAGGTGCGTAATCCCCGAAACGCCCCTGACCCGGCGGAAAGAGAACTGCTGGAAACCCTTGCATCATCCCATAAAACCGGAGGAACTCTCCTCTCCGGGGTAACTGCCTTCCCCAACAACCAGCGCCGGTTCTACAAAACCATTACCATGGAGCAGGCCTGCCTCAAATGTCACGGCGATCCCACCACAATGAGCAAAGTGGTTCGCAAGAGGATAGCTGATACCTATCCGGGTGACAAGGCCATCGGCTATAAAGAAGGGGATTTTAGAGGGATTATCAGCGTTACCGTGAAGTAGTGAATCGCGTGGGAGTCCGTCCAGTCGTCCATGGTGTAATTCTCTGGGTAATTAGTTAGTACGGCTATGCTGGCAGGAATTACAAAAGCAACATTCGCTGCAGACCGATGAACGTGCCATGACCTCAAGGGAGTATGGTGTTTTCGGGTTCCCGACTATTTTCATTCTCGACAGGGAGGGGACCATTCGAAAAAAGATTCTGGGGGATATTGATACAGCGCAGCTGGAAAAATTGGTGGCGCACTACCTGTAAAAGAGAACCGCAGAAAACTCCGGTATTGAACCGAGTGCGAAGCGTAAAGGACGGCGCGTGACCCCTCACTCTATCGAAAATCATCTCCTCTACCGCCGGGCCGGCCAGCTTGCCCTCTTCACCATCGGCTACAATTTGGTCGAAGGTCTGGTGTCGGTCTGGTTGGGCCTGGAGGACGAAACCTTCGCCCTGTTCGGCTTCGGACTCGATTCCTTCGTGGAAGTGATATCAGGGGTCGGGGTCTGGCACATGGTGCGGCGGCAGCGGGCCGCCGGCGGCGTAGAACCGGACCGCTTCGAGCGCCGGGCGCTGCTGATCACCGGAGGGGCGTTTTATCTACTGGCCGGAGGTCTCACTGCCACGGCCCTGGTTAACATCTTCCAGCAAAACCGGCCGACGAGCACCCTCTGGGGGATCATCGTCGCGCTGGTCTCCATCGTCTCCATGTGGC
>JBGPCQ010000205.1:0-4320 GCA_041481895.1 Geobacteraceae bacterium | reverse complement strand
GCGCAGGAGAAGCTCGGCTGGGAACCGAAGGTGGAAATCGACACAGGGCTTAAGAGCACTATCGACTATTTTGCTGCAAAACTGGCAGGAGACTAGAATAGATGCGGAAGCGGATGTACCTCATCCCCGCCGGGTTCATACTGTTCATCCTTTTTTTTACCGTTTTCGGAGAGCGCGGTCTCCTGCGCATATACCATCTCAACAAGGATCAGCGTGAACTGCAGAAAAAAGCAGAGGGACTGAAGTCGGAAAATGAGAAGCTGAAAATGGAGATCGAGGCGCTGAAGGGTGACAGGCGCTTCCTGGAAAGCATAGCACGGCGGGATTTCGGCCTCGTCAGGCCAAACGAGGTGATCTACCAGTTTCCCTCTGCCGAAAAGCCTGAAGAGGGGAAACCACAGACTCCCCAGCCTCAGGGGCAGAAGAAATAAGGACGAATTAATCATGGGTAAACAATTCTGCGCCATCTGTGCCTGGCGGGAAAACTGCAACAAGAAGTTTTGTGTTCCCGACAGCGGAGCACACTGTCCGGATTTTACGCGGGATATCTCTCTCAGGGACGACACCTGCCAGGAGGAAAGCACTACAAAATCGGGAGCGGAGGGTCGGGAACGTATATGAAAGATCTTCTGCGCGACCTTGTCGGGAAAGCAGTTGAATCCTGTTTTGCCGATGGGACTCTCACGTCGGGAACTATCCCGGCAGTTCTCATAGAAAAACCTGCCCATGCGGAACATGGGGATTTTGCAACCAATGTTGCCATGAGCATGGCAAAGGCCGAAAAGATGCCGCCGAGGGCCATAGCCGAGATCCTTGTCGGGAAACTGGCGGGGAGTTCCGCTATTTTTGACCGGGTTGAGGTGGCGGGGCCGGGGTTTATTAATTTCAGCCTCAGGAACGAGGTTTGGCAGAAGATTCTCCCCGTCATAGATGCGGCCGGGGCGAATTACGGAAAAAGCACCGTCGGAGCAGGGGAAAAGATGCAGGTGGAATTCGTCAGCGCCAATCCAACCGGTCCGCTCCATATCGGGCATGGTCGGGGCGCCGCCACCGGGGATGTCATCTGCCGCCTGCGCGCTGCCGCCGGGTGGGATGTTACGCGAGAGTTCTATTACAATGATGCCGGCCAGCAGATTGTCAACCTGGCCCTTTCGGTACAGGCGCGCTGCTTAGGCCTCGGTCCCGGCGATCCGCGCTGGCCGGCTGACGGTTACCAGGGGGGCTATATCGAGGATGTGGCCCGCTCCTATCTGGCGTGTGAAACAGTAAACGCCGGCGACCAGCATGTTGCCTCTGCCGGTGATCCTCACGACCTGGACTCCATCCGCCGTTTTGCCGTGGCCTGTCTGCGCAGGGAGCAGGACGAGGACCTTGCGGCTTTCGACGTCAGTTTCGATGCCTATTTTCTCGAATCGAGTCTCTATGCCGACGGAAGCGTTGCCGCCGTAGTCCAGCGCCTTATCGACAATGGCTACACCTATGAACAGGATGGCGCACTCTGGCTGCGCACCACGGCCTTTGGCGACGACAAGGACCGGGTAATGCGGAAGTCCGATGGAAGTTATACCTACTTCGTTCCGGACGTTGCCTATCATCTGAACAAATGGGAGCGTGGCTTTACCCGTGTCGTCAATGAGCAGGGCGCCGACCACCATAGCACCGTCACGCGGGTGCGGGCCGGTCTGCAGGCGCTCGGGGCCGGAATTCCGGAAGGTTGGCCCGATTACGTTCTGCACCAGATGGTGACGGTAATGCGCAGCGGTGAGGAGGTAAAAATCTCCAAGCGCGCCGGCAGCTACGTCACGTTGCGGGACCTCATCGACGAGGTGGGGCGCGATGCGACCAGGTTTTTTTTCGTGATGCGCAAGCCCGATTCCCAGCTTGTTTTTGACATTGACCTGGCAAAGCAGCAGTCCCTCGACAACCCGGTCTATTATGTCCAGTACGCCCATGCCCGGATCTGCAGCATCTTCGAAAATGCAGCCGAGCGGGGATTTCAGCCTCCGGGCGTGCGGGATGCCGCCCTGGCCCGACTGGATACCCCCGAAGAGATGGCTATCATAAAAGAGCTTGCCGTATTTCCGGAAGTAGTGGAGGGGAGTGCGCTCAGCTTCGAGCCCCACCGGATCACCTCCTATCTTCAGGAACTGGCGGGACAGTTCCACAGCTTTTACAACAAAAACCGCGTGATCACCGAAGATAGTGAATTGACCGGGGCACGCCTCTTTCTCCTCAAATGCGTGGCGGTTACACTGAAAAACGCCCTGACCATTCTCGGCGTATCCGCCCCGGTAAAGATGTAGGACCCCGGCAGACTTAAGGAATCAGGGACCATGGTGCTTGATTACAGCGAACGAAAAACGGTCGGCAAGAACCGGCCGCGAAAACAGCCGGTTGCAATATTCACCTTTATTCTGCTAGGGGCGGTTTCCATCTCTTTCGCATTGGGGCTTCTGAGCGGCTGGTTCATGTTCAAACCTGCGAGGAAAACCGCACAAGACCATGGCGTTACCGCCCATAACGGAACAAAGGGCGCACCGGCCCCTGCTCCCCCGGTGACCCCGCTGCAGAACCCGGAAGCTTCCGCCGCCAAAAGTTCCGAGCCTCCCCTGACCTTTTACGAGACCTTGCCCAGGGGGGGGAAAGCCGTTATCGGGAGCGGCCTGAATCCGAAGAAAACCGAGGCTCTCCCGGCCCATAAAAAGGCAGCGGCCGCTCCGCCGTCTCCCCATCAGCCGACTGTGCCGCAGCCCGTTTCCCCGGCTGCCGCGGCAAAACCGGAAGAGCGTAAAGAACCGCCCCACGCGCCGGCGGAACAGGCGAAAAAAGCCGCTACTGCCAATCAGTCACCCCCCCAGCAGCAGGCTGCCGCGGCCGGTAAATTCAGCGTGCAGGTCGTCTCATCCCAGGACAGGAAGGAAGCGGAAGCCATAAAGGCAAAGATGGCGGAAAAGGGTTTGAGTGCCTATGTCGTCGATTCGAACATCAAGGACAAAGGGACCTGGTACCGGGTGAGGATCGGCCGGCACCTGACCCAGCAGGCGGCCGGCGAGTTGGCCGCAAAGGCGGGCAAAGGTGCGCTGGTAATTTCCGAGTAGAGCGGTGAAGGATGAAGGATGAATATGCTGAATGCAGCACGGTGCACGAGGGGGTAACAGCATGCGGATTCTGGTAACCGGCGCCGCCGGCTTCATAGGCTCACATTTGTGTGAGCGTCTTCTCTCTTCAGGTCACGATCTGATTGCGATAGACAACTTCAATGATTTTTACGACCCGGCGCGGAAGCGGAAAAATATCGACGAGGTGGCGCGCACTGCCTGCACCAGCGGACGGGATTTCACACTCTGCGAAGGGGACATCCGGGATTCCGAGTTCATCGCCGCCCTTTTCGGGCAGGAGCGGCCCGAGGCGGTGATCCACCTGGCCGCTGCCGCCGGTGTGCGCCCTTCCATTGAAAACCCCTTCCTCTATGAAACAGTGAACGTTCGCGGCACCATGAATCTACTCGAGGCGGCGAAGAATGCGGCTGTTCGTCCCTTTATCTTTGCCTCCAGCTCTTCCGTGTACGGCGACAACCCGAAAGTGCCGTTTTCCGAAGCCGATCCAGTCGATAACCCCATCTCACCCTATGCGGCGACCAAGAAGGCGGGCGAGCTCATCTGCCACACCTGGCACCATCTCTACAGCATGAACATAGCCTGCCTCAGGTTTTTTACTGTTTACGGCCCCCGCCAGCGCCCTGACCTGGCCATTCACAAGTTCACGAAGCTCATCGACGCAGGTAAGTCGATCCCGTTCTACGGTGATGGGACGACGAGCAGGGACTATACCTACGTCGACGATATCATCGACGGGGTGGAAGGGGCCCTTGCCTGGGTCTGCGCGGACGAGTGCCGCTACGATATCTTCAACCTGGGGGAGTCGCGGCCAGTTGAACTGCGCCGGCTTGTGGAGGTTATCGAAGCGGAGGTCGGAAAACCGGCCCGCCTTGAAATGCTGCCGCTTCAGCCCGGCGATGTGGCGCGGACCTGCGCGGACCTGGCCAAATCGGCTGCCGTGCTCGGCTACCGCCCGGCA
Source organism: Geobacteraceae bacterium (assembly GCA_041481895.1). GTDB lineage: Bacteria > Desulfobacterota > Desulfuromonadia > Geobacterales > Geobacteraceae > JAMPXD01. Next base: position 243 of record JBGPCQ010000205.1, on the reverse strand, counting down.
ACGGCCATAGAGGACGGCATAAAGGCGTTCGTCAACTGGTACCGTCGGGAAAAATAACCCAGCAGTAGAATTGTATTGACTTGGCTGTTCTGTTGTGATAAAAATCAAAGTTCAAATGACGCGGGGTGGAGCAGTCTGGTAGCTCGTCGGGCTCATAACCCGAAGGTCAGAGGTTCAAATCCTCTCCCCGCAACCAAACTACTAAGGCCTTACAGACTTTCTGTAAGGCCTTTTCATTTACCG
>JBGPCQ010000204.1:0-4331 GCA_041481895.1 Geobacteraceae bacterium | reverse complement strand
GGACTCTGTTCCAGCGCATGATTTTTCATCCTTCATCCTTCATAATTCATCCTTCATCATTTCGGAAACAGGAAGGTCACCGTAAAGCGCAGCCCCCAGTCGGGGCCGCCGCTCGGCTTTTCGGCATAGGCGCGCCCGCCGACCTGGAACTGAACGGGCATGCCGCCCAGTTTCAACAACTGGCTGACCGAGGCGTTTACCGGCACCGTCCACTGGCTCTTCTTCCAGTCATAGGTGGACTCCGTATTGAGGCCGAACGTCGTGTAGGTCTTGGTCGTGAACGATACGAACGGCTGAAGGAAGGTGGAGCTCACTTCCTCCCGGCCCCCTTCGCCGGCGAAGGACCAGAGGTGATTGGCCAGCAGGCCGTAGGTCCAGCCGCTTTGCTGTTTCAGGACGACTGCCGTTGGTCCTGCCCCCCACTTGTCGGCGCCGAGTTTTTTCTCGGTCGCGCTGGGATAGAGGATAACCGGCCCGCCTCCCACGATCCACCCCCCCACCGGGGCCTTGGGCGAGAGGAAGAAGCTCTGGAGGATATCTCCCAGGCCGGAAGTACTATCGCCCCCCGGAACGGACGACTCGGCATAGATCACCGGAACGATTGTCCGGGTGATAAGGTTCCAGTCCGTGCCTATTGAGAACGGGATGACCGGCTGGATGTTGACGGTGTACTTCATCGCGTTCGCGGGGCCGATGCCGAAGTCCCAGTTGTTCTGCAGCGGCACGCTGATAAGGCTGGCGATAGGGTTCTGGAGCTTCTTGGCCAGTTCGGCTTCATTGTTCGCCGCTTCCTCGGCCCAAACAGGCGCCGCCAGCAGTAGAATCCCCAGGCTGAGCGCCATAATAACGGTTTTCCTGTTCATATCCCCTCCAGACAAAGTATTTATCCAATCATGACTGCCCGTGGCAAAGTCATGTCCCATATATTTTACCCTGATAATTTGCTCAGACAGACACTCGTTTCAACAACCTGCTAAAGGCAGTGACCAGCAGCTTGACTAATTTCGTCAGACCGCGGGCAACCAGGATGATCCCCGGTACCCGCGGGCAGGCCATAACGTTCATGCTGGAATTGACTCGCATATCTGTCTCCTTTCAACCTGAAAACCTTGGTTCTCCACGAAATACACGAAATATATTGAAGAGTTATCATTTTTCAATTCGGGCCTTTCGTATTTAAGTTGAACTAAGTGAAGCGCATAATTACTGCCACTCCGGTAATAAGCAAAGAGAGTAATAAAGAAGTCCTGAGAATAATTTTCTCTTTCCTTGTCCTGCATTCCGGGGAAAGCCAAACCTTGGCGCCTCTGTTCCTGACGAAGCTTCGTATTAGTGTAAGCAGGAAAACCGCCAGGCACAAAGCTGCTGAATAGATCAGAATGTTAATTACCGTAATTTTCCACAGTATCAATGGAGCTTCCATAGTGCACGCTCCGGCCCAGGAATTGCCATAGCCAATTTTTCACTGGCCATATCCGGAAAGGCTCGAAGATCAATTCGATAAACCCGGCATGATGCTGAAGGCCGCCGGCATGGTCACGGATTGATCCTGGTGATCTTGGTCCCCTGCAGACCGAGACCCGCCATCAGCCCCTTCTGGCCGAACGTGAAGGCGTAGATGTCGTCTTTCGCGGTCGTGGTTGACAGCGTTTTTGCGCGACCGGCGTCCACTATGACGATGCTCGGGCCGACGCCCAGCTCCCAGCCGCCGCTCTTGTCGATATACGACCGTGCCGAGTCGGTCATCAGGAACAGGGCATAGCCGAACTTCTGAATGCCGGCCTGGAGACCGTACGATGCCGCCCCGATTTTGTAATAGGCCACGGTTTTGCCGTTCACGACCAGGGCGCCCTTGCCGCGCTGCGCGCCCACGACGAAGCCGGCCTTGGTGATGTCGGGGAAGACGAGGATGGCTTTCGCCTTTTCCCCCAGCAACCTGGCCGCGGGGGTCGTTTCATACAGCGCCTTGAGGGCGGCGTGCACCTTGCGGTCGATGGCCGCCGCGTCGGCCGCCATTACCGGGCGCGGGACCGCCAGGATTGTCGCCGTCAATGCAGCGACGATCAGAGTCGTTATGGTTCTGAAATATTTTCCCATCTGTTCATTCCTCCTGTCGTCTGGTTGCGGGTTGCCCGGATGCGTCGAACACCACCTGGTCATACCACCAGAGCCGCTCGAAGAAGCTGCACATCTTGTCGAGCAGCCTGCTGCTTTGAGCGTCCGGCAAAACTTTCGCCAGAATCTCACCAATGCTGCGGTTACCGTCAATAGTATCAAATAAATTTTTTTCTGCAGCGGTTATCGGCAAGTACAGATCGCGGTACGTGTGGGTCTGGTTGATCAAAACGCCTGCGGCCCCGTGAGGCAGCCGTTCCTGAACGCAAATCGTGTCCGGCAATCGTAACGGCACATAATCCAGCCAGGCGTCACCGTTGAAACTGACCCGCTGCGACCTGCCGGAGGCATCGTCACGGTAGGCAACCACGCTGTGGCGAAGCATCGTCCCCCGGAACAGCTCGACCGCGGCATACTGTTCTTCAAGTGGGAGCTGCGCCATCCGGGCAGCCTGCGGGATCTGCGCCATGACACCACAGTGCGGGGTGTAGGGCGCCTGTTTCACCCACCGGCCGAAGGTCAGCCGTCCCCTTGTGAGAAAATCGAACAGTTGCGGCACGGAATACGCGCGGTCCTGCGGGTGGAGCAGCGCATCGGCCAGCGCCGCCTCCTGCCGGAAGTCCGGGGCCTCGCGCAGCAGATTCCCCAGCGGATGGCCGGGCGGCAACGCCCCGAGCGCGGCGATGAGATCCCGGATCCCCTCATCGGTGGCCTGGACGCCGACTCGGCGGCAGAACTCCTGCAGCATATAGATCCCGGTCCGGCCATACGGCGCATAGACCATGAGATGCAGCGCGCCGTCCGGTTTGAGCACGTCGCGCAAAGCCCTGAGCCCCGCATCAGGGTCCGGCAGATGGTGGAGCACCCCGGTGCAGACGATCTGGTCGAAGCTCATCCCCAGCTCACCTGCTCGCTCGATGGAGAGCTGGTGGAGCTGGAGATTGTCCAGGTTGTATTTTTGCTTCAGTTCCTCGGTACAGCGCACACTCGTGGCGCTGAAGTCGATGCCGGTGACCTGTGCCTTGGGCCAGCGCAGGGCGTGTTTGGCCGCCTGCGAGGTGCCGCAACCGGCCACCAGGATGGAGAAATCTTCCCGATATGGCCTGGCCGGCCAGAAGAGATGAAAATCCGCCCGGCGTCGATTTTGGTCTTGCCAGGTGCACCGATAATTATCGAGACTCTCCACCGGCCGGGGATAGGGGTAGCGTTCGTAGAAGTCCCGGACTTCGGCGGATGCGCCAGGTGACGGCGCCTGTTGTTCTTTTTGCTGGTTCATGGGAAAGGGACCAATTGTTTCTGAATATTTCTTGCAAATTCATTCCCCCTCACCCCAGCCCTCTCCCTCCAGGGAGAGGGTACCAAAAGTCCCTTCTCCCTGGAGGGAGAAGGTGGCCGAAGGCCGGATGAGGGGGGATTATGCCTCTGTCTGTAACTGTCTGTATATCTCTTCAAGTACTGCCTCGGTATTATTCAAGAGTTCGTGGTTCCAGAATCTGAGAACTCTGATGCCGGCTCCATTTAAAACTTTTGTTCGCTCTGCATCGTAAGAAGCCTGTTCAGTGTCAGCATGACCACCGCCATCGAGTTCAATCGCAAGATTAAGCTCATCGCAAAAGAAATCAAGAATATATCCACCTATTGGGACCTGCCGCCGAAATTTGAAACCGCAAAAATTTCGGTTCCGCAATAGATGCCATAGGAGCTGCTCTGCATCGGTCTGCTCCTTGCGCATCTTTCTGGCAAATTCAAGTAGTGCTGGTGGAAGCGGCATGGGTACCTGTTCTAACATTCCCCCTCACCCCAGCCCTCTCCCTCCAGGGAGAGGGTGCTTTAAAACCCTTCTCCCCGAGGACCCACAGGGCCTAAAGGAGAAGGTGGCCGAAGGCCGGATGAGGGGGAACCGTTTCCTTATAAATACTGCCTGATTCCCCGGCGAACCCAAAGTCCGCCGGGGAATGTCGGCATTACGCTACCCTGGATGAGCGGCGGCCTTCAAAGCCTCCGCTTTTTTCTTGAGACTCTCCAGCATGGAGGCAGGGCTCCAACTTTCCGGACTCTGCCGGGGCGGGAACTCCATCATGGTCTGCATATACTGGGCGATGAGAGCGCCTGCCGGCACGAGCATAAAGATGCGGTCCGCCCGCCACTTCGGGTAGTACATGTCGGCGGAAATATCCGCCTGCTCGAAAGGATCGGTCCGCAGGTTCATGAGCTTC
>JBGPCQ010000203.1:0-4346 GCA_041481895.1 Geobacteraceae bacterium | reverse complement strand
TAAAGCCTTTGAAGGCACAAAGGAAGGTTTAGACTACAGCAAGAAATTCTTTCAGTCATTCGGTAATGCTTTGGCTGACACTATGAAATCATGCACATCATATACGACCAAGGGCCAGAAAGCTCAATTTGATCTACTCTTTAGAATCAAGTCCAATGGTCAAGTCACTGAAACATTAATAAGGCCGCAAAATGCTTTAACTACATGCGTTCGCGGCCGTGTAACGGGCTACTCACAGCACCCGCCACATAAACTTGAATCAGTTCTGATATACATCAACATGTCTGTAAAAGAGTAACAGTCAGCACCCAACAACGGGGTGGTGTCGGATGCCGCATCAGACGCGGCCCCGCACACCCCCTGAGCCATTAGCCCAACGAGGACTGAAATGTTTATTCTAAGCCTGGTTATAATGTTTGGTGGTTGAAAGCCTCACATGACCATGCGCTGTAACATTCTTAATTTGCATGATAAATATGACAGAAGTGGATGGGGGTGATATTCATGGGAAAAACGAGTGAATCAGCATCTGAACCCAAAAAACTGTTCACCAATGCCACACTGCCCCACCTGGCCCGCTTCACCGGGGTTTCCTTTCGAGATATCTCTGTGTCGGTCGGCCCGATAATCCTGCTTACCGCGATCGTAATCGGCTTAACCTTCTGGATCGTACGCCCCGCTCCCCCCGATACCATCACCATTGCAGCCGGCCCGAGCGGGAGTGCCTTTCGGGTAACTGCGGAAAAGTACCAGAAAATCCTGGCCCGCAATGGCATAAAGCTGCGGATTCTCCCCTCGGAAGGTTCACTGGATAACCTCCGCATGTTGAACAACCCGAAGGTTTCTGTTGATGTTGGCTTCGTACAAGGGGGGGTAACCAAAGGGATTAAATTGGAGCACCTGGTTTCTCTTGGCAGCATGTTCCATGAACCCTTGGCACTCTTTTGTCGCACGGAACAACCAGTGGAGCGGCTTTCCGCACTGACCGGCAAAAGACTGGCCATCGGCCCGGAAGGGAGCGGTACCAGGGTTCTGGCCCTTACCATACTGAAGGCGAACGGTATCGAACCGGGAGGGGCCACGACGCTCCTGGACCTGGGGGGCGAAGAGGCCGCTGAGTCGTTGATAGGTAATAAAGTCGATGCCGCGTTCCTGATGAGCGATTCAGCCACGCCGGCCATGATGCGCAAGCTGCTCTGGACCCCGGGCGTCCAGATGGTGAATTTCTCCCAGGCTGAGGCCTATACGCGCCGTTATCCCTACCTGAACAGAGTCACAATCCCGATGGGCGCGCTCGATTTTGGCAAGAATGTCCCGCCGCAGGATATTCAGCTGATTGCTCCCACGGTCGAACTCGTGGCACGAGAAAGCCTCCACCCGGCGATTTCCGATCTGCTGATCGAAGCGGCGCGGGAGGTACATGGGGGCACCTCTCTCATGCAGCATGCCGGGGAGTTCCCCTCGCTCCTGGAGCATGAATACCCTATCAGCGAAGATGCGCGGCGTTATTTCAACTCCGGCAAAAGCTTCTTTTATCGCACCCTTCCGTTTTGGCTGGCCAGCCTGATGGACCGTCTGCTGGTGGTTGTCGTGCCAATGATCATCCTGCTGATACCCGGCCTGAAGCTGGCTCCGGCACTCTACAGCTGGCGTATCAGGTCCCGTATCTACCGCTGGTATGGCATTCTGATCGCCCTTGAACGGCGAATGCTGGCGGAACCCGGGGCGGAAGAGCGGCAGACGTTGCTGAAGGAGCTCGACAAGGTTGAGGCCGGGGTGGATAAAATGAAAGTGCCTCTAGCCTACTCCGAACAGTATTATGTGCTCCGTGACCATATCATGTTCGTGCGAAACAGGTACAAAACCTCATAGATTAAGGGGCTGGAAGGTAACGTAATAAGATTGCTATCGAACATGCGGATGAAAGGAGAAGTCTGATGCCTGAAGGCCCGGAAATCGAAACTGAAAATCTACACGAGGCAATCAAGGAAGAACTGGAACGGGAGGGTGGATCGTTTCTCAAGCTGATTTCAGTTACCACTGCAATCCTGGCAGTTCTCGCCGCTATCGCCTCGCTTCAGGCCGGAGCCACTGTCAACATGGCCCTGGTACTGAAGACGGAGGCGACGCGACTACAATCCGAGGCATCGGACCAGTGGGCCTATTACCAGGCCAAGGGGATCAAGGCCGCTGTCCAGGAATCTTCACGCACGGCCTGGTTGGCCATCGGCAAAGAACCTCCCGCCGCCTATGAAGCAAAAATGCACCGATACATCGAGGAACAGAAAGAGATTCAGGACAAGGCACGGGAGAAGGAACGGGAACGGGACGAGCGGCTTAGGGAATCCGATCACCTTCTCCACAAGCACCATGGCTTCGCAAGTGCGGTCGCCCTCTTTCAGGTCTCTATTGCATTGGGCGCCGTGGCGGCACTTACGCGCTACAGACTGGTCTGGTTTGCTTCGCTGATCGCCGGTGGAGTGGGCGTCATACTCTTTGCCTGGCCACTGTTTCAATAATCAGGCAAGGCAGGCAGGTAACATTTTTTTGGATTGTTATTACATTGGGGTGAGAAGCCTATTCCAATTAAAAAGAGAAGCAAACAGAAGGGTCACGTCTCCATATTTCATATTTGATGTTTGTAGACGTGACCCTTAGGCCTCGCCCCAACCAGTAGGGTACAGATTCACCGGAGCCGAAATGAAATTTATAAACGTAATGATCGTATTTGTAATTTTGTTAAACCTAGCTGGGTGTGCAACGATATATACCCAATCTAGTATAAATGAGGCAAAAGATAGGGGTGAAAAAGAGTTTTGTTTTTATATAAAGCACGGAGATAACCTAATTAGTTACAGTGGGGTATATTACGACTTTCACGATTTAATTCTTGCACCGAAGACTTGCACTAGTCTCGAAAGATGCATTGGGAAAATGATATTTTATCCATTCCTACTTATCGGTGGACTTGTTGATTTACCATTAAGCTTTGTAGCAGATACATTAATACTGCCGCACACTATTTCACTAGAACGGGACATCAATTGCGAAGTTGAAAAATAGCACCCAACCCTTATAAGGCAACAACGGAGAAACCCGCTGTGTCTTGTTACCGTTGATAATCAAGGCAAAATTCTATTGAGGCACCAAAGCAATGACAATATGGTCTGAGTATATGAATAACAGTCTCGGAGTGAAGATATCCATCGGGGTCTGTATTCTGCTAGCCATGAACATCATGATATGTGTGATGATGGAGAAGAAGCGGCTGAATGCCGGGATGAGTCTGGAAGATCAAAAGGTAAGATCCATAGGCACAATAAAGAGGCTATGGATCGGGATGCTTGCTGGGTTCGTTGTTACAATTTGCGCCGGAGTCGCACAATTTATCGTCCGTTTTGGCTACTTCACCCTGTTACAAGAGATCGGCGTCGTATTCCTCGGTATTATTGGTGCAGTAGTTGGTGGGTTGTGCGGAATTATCAATCGGCGGGGCAGGGCTGCATGATGAACAGAGAGGCCAGTCACATACTCGGCATAGATTGCGCCACTGTTCCCGGGAAACGGGGGGTGTCTCTCGCCCTGTTTGATAACAGATGCTCCATCGAAAGCGCCGCAGCAGGCCTCAGCGACACAGAACTGGTAGAGATGCCGACACAATGCAAACAACGGGGCGGCCGTGTTCTGTTGGCCCTGGATGCCCCGCTGGGTTGGCCGGAGCCCTTGGGGCGGCGCCTCGCACCACACAAGGCCGGGCAGAGCCTCCCGGAAAAAGCCCACTCGCTCTTCCGTCGTGAGACCGATCTCTTCGTCAAACGGACCTTCAACATGCAGTCGTTGGATGTGGGGGCGGATCGAATCGCCCGCACGGCGCACTCGGCCCTCGAACTCTTGGGCACCTTCAGAAAAGAGACCGGCAGCCGGATCGCCCTTGCCGATGACGAAAATTTCCATGGGATCTCGGTCATCGAGGTCTACCCGGCCGCGACCTTGTCGGTGTATGGCCTGCAGTCACGAGCCTACAAGAATCCCGAGGCGGTTCAGGCACGCATTGCTATCCTGGATGGTCTCGAAGGGCTGGGTATCAGGATCAGCCAGAGCGCCCGCTCGAATGCGACAGAATCCGCAGACGCGCTCGATGCAATCGTGTGTGTTGCGGCCGGGATGGATTTTCTCAAGGGCGATGCCCATCCGCCGGAGGATCCGGCTCTGGCGGCGAAGGAAGGCTGGATCTGGGTGAGAAGAAAATCCGTGGGGGAAGACTGAAGGTGTAGGGGAGGATTTTTAAGGGCAGGTTTCAAAAGAACCAGAACCTTACCACCCCCAGCCCTTTATGCCCCAGAGGG
>JBGPCQ010000202.1:0-4373 GCA_041481895.1 Geobacteraceae bacterium | reverse complement strand
GCTTTCAGAAACGGGGTACGGTTGCCGTCCACGATGTAGACCGGCCGGCCGGTTTGATATGCTCCTGTACGAGACATGGGATGCCCCTTTTGTTATCAATTTTGCCACAGTGACACTTTCAGCTTCACGATTACTTCAAGATTACTCTCAATTCAAGAAGTTTTCTGGTTCTGAATCCGGGTAATCGTGAGGTAATCGCGAGGCAAAAAAGCTTTTCAACTTTTTTACGAATGAACCAAAAACTATAACCTTAAAATGCATATTGACCACGAATGACACGAATGAACACTTTTTTAGTGTCTTTGTGGCAGATGCTCTCTCATTCTTTACAGAGAAGGGAAATCGTCCACCCGGATCGCCTCACGGCGGGCATCCAGCGCCAGCCGCACGACATCGGCCTCGGCGCCGGTGATGACCCCTGCCTGCACCCCCGTGTCGAGCAGAGCTGCATCCGTCCCCTCTTTCAGCCGGCCGTCCTTGACTGCCTCCCGCAGCTTCTGTTCCACCGGTTCCGCGGCAACCACCTTTGCCAGGGCATCCTCGAGCCGACCTAACGGATCATCCGTGCCGGTCGGGATAAAGAGCCCGGCGGTCAGGCGGTCGCGGAGCTTCGAAGGCTCCAGCAGTATCCCGGCGACCCGGCGGCCGAGCCGGTCGTTTGGGCCGGCAAAGTGGCGACCAAGCGGGAAAACGAGCAGCCGCACCAGCCAGGCCGCCGGCCGCAGCGGCAGGTTGTGCAGGAGCCCGTCAAAACTTTCCTGGATTTTATGCAGGCACTCCTCGCACCCCCACTGCACGAGCGGCAGCTCCTCCCGCGGCCACTCCCGGTCCTCGAACTGCTTGAGGAGCGCGGAGATGAAATAGAGCCGGCTCAGGATGTCCGCCAGCCGGCCGGAAATCTTCTCCCGCCGCTTCAGCGTCCCCCCCAGGGTGAGCAGGGCGATGTCGGCGGCCAGGGCGAATGCGGCGGAGAGGCGCGCAGCTTTCTGGTAGTAGCGGTGTACCGGCCCGGGAGGCGCTGCTGCCAGACGTCCCCCGGTCATGCCGAGGAAGAGGGCCCGGGCCGCGTTGTTGAGGGTAAAACCGACATGGGCCCCCAGGAGCCGGTCGAAGTCCGCCAGGCCCCGCGTGCCGTCGGGGTTAGCCACCGCCTGCATCTCCTTGAGGATGTAAGGGTGGCAGCGGATTACCCCCTGGCCGAAGATGATCATGGAGCGGGTGAGGATATTGGCCCCTTCGACGGTGATCCCGATCGGGGCCGCCTGGTAGACCCGGCCGAGCAGATTGCGCGGTCCGAGGGAGATGCCGCTCCCTCCCAGAATGTCCATGCCGTCGTTCACCACCTGGCGCATCCACTCGGTTGAGTGGTACTTGACGATGGCGGAGATCACGGACGGCCGTTCCCCCCGGTCCACGGCGCCGCAGGTCATCACCCGGGCGGCATCCATCATCCAGGTGTTGCCCGCAATCCGCGCCAGCGCCTCCTCGACCCCTTCGAAACGGCCGATGGGGAGGCGGAACTGGCGGCGCACCCGGGCATACGCGCCGGCGACGCGTGCGGTGAGTTTTCCTCCCCCGCAGCTCAAGGCCGGCAGGGAGATGGCGCGGCCCGCCGCAAGGCTCTCCATGAGCATCCGCCACCCCTGGCCGGCCCCGGCTTTCCCGCCGACGATCCGGTCGATCGGGATGAAGACGTCCTTCCCCCGGTTGGGACCATTCTGAAACGGAACGCCGAGCGGGTCGTGGCGGCTGCCGATGGTGATGCCCGGGGTGTTCGCAGGGATGAGCGCCAGGGTGAGGCCCGGTTCGTCGTTGTCGCCGAGCAGCTGTTCCGGGTCGGAAAGCCGGAAGGCGAGGCCGAGCACGGTCGCCACCGGCCCGAGGGTGATGTAGCGCTTGTCCCAGTTCAGGCGGATGCCGATGATCTCTTCCTCCTGGAAGGTCCCCCGGCAGACGACGCCGGTATCGGGGATGGCGGCGGCATCGCTCCCCGCCTCGGGACCGGTCAGGGCAAAGCAGGGGACTTCCTCGCCCCGGGCCAGGCGCGGTAGATAGTGCTCCTTCTGCGCGTCGGTCCCGTAGCGGAGCAGCAGCTCCGCAGGGCCGAGGGAGTTGGGGACCATGACCGTCACCGCCGCCGTGAGGCTGCGGCCGGCGATCTTCATGATCACCTGGGAATGGGCCAGGGCGGAAAAGCCGAGCCCGCCGTACTCTTCCGGGATGATCATCCCGAAAAAACCGTGCTCCTTGATGAACCGCCAGACTTCCGGGGGGAGATCGTGCAACTCGGCCACGATCCGCCAGTTGTCGAGCATCAGGCAGAGCTCCTCCACCGGGCCGTCAAGGAAAGCCTGTTCGTCGTCGGAAAGAATCGGCTGCGGCTCGGCAAGGAGCCTGTTCCAGTCCGGGTTGCCGCTGAAGAGTTCCCCGTCCCACCAGACCGTGCCGGCCTCAAGGGCCTCCCGCTCGGTCCGGGAGAGGGGTGGGAGCATCCGCCGGAACAGAGAGTAGAGCGGTTTCATGAGGAGGGTGCGGCGCAGTGCGGGGGTGTTCAGAATGACGGCAAAAGCCGCGAAGAGCGGCCAGACGACCAGGCAGATTCCGGCGTATCTCCCGCCGGTGATGGTCCAGAGTCCCAGGAGGAGCGCGAAGGCGCCGGTCCAGACCAGCAGCTTTGCCCGGAAATAGGCCAAAAGCCAGATTGCCGCCATGCCCAGGATGATGAACGTCATCTGGTCTCCTTCTTCTGTGCCGGGAACGCGTTTGTCAGAGGTGACGGCGGGTAATTTTAATTATAGACGATAAACGCCCGGGGGCAATGGTCGGCAGGGGCTGTTTTTACGATTTAAACGACAAAAGGCCTGCATCGCACAGGCCTTTTGTCGTCAGTGGGTAACCGGTTTAACGCCCCCGGTCCCGCACGAAATTCTCGAATGACCGGTCATAGGTCTTTTCCCCTTCCGGGGTGAACAGGCAGCCGGGGATCTGCCCCTGGGGCTGGTGGAAGGCGATGCACTTGCAGCAGTTGCCCCGTTTGTCGCAGGCGGTGTAGGTGCAGGTGCAGTGCTTTTTGCTTTCGGTGGAGATGCAGTCCATGGCGGACCTCGCAAATAAGGATGAATTATGAAGGATGAATTATGAAATTTAAATCTGCCCCGGAAGTTCAGGTTTTCCTTCCAGCCTTGCGCGCTTCCGATCTTCCGCACTGGCCATCACGGCGGGCAGCAGGCGCAGACCGACCGGAACAGGGCGGTGCTGAGGTAGCGGTCGCCCCGGTCGGGGAGGAGGACGACAATGGTGCCGCTCTCCATCTGCCGGGCGGTTTCGAGGGCGCCGGCCACGGCCGCGCCGCTCGACATCCCGACGAAGAGCCCTTCCCGGAGCGCCAGCAGGCGCGCGGTCTCGAACGCGGGGTCGTCTTCCACGGTGAGCTTGCCGTCCAGGTTCTCTTCCCGGTAAATTTCGGGGACGATCGCCTCCCGCATGTTCTTGAGCCCCTGCACCGTGTGCCCCAGGCGCGGCTCCACCCCGACGATCCGGATACCCGGTTTCTGCGTGCGCAGGTAGTTACCCACCCCCATGAGGGTCCCGCCGGTCCCCATCCCCGCCACGAACACGTCGACCGCGCCGCTGGTCTGGGCGAATATCTCGGGCCCGGTCGTTTCAAAGTGGGCCCGGACGTTGTCGGGGTTGGCATACTGGTTCGGCATGTAGTAGCGGTCGGGGTCTTCGGCCAGGATGCGGTGGGCCAGGCGGATGGCGCCGTCGGTCGCCTCGCCGGCCGGGGAGAGGACGAGCTCCGCCCCGTAGGCTTCCAGGACGCTCCGCCGTTCCATGCTCACGCAGGCGGGCATGACGAGCTTGACCCGGTAGCCCCGCGCGGCCCCCAGCATGGCGAGGGCAATGCCGGTATTGCCCGAGGTCGGCTCCAGGATGATCCTTTCGCGGGTCAGCTTCCCCGACGCTTCGGCCCCGGTCAGCATGAAGAGCGCCGGCCGGTCCTTCACCGATCCGCCCGGGTTGTTCCCCTCCAGCTTGGCGAGGATGCGGACCCGCGGGTAGGGGTTGAGGGCCTTCAGCTCGACCAGCGGGGTGTTGCCGACGGCCCGGGCGATGTCGTACGCAGGTGACTGCATGGAAAAATCCTTTCAGGGAAAGAATCAAAACCTGCAACTTGACCAGAAAGGCACAGGCTCCTGCACGCGGATCAAATCTGATAACTTCTGATAAAGGCGGATTTAAAGACTCTTGTTCTGAACCATTTTAGATTTGCTGATCAGATTTTATCCGATTCGATCAGATGTTATCCGCGTGCAGCGCTTTTGACTTGTTCAGCCGTCATGCCTCCAGGCCGAGAAACCGGAGCAGCCCCT
>JBGPCQ010000201.1:0-4435 GCA_041481895.1 Geobacteraceae bacterium | reverse complement strand
GCTGTATTCATTGTGTATGTAAACTACATTACGCAGGGCCGTGACCGCCTGGCAAAAGAGCTCCATGAGGCAATGCTGAAAGCCCTGGAGGAAAAAACCAGGGCGGAAGGAATACTGTCTGCTATTGGCGATGGCGTAAGCATTCAGGATACTGATTTCAGAATCCTTTATCAGAACGAGGTGCACAAAAACCTCGTCGGTGGAGATTTTACCGGCCACTTCTGTTATGAAGCCTATAATTGCCGGGACCAGGTCTGTCCGGATTGCCCGATGGCGACCTGTTTCCGTGACAAGGTTGTTCATAAGGTCCAAAAGCCCGCTGCGCCGACTCTCAACGCTTCCTATATCGAGATCACCGCTTCCCCGCTCCATGATGCGAACGGGAAGCTCGTTGCCGGGATAGAGCTCCTCAGGGATATTTCCGACAACAAGCTGGCTGAAGAGCAGTTGCGGAACAGCGAAATGCGGTTACGCAACCTGGTTGAAAGCACCAGCGACTGGGTATGGGAAGTTGACGAAAACGGTGTTTATACGTATGCCAGCCCCCGGATACGGGTGCTTTTGGGGTATGAACCTGACGAGGTGATCGGCACGACCCCGTTTGACTTTATGCCGCCGGATGAAGCCCGGCGGGTAGCGGCGCTTTTTTCTTCCATCAGCTCCCGGAAGGAGGCGATATGCGCCCTCGAGAACACGAACCTGCACAAGGACGGTCGTCCGGTTGTCCTGGAAACGAGTGGTGTCCCGGTTTTCGATGCTCACGGGACTTATCGCGGATACCGGGGGATAGATCGGGATATAACTGAACGGAAGCAGGCCGAAAACAAGATCCGGAACCTGAACGAGAAGCTGGTGCAGCGCGCTGCCCAGCTTGCCATCACCAACAAGGAACTGGAGGCCTTCAGTTCCTCGGTTTCCCACGACCTGCGCGCTCCCCTTACCCGCATTTACAGCGCTGGCCAGATCATCAGGGATTTATGCCGCACTAGCCTGGGTGAAGACGGGCAGCTCCTTGTCAAGACCATTTGCGACGGCTGCGAACAGATGGAGGAACTGATCGAGGCGCTGCTCAGCCTGGCACGTGTAGCAAGCGGTGATCTGCACCGCTTTCACTGCGATATAAGCGGTATTGCCGGCCTGGTCGCCGCTGAATTGCAGCTTTCGGAACCTTTCCGACATGTGCAGTTTCATATCGAAGAGGGCCTGGCGGCCGATGCCGACGAGCGGCTCGTCAAGGTGCTTATGGAAAACCTCCTTGGCAACGCCTGGAAGTATACGAAGAAAACCCCCGAGGCGCAGATAGAATTCGGGGTTGCCCGGGAAGAGGGGCGAACAGTATATTTTGTCCGTGACAATGGCGCAGGCTTTGCCATGGAGAATGCCCACAGGTTGTTCAAGCCTTTTCAACGTTTGCATGACAGCGCCGATTTCGAGGGAACCGGGATCGGCCTGGCAACCGTGCAGCGGATCGTCGACCGTCATGGCGGCCAGGTATGGTGCAAAGGTGAAGCAGGACGCGGGGCTACCTTCTACTTTACCCTCAATGGGCGATGATTTCGCACAAAACCCGTCTGCCGTGTTTACGCCGACTGCGGCGAACGAACCGCACAGGACACTAGAGGATTGATTCCAAATACCCGGTTGCCAATTTCCCGCCAATAGTGCTATATACAAGGAAGCTACCTTCTGACTTCAGATGAGGTTTCCTTGAACATATCATTTGCCCGCCGCTTTTGGGTAACATTCTCCGCATATGTCATAGGCTTCTACGCCTCTGTCCTGAACCGCTTCCGCGTCAAGGGGGCCGACAACATTCCTCCCTCGGGAGGTGCGTTGATCGCCTCGAACCATATTTCCGCGTTTGAGACCATCTTTCTTCCCTGGGCTGTCGTCAGGAAATATCCGATGCAGATGCTCTGGGCCCCTGCCAAGGAGGAACTTTTCCGGAGCCGTTTCCAGGGATGGCTCTATGCTTCCTGGGGGGCGTTTCCGGTAAGGCGCGGTCGTGATGTCCGTGCTGCCGGGGTTATCTACGACCTGCTTCAGGACCAGAGGGTGATGCTCTATCCCGAGGGGACCCGCCACAAGGACGGCGTACTCGGCAAGGGTAACAGGGGCGTTGGTAAAATCATCTATGAGACCAGGGTAACCGTCATCCCGACCGCACTGGTGGGCCTCAACGGGTGGAAGTTTCCCGGCCTCGGTCAGGATGCAACGGTTGTTTTCGGGGAACCGCCGGATTTCTCCGACCTCTTCCAGCTTCCGGACTGCAAGGAAACCCACCAGTTGATTGTGGACCGGGTAATGGCGGCGATTACCGACCTCCTCAAGGCCGAAGGGGCCTATGTCGATGAACGTTGAGATTTTTTGTGACGGTGCCTGCAGCGGCAATCCCGGCCCGGGCGGCTACGGGGCCATCCTTCGCTACGGCGGCCACGAAAAAGAGCTGTCCGGGGCGGAGGCCGAAACCACCAACAACCGGATGGAACTCACCGGCGCCATTTCGGCCCTTGAGTCGCTTAAGAGACCCTGCAGCGTGGTCCTTACCTCGGATTCCCAGTACCTCGTCAAGGGGATGACGGAATGGCTCGACGGTTGGGTGAAAAAGGGGTGGAAGAACAGCAAAAAGGAGCCGGTGCTCAATCAGGACCTCTGGGCGCGACTTCTGAAGCTGGCGAAAATCCACCGGATCGAATGGGTATGGGTGAGGGGGCATGACGGGCATCCCGAGAATGAGCGCTGTGACGAACTGGCCCGGAAGGCGCTGGAGAAATTTAAAAACGTGAATGGTGAATAGTGAAGAAAATCTTTTGCCTGTAACCATTCACCCTTCACTGGTTAATCAATGGACTATTTTATCGTCGAGGTTTCCGAACAGGAGATCAAGCGGGAAAAGGATAAGGCGCGGGAATTGCGCAGGAGCCAGTGGTGGAAGAACCGGATTGCCAAGGGGGTGTGCCACTACTGCGGCGGCGACTTTCTCCCGGCCGAGCTTTCCATGGACCACATCGTTCCCCTTGCCCGCGGAGGGAAGAGCACGCGCGGCAACGTGGCTCCGGCCTGTAAGGAATGCAACAGCAGGAAGAAGTATCTCCTCCCTGTTGAGTGGGATGAATATCTGGAAGGCGGAAGTGAAGACCATTAGCCTTTTGTCCTTAGGCAAATAAGGGATCTCGTGCACTACAAGACGGTAATTTATGACTGCGACGGGGTGATGTTCGACTCCTTCGAGGCGAACCTGGCATTTTATGACCGGATCATGACCATGCTCGAGAGGCCGGTACTCGACCGGAACAATGAAGAGCAGATGCGGGTCCTCCATACCTATGCCAACAGGGATGTCCTCGCCTGGTTCTTTCCTGACGGAGAAGAGTTTGCCGCTGCCGTCCGGGCGGCCTCTTCGATCGACTACCGTGAGCTGGTCCCGTTCATGCGGCTGGAAAAGGAATTCATCGAAACCCTCGAAGCGCTCAAATCCAGGGTGAACCTTGCAGTCTGCACCAACCGCTCCACTTCCATGGACATGGTGCTCGAATCCTTCGGCCTGACCTCCTATTTCGGTTGTGTCATGACCGCATCCCGGGTGGCAAGCCCGAAGCCCCATCCCGAGCCGCTTCTCAAAATCCTGGAATACTACCGGATCAGTCCGGCCGAGGCGCTCTTCGTCGGCGATTCCGATGTTGACCGTCAGGCGGCCGCCGCCGCCGGGGTGCCGTTCGTTGCCTACAAGTCCGATCTGGCTGCCCTGGCGCGGATTGACCGGCATGGCGAGATCCTGGGACTGCTCGGGTTCCCGGCCCGGCAGGATTTGATATAAGGCGGAAACTCCTTGACCGATATTGACAGTTGCCGGTTTTCCAGTAAACTGGTAGCGAGTAGCACCATGAATGGAAAGGGGGATTTTATGAAGATCAAAAAGGTGAGGAAAGAAGTCCGGGGGCTTTGCAAGTGCAACAAGTCATGTTGATCCTGCAACTGCTGGAGAACAGGGCCGACGGCGCAAGCTGCCGGCCCTGTTTTTTGCCGGTGAAACGAGAACATGGCCAAACGTGAGTTCAAGGACTTTATCTGCCGGCCGTTCTGCTGCTTCTTCCGGCCCGGGGAGAAAGAAGAACTCGCCTGTCGGGGGGCTCTCGTGGTAGAGCGACTTGTAGCGGCCGGCCTTATTGAACCGTCCGCTCTGCCGGGTGGGGAGAGTAAGACGGCCAGCCTCTGGCAGGCACGCGACATGCTGCTCGAGGCGGGAGTCTGCGGACCGTGCCCGTTTCGGGACGGCGGCTGCGACTTCCGGGCTCCGGTGCGTCCGGCGGATGCCGAGCCATGCGGCGGCTATATCCTGCTCTGCATCCTCAGGGATACCGGTGCGATTACTGCCGAAGATCTGGCGGAGGCTTGCAATGACTGATCCGGCCTGGCGCGATGCGTTTCTGCGGCT
>JBGPCQ010000200.1:0-4764 GCA_041481895.1 Geobacteraceae bacterium | reverse complement strand
ATGGCCGCACGGGCCCGTTTTCTCCTGGTGAGGTCCTCCTGGTGGACACCGTTGGCGAACTGATGAGATTCTATGCGGTGTCCGACGTGGTGTTCGTCGGAGGAAGCCTCGTGCCGACCGGAGGCCATAATATTCTCGAGCCGGCTTCCCTCCGGGTGCCGGTGCTGTTCGGTCCTCATATGAGCAACTTCCGGGAGGCGGCCGAATTCATCCTCGCATGCGGCGGCGGCCTCCAGGTAGGGGATGGTGAAGAACTGACCACCGCTCTCGCCCGGCTTCTCGATGATCCTGAAAAGCGTTGTGCCATGGGTGAGAACGGCGCCGGGCTTCTAGAGGAAAACAGCGGATCAACGGGACTCCATGTCAAGGTCGTGGAGCGTTTTCTGAAGGGGAACTGATGGCTACGGTCGAGGGCTATTTCAGGGAACTCGTGGACGGGAGAAGGCGGGGATGGCTCGACCGGGTGCTTCTTACCCTGTTGACGCTCCTCTCGTTCCCCTATGAGCTGCTACTTCGCCTGAGGGCCCGCGCCTATACGGCAGGAGTGCTTACGTCCCACAGCCTGGGGCGCCCGGTAATCTCGGTCGGGAACCTTGCGGTAGGTGGTACCGGCAAAACACCGGCGGTTGCCATGCTGGCGAAATACTTCATCGCCAGGGGAAAACGGGTGGCTGTTCTGTCCCGAGGCTACGGCGGATCCTTCCGCGGGGAGGCTGTCGTCTCCGATGGCGAGACACTCTTCCTCACGGCTGCCGAGGCGGGCGACGAGCCCTATCTCCTCGCCTCCACCATTCCCGGACTTATGGCGGTGGTCGGTGCGAACCGCTTTCGGGCCGGTATTCTGGCCATGGAGCGGCTGGCCCCGGATATTTTCATCCTGGATGACGGATTTCAGCACATGCGTTTGCAGAGGACACTCGACATCCTTCTCCTGGACAGCGGCCGTCCCTTCGGCAACGGGCGGACGTTGCCGGCCGGCCTCCTGCGGGAGCCCCGCTCGGCGGCGGAGAGGGCGGATGTCATCATCTTTACCCGGTGCACAGCTGAAGCAGAACTGGTCTCCTTGCCGGGAAAGCCCTCCTGTCGGGCATTCCACCACCTGGTTGGCATGACCCCTCTCAAAGGGGGTGAGGTGCGCCCCTTTGACACACTCAAGGGACTCAGAGGAGTGGCTTTCGCCGGCATTGCCGACCCCGCCCCATTTTTTCGTGATCTCGAAGAGGAAGGCCTGCTGCTTGCCGCTGCCCTTCCTTTTCCCGATCACTGCAGTTACGGAGAGAAAGAGGTGCGCGAGATTATGCGCGCCGTCCAACAGTACGGGGCCGACTACCTGATCACCACCGAGAAGGATGGGGTCAAGCTTGGGCAGTACCGTGAAGTGCTGGGAAATGTTTATACCGCGGTACTGGAAATGTGGGTTGCCAACCCGGGTCCGCTCCTGAACGCTCTGGAAAATTTGCTTGATAAACCGGACTGAGTGTGGCACTTAATGAGAACCATCAGTGAGGAAACGAACCAAACCATGAAGCTTTCTCCGGAACTTTTGACGATGCTTGTCTGTCCCCGCTGCAAAGGGGAGATCCGTCCGATGGATGATGACCACTATCTTGTCTGTCGGTCGTGCCGCTTGAAATATCCCGTTATCGACGATATCCCGCTCATGCTCATGGAAGAGGCCGAGAAAATAGGGGAATAGGGACCAGGAACCGGGGACTGGTAAAATACGGATGCAACAAGTTGAGCCTGAAAAAATTCTGGTCCTGCGCTATCGTTTCATCGGCGATACCATATTGACCGTACCGTTCCTCAGGAATCTGCGTCGGGCGAAGCCGGATGCCTACATCGCCTGGGTGGTGGCTCCCGGTTCTGCGGATGTGGTGAAAGGGATTCCCTACGTCGATGAATTGTTGTACTGGGACCCGGTGAGAACCTATGCCGACAGCCGGGGGACACACCGTACCTTTGGTGACAAGCTGGCCTTTGTCAGGGATTTGCGGCGGATGCGCTTCGACAGGGTTTATGTCCTGAAACGCTCACTTTCGAGCGCCATCATTGCCTGGCTCACCGGCGCCGGGAAGCGGATCGGTTTTGACACCGAAGGGCGGGGTTTTCTCCTCACCCGGCGGGTCCCTTACCGGCACGACCGGCATGAGGTGGAGAACTTCCTCGAGGTCCTGAAGGCAGATGGCGTAACCGTGACCGATGATTACCTGGAGGCATGGCTTTCTCCCGAAGAGCGAACTTTTGCGGCAGATTTTCTGGTCCGCCAGGGGGTTGCCGAGAGTGATACAATTATCGGCATTCACCCCTTCGCCGCCAATCAGACGCGGGCATGGCACGAGGATAACTTTATCGTCCTGGCTAACCTCCTGCAGGCAAAATATCGTGCACGGATACTGCTGTTCGGCGGCGCTGGCGATGCGGCACTGGGAGATTACTGCCGGGAGAGAATTACGCCGGCCCCGCTCATGGCGGTGGGGACTACCTCGCTGCGCCAGACCATGGCGCTCCTTGCCCGGTGCGACCTGCTCATCTGCAATGACAGCGGCATCATGCACCTGGCTGCGTCACTCGACCGGCCGCTGGTGGCCCTGTTCGGACCACAATCACCGGTAAAGTTCGGTCCCTGGGGACAGAAATGCCAGGTCGTCTACAAGGGGTTCCCCTGCAGCCCGTGCAAACAGAAGTTTTTCCAGGAATGCGAACCTTCTCCGCGCATGAAACCGGCCTGCATGGAAGATGTCAGTGTCGCTGAAGTGCTGGAGGCGATAACGAAATGTGAAGGAGACCTGGTGCGTGTCGGCTGAAAACCCCCGGATATCGGCTTTTGTCATCACCAAGAACAACGGCGACAAGATTGCCGGCTGCCTGGAATCACTCGGTTGGGCGGATGAAGTAATCGTGGTGGACGATTTCAGCACTGATGAGACACCGAATATCTGCCGGCGTTGTCCCAACGTCAAATTCAGCCAGAACGCGTTCGGAGGGTTCCAGGAACAGAAGATACATGCCATGGCGCAGACTGCCAACGACTGGGTGCTGAAGGTCGATGCCGATGAACAGGTTACCCCTGAGATGCGCGACAGCATTCTTGCCTTGACGGGAGATGATGTACGGGAATACGCCTGTTTTGAATTCAAACGGCTGACTTGTTTCTGGGGTAAATGGATTCGGCACGGCTCCTTTTATCCCGATTATAATCCGCGCCTGTTCAACAAGCACGAGGGGACCTGGGGGGGGATCAATCCCCATGACAAGTTCATGACGCGGGGGCGCACTAAAAAACTGGCCGGAGATATCCTCCACTTTCAGAACTGGGATCTCTATACCTACGCGTGCAGGACGGCGCTCTACTCCAATATCTCGGCGATCGAATACTACAAGGGGGGGAGAAAGGCGCGGTGGCACCAGGTGACCCTCCGGCCTTTGTACACTTTTCTGTACCGGTATTTTTTCCGCCTCGGCATACTTGACGGCTGGCAGGGCTTTGTCATTTCAGTAATGGGGGCGTACGGCACGTTCATGAAATATATGAAAATCTATGAACTGCAGCACGACAAGGTGCCGTCGCGTATGGAACGGCCATGAAATCGGTATCTGTTGTCATTCCCACATTTAACGGCAGGCACCTCTTGGAGCGTAATCTGCCGGCTCTGGTGAAGGCCGCGTCCCGACATGCCGCCCCGGTGGAAATCATCGTCGTCGACGACGCCGGCAGCGACGACACAGGCTGTTTTCTCGCCGAGCATTTTCCCGATGTAGCACTTTTTGCCAACGCACGCAACCTCGGTTTTGCCGAAACCATGAACCGCGGGATACGCGAAGCCCGCCATGATCTGGTGCTGGCCCTTAACAATGATATCCTGGTGACGGAAGACCTTTTCGAAAGGGCGCCCCGCAGATTCGCCGACGAATCTGTGTTCAGCGTTACCCCTGACATTATCGACCCCCGCCGCCGGGAGAGCCAGGCCATTCCCCGCCTGCAGCCGGGCATCTGCTGGTTCGGGACCCGTTATCTCCAGCTGGCGGACCTGCCGACCCTGGAAGGGGAAATCCCCCTGTTCTACGGTTCCGGCGGAGCGAGCTTCTATGACCGGGAGAAACTCCTCTTTCTCGGTGGTTTTGATCAGATGTATCACCCTTTTTATATCGAGGACATCGACCTTTCCTACCGGGCCTGGAAGGTGGGCTGGAAGTGCCTTCTGGAACCGGCGGCCACCGTCTATCACGAGACCAGTTCAACGATCTTGAGCCTTCATAAGCGGCGGAAGGTCAAGTTCATCGGAGATCGCAACCGGACCCTTTTTCTATGGCTGAATATCACGGACCTCGACCTGATTGTCCGCTATTTCCTGTTCCTGCCGTTTTCCCTGGTGTACGATATCCTGACGTTTCGCAAGTATAAATTTGTCGGTTTTTTCTGGGCATTGAAGTACCTGCCGCGCATCATGGCTGCCCGCCGGAAGAGGAAGGAATACTTCCGGATCAAGGACCGGGATGTTGTCCGGATGATCCGGTAAGGTAATGACCAATAAAGCTGTAATCCGAAATAAGACCCGGTCATTTCAGCTGTGCCGTAATAACCGTTGTAGTGAGAGAAAGCTTGCCAATGAAGTCAGTTTCAGTCGTCATACCCGCTTATAACGGCAGGGAGCTCCTGGCGAAATACCTGCCTGCGCTCCTCGCAGCCAGCCGGAAATGTCCGGTGCCGGTCGAGGTCATTGTCGTGGATGACGCCAGCCGGGACGATTCGGCGGAGTTTGT
>JBGPCQ010000199.1:0-4910 GCA_041481895.1 Geobacteraceae bacterium | reverse complement strand
CGTTTCTTCTTCGGCGCATCTTCAACTTCGGCAGCATCCACAGCCGGCGGGTTTTCCCGCGGCGCACCTTCAGCTTCGGCAGCATCCACGGCCGGCGGGTTTTCCCGCGGCGCACCTTCAGCTTCGGCAGCATCCACGGCCGGCGGGTTCTCCTGCGGAGCACCTTCAGAGCCGACCTCTTCGGCCTCCTCTTCCTTCGAACCGTCAAATGAGGAAAACTGCAGAAATTCGGCCTCGGCAACCCTCGCCTCGCTCTTGATGTCAATCCTCCAACCGGTCAAACGGGCCGCGAGCCGCACGTTCTGGCCACGTTTGCCTATGGCGAGCGAAAGCTGATCGTCGGCCACGATGATTTCCATGGACCGGTTATCCTCGTCGACGTAGACCTTGGACACTACGGCCGGCGACAGGGAATTGCAGGCAAACCGGGCAATATCCTCGGACCAGGGAATAATGTCGATCTTTTCTCCCCGGAGCTCGGAAACCACGTTCTGCACTCGGCTGCCGCGCATGCCGACGCACGCACCCACCGGGTCCACATCGGATTCGTGGGAATAGACGGCTACCTTGGCACGACTGCCCGGCTCCCTGACCACCCCCATGATCTCCACGATCCCTTCGGCAACCTCCGGCACCTCTGCCTCGAACATTTTCGTCAGAACATTGGGATGGATCCGGGAGAGCATGATCTGGGGACCCTTGGGGGTCAGCCGGATATCCATGATGAGCGCTCTTATGCGGTCCCCCTGGCGGTACACTTCCCGCGGTGCCTGCTCCTTGTGGGGGAGAACGGCCTCGGCCCGGCCGAGGTCAACGACCATGTCCCCCTTCTCGAAACGCCGCACCACACCGTTGATCAGTTCACCGACACGGTCCTTGAACTCATTGAAGATAGTTTCCCGCTCCGCTTCGCGCACCCTCTGGATTATCACCTGCTTGGCTGTCTGGGCAGCGATCCGGGAAAATCCGCTGGCATCCATCTTGATGCCGAGGGAGTCGCCGATCTCCACTTCCGGGTCAATCTCGCGCGCTTCCTCCAGGTCGATCTCTCTATAGGAGTCCTGCACCTCGGCTACCACGGTCACGAACTCGAAAAGTTCAACCTCGCCGATTTCCTCGTTGTAGTGGGCTTCCAGATCGCGCGTATTGCGGAATTTCTTGTTGGCGGCAGTCAGGACAGCCTGTTCAAGCGCTTCCAGAATAACCCCCTTCTCGATCCCCTTCTCTTTCACGATCTGGTCGATGGTATGTTTGAGGCTGAAGCTCGTTTCCACGTTTCATTCTCCTTCAGTTTTTTAAAATCGGTGAAAAGCGAATATTTAAAATTCAAATTCCAAGTTGGCCTTGGCCACTTTGTCGAGCGGTATTCCTGCAGTCTGTCCTTCATTCAGTTTGAGGCGCACAACCTTGTTGTCGAGCCCCAGGAGTTCGCCGACAAAAGTTTTCCGCGGGTTGCCCGCGTCGTCTGGGATGAGATCGAAGGTCTTGATCTTTACCGATCGTCCCCGATAGCGTTCATAGTCTGCAGGCTTCTTGAGGGGACGGTTCAGGCCGGGTGACGACACCTCCAGGGTGTAGTCCTCCTCGATAAAATCCTCCACGTCGAGAATCTCGGAGAGTTCGCGACTGACTTTCGCACAGTCGTCGAGGGTCACTCCCCCCTCCCGGTCGACAAAGAGGCGGAGCACCATCGCACGCCCTTCCCGCTTGTACTCGATATCGACAAGTTCCATCCCGAGGGAAACGGCCAGAGGTTCCGCCAGTTCAGTCATCCGTGAAACCAGATCAGTCTGTACCATACGCATAACACCATAAAAAAAAGCGAGCTGGAAGACTCACTTTTTTAGTGAACATTAACTTGTAGTTAGCTATGTACCACGGGGAGTTGGAAAAAGCAAGTTTTTTTTTAGGTCCTTCCGCAAAATAAACTTCCTTATCTGGCCGCGAGGCAGAAGGCACTCCGGACTCTTCGAGCCAGTATCCCGAGCCGTCAATTCCTTCCTTCTAATTCTGTGTCTTTTGGCCCCTGGCTGTGTTGCGGCTCCTCGGCCAGGCCTGCGTCGCCACGCCTTGCCAGGAACCAAAATCCGTCAGAATTATTGCGGTGAACTAACAGCACGGGACACTAAACGTTTCGCCATCCGCAGAGTGATTGCCGAAAATTACGATGAAAGCCGCATCCTGATGAACTCCAGGTAATCCTTGAGCTGGTCTTCGGCATCGCCGCTCAACTCAAGAAAGAGCACACCGAACCCTGCGGGCAGCCGGTGGTTCCGGCGCTGTTTGCCAACGTTCAGCCAGGCGACGCGGGCTCCTGTTTCAATCAGTGCTGCGCCGCTCCAGGGAAGGACGAACTTCAGAGCCAGGACATCCCCCGGATTGACCGCGCAGACCGTCCCCACATACATGCCGCTAGTGCTGACGTCCTCTATGGTTCCGTAAAATGCGGCATTGTTCAGGGTACATGCCACAATGGCACGACACGGCGCCCGCTCCTCGCGATTCTGAATCCCGGCCAGAAGCGAACGCCCTACCTGAAGGAACTCGCGCCGGTCAACCGGTCTGGTGATAAGGACGTCACAGCCTGAGGAGCGGCAGAGCCCGGTCTCCTCATCCGTGGCATTGGCAATCATCACAATCGGGACCCTGGCCAGTTCCGGATCGGACTTCAGTCTCCTGCAGCAGCTCGCGCCATCCATGCCGGGCAGGCTGAAGGCCAGGTAGATCAGGTCGGGAGGGGTCTTCCGGGCGGCGCTGAGGGCCTCTTCGCCGTTGGCGGCGGCAATTATGACAACCGCCTCATTCTTCAGGTATCTCTTCATTATCTGCAGCGCGATAGAGGAGTTTTCCACGATAAGAATTATTGCCTTGTGCATTAACGTCTCCCCGGCAGAATGCCGGCGATTACCCCGGCGCCGTTGGGAAGATCAAGGGGGAGGCGGCGCAGGCCGGTGACGCCGGCTGCGGCCAGCATGGCAAAGAGCCGGCCCTGGGAATAGGCCTGGCCAGCCGGGGTACCGAGCAGCATGTTCAGGGAGAAGAGCGCCGGGAAGAGTGGACCATCCATGCTGTCGTCAAGAATAAACTCCTGCACCAGGATCAGCCCTCCGGGCTCCAGGGCCGCCACCGCTTTCTGCATGATGATGGCGCACCCCTCCAGGCTCTCGCCATGCAGGATGTGCGACAGCCAGGCGACGTCAAAACGGCCCCGAATGTCGCCGTCGATGAAATCCCCGGCCTCGAAGGTGATCCGGTCGGCAAGGCCGAAGCGGGCGATGGTCTCCTCGGCGAAGCGGCGGGTCGACGGCAGGTCGTAGACCACTGCCGTAAGTCTGGCATTGTGCTGGCAGAAGTGGACGGCATAGGTGCCGGGGCCACCCCCCAGGTCGAGGAGCCGCCGTCGGCCGGTGAGGTCGATGCCGGACACGATCCGCGGCGCGATCTGCATGGCGAGGTTGAACATCCCCATCAGGAAGCTCTCCCGGGCCTCTTCATCGTCGGTAAGGGAAACGCGGTCTCGAATCGGCCCGCCGCTTGTCACCGCCTCATCCAGGCGGGCCCAGCTGGTCATCAGATGGTGATGGTGGAGGATGATGTGGCCGAGGTATTTCGGGGAGGTGCGGGAGAGATACTCGGCGGCGAAGGGGGTCGCCGTATAGAAGTCGCCGATTTTCTCCAAGAGGTCCATGGCCGCCAAGGCGGTGAGCAGCATGGCGAGCCCGCGCGGTTCGGTCTGCAGGCTGCCGGCCAGTTCCGGAGCGGACCGCGGCCGGTCGGCCAGGGGGGTGAACAGGTCGAGCTTCACCCCGGCGTGCAGGGCACAGGCGCTCCAGTAGCCGCCCGAGAGCTGGAGCAGGTCAGCGGGATTCCACGATTTCTTTTCCACGACAGCCTCCTGTGATGTCATGCAACTTGGCCTACATCTCCTCGCCGAGGAAGATGCTGAAGATCGGCACAAACGCCAGGGAAATGAATTTCGTATCCCTGAAGTCGTCCATACAGCACCCCTTCAACGTCGTAAAGTAGTCGGCTTCGTACCTTTTCCCTTTCTTGTCGATCCAGCGTCCCTTCACGAATTTCACGACCGCCTTGGTGTTGACGAAACAGCGCACGGCGATCACGTCGCCCGACATGCTGTCCCATTCCACCCTGACCTGGTAGTCCGTGCCGTACCAGTTGATTTTTGTCTGTATTTCGCGTGTATCCATGACCAGCTCCTTGATTGCAAAATATCTTGATACTCTTATCATTCCTTCCGAGGTAAATCAAATATCTAAAAAGCGACCACTAGTAAAAGTGACCACGGAAGAAGATATGGGCATGGGAGCAGCTCAGAGCTTTGGAAACCGTATGCGACTGACCATCAGTGAGCCGGAAACCGCGAATAACAGCACCAAAGGATGCAGCGTGAAGCCCGCAAACACGACCTGTCCGAACCAGAGGGACTCGCGCAATGCGCCCTGCCATGCGGCTACGCACATCAACAGTACCAGCAGCAGCGACGTCGGGATAGGAGTACCCTCGAAGTACTTCACTTTGCCTTCATCCCCGGACAGCGCCTCGGCCGTAACATTGTAGCGCGCCAGGCGAGATACTCCGCAGGCAACAAAACAGGTCAGGATAATACGGTCGTATAAGCCCTGCATGCCGCAACCGTACGCAATCACGGCCGGGGCGACTCCGAAGGATATGACATCGGCGAGAGAGTCGAACTCGCGACCCATTACGGAATTTTTCTGTCGCCACCGGGCAATCCGCCCATCCAGGACATCGAAGACGAAAGCGGCAAACACCATCCCGCACGCAAAATAGACATGCCTGACGTCGGTCGTTTGCAGGTACATCAGCATGGAAAACAGAGCCCCTGTGCCGCAGACCGCATTTGCCAGGGTGAACCAGTCGGCAAGATG
>JBGPCQ010000198.1:0-4955 GCA_041481895.1 Geobacteraceae bacterium | reverse complement strand
GCAGATCGGCTACATGAGCCAGCGCTTTTCCCTCTACGACGATCTGACTGTGGAGGAGAACATCGATTTCTACGCCGGCATCTATAAAATCCCGGCGGCGCGCAAGAAAGAGCGGAAAGAGTGGGTTATCACCATGGCGGGGCTGGCCGGCCACCGCACATCACGGACCGCCATCCTCTCCGGCGGCTGGAAACAGCGGCTGGCCCTGGGGTGCGCCATCCTCCACGAGCCCCCCATCATCTTTCTCGACGAGCCGACCTCGGGGGTCGATCCGATCAGCCGCCGCAATTTCTGGAACCTGATCTACCACCTGGCAGGCGAAGGGGTGACGGTCTTCGTCACCACCCACTACATGGACGAGGCGGAGTACTGCGACCGGCTCGGGCTCATCTACCGCGGCGAATTGATCGCCCTCGGGACTCCGGGCGAACTGAAAACGCGCTTCATGGCCGAGGAGGTCCTGGAGGTGCTCTGCGAGCGGCCCCAGGATGCCATGGACTGCATTGAGAAAATCGCCGGAGTCAAGCACGCCTCCCTTATCGGCACAGGGCTCCACGTAGTGACGGAGCATGCCGACCGGGCCATCCCCGCCATCAGGGAGATGCTTGCCGGAGAGCATATCCGGGTCAGCCGGGCGGAAAAGATCGTCCCGTCCCTGGAGGATGTCTTCGTCTCCCTCATCGAGGCGAGGGACCGGGCGGAAGCGCCGCTGCAGGAGTTTGCACGTTAACCAACAGCTATCTTTTTTGCCTCGTGATTACCTCAAGATTCTCCCGATTTTTGAAGCAAACGCTTTTAAATTCAGGGGTAATCTTGAAGTAATCGTGAAGCTATAATTGCCTTTGATCTGTTAATTCAATATTCGCTCTGAGTGACCATATTCTGGTCCATCCTTGTTCAGGAAAGAATTTCCCTGTTTCTCTGTTAGAATTGTGGTTATATGAAGCTTCAGCGCATCAGGGCGGTTGCCAAAAAAGAATTCCTCCACGTCTTCCGTGACCCGCGGAGCCTTGGCCTCGGGATCGCCATGCCAATGATCCTCCTCTTTCTGTTCGGCTACGCCCTGACGCTTGATGTGGACCGGGTGCCCCTCGTCGTCTGGGACCAGAGCGCAACCCCCGCCAGCCGTGATTTCATCAGCCGCTTTACCGGCTCCCGCTATTTCGCGCTCCGGAGCCATGCGGACGGCTACCGGGAAATAGAACGCGCCATCGACCGGAGGGATGCTCTCATCGCCGTCGTCATCCCGGTCGATTTCGCGGGCAGGGTCGGGTCGGGCCGCGGGGCGGAAGTCCAGGTGATCGTGGACGGCAGCGATTCGAACACCGCCACCTTCGCCCTGGGCTACGCCGAAGCAGCCGCGCTTTCCTATTCGCGCGATATCGCCGTGAAAACGGCGCGGCGCTCCGGAGCCTCACCATCTCCCCCACTGCTCGATGTCCGCCCCCGCGTCTGGTTCAATTCGGACATGATCTCGAAGAATTATATATTCCCCGGCCTCATTGCCGTCATCATGATGGTCATCACCGCGCTCCTCACATCGCTTACCGTGGCCCGCGAATGGGAGACCGGCACCATGGAGCAGCTGATCTCGACCCCCCTGACGGGGCCGGAGCTGATAATCGGCAAGCTCATCCCCTATTTCGCCATCGGCATCCTGGACCTGGTGCTTTCCGTCATCGTCGGAGAATTCGTGTTCGGGATCCCGCTCCGGGGGAGCCTCGCACTCCTGTTCGGCATGTCGGCGCTGTTTCTGGCCGGGGCCCTCTCTCTCGGTATGCTCATCAGCATCACCACCCGGAACCAGCGGATGGCCAGCCAGATCGCCATAGTAACGACCATGCTGCCTGCCTTTCTCCTCTCGGGTTTCATTTTCCCCATCGACAACATGCCGCTGGTGATACGGGCCATAACCCATATCATTACGGCCCGCTATTTCGTGGTCATCCTGCGGGGGATCTATCTCAAGGACGTGGGGCTGAACGTGCTGTGGGGAGAGGCCTGCTTCCTCGCGGCTTTTGCCGCCCTGGTGATATTCCTGTCGATCAGGAAATTCAGGAAGAAGATTGTTTAGCGGAGGCACATGTTCGAACGGCTGAAAGCCATGCTTGTCAAGGAGTTCATCCAGGCGCTGCGCGACCCGCGCATGCGGTTCATCCTGTTCGTCATCCCCGTGTTCCAGACCGTGGTCTTCGGCTATGCGGTGAACACCGACGTGCGGCATGTGAAGACGGCTGTGTATGACCTCGACAACAGTCCCGAAAGCCGGGACCTGACGGCGCAGTTCGTCCGGTCGGGCTATTTCGACGTGACCGAATATGTCCAAAACGACAGCCGGGTCAGGGAACTCATGGACCGGAGCGCCGTGAAGGCGGTGATCCGGATGAACGGGGGATTCGGGGAAAGCCTCCGGGCCGGTCGCTCTACCCCGCTCCAGGTTATCCTTGACGGGACCGACTCCAACACGGCCGGTATTGTTTTGAACTACATCGCACAGATAGCCGCCCGCTACAGCGGCCGTCTCCAGGTGGCCCAGACGGCACGCCGCGTCGGGCTCCCGCCGGTCCCCGGCGGGGTGGCGCTGAACAGCCGCGCCTGGTTCAACGAAAACCTGGAAAGCCGCAATTTCTATGTCCCCGCGGTCATCGCCAACATCGTCCTGATCATCACCATGCTTCTGTCGAGCATGGCGGTGGTGCGGGAAAAAGAGATCGGCACCATGGAGCAGATCATCGTCACCCCGATCAGCAGGACGGAGTTCATCCTCGGGAAAACCTTCCCCTTCGTCCTCATCGGGTTCGTGGACGTGGCGCTCATTACCGCCGTCGCCTATTTCTGGTTCGACGTGCCGATCCGGGGAAGCCTCACCCTCCTCTTCGGCGCCACCGCACTCTTTCTCATGAGCAGCCTCGGGTTCGGCCTCTTCATCTCCACCATCAGCCAGACCCAGCAGCAGGCAATGATGAGCGCGTTCTTCTTCATCTTCCCCGCCATGCTCCTTTCCGGCTTCGCGTTCCCCATCGAGAATATGCCGGAAAGTGTCCAGTGGCTCACCTTCCTCAATCCCCTCCGTTACTATATCATCATCATCCGCGGCGTTTTCCTCAAGGGGATCGGCATGGATATCCTCTGGCCGCAACTGGCCGCCCTCGCCATCCTGGGATTTCTCATCCTCTCGTTTGCCGTGAACCGCTTCAGGAAGACGCTGTCGTAAGGAATGGGACGATGAAGATACTCCTCCTGGCCATGCCCGATGCGGCCAATAATTTCCACCGGATTATCAAGGTGCCCAACCTGGGTCTCTGCTCCATTGCCGCTCAGCTCGGCAGCCATGAAGTCCGGATTGTCGATCTGGTGCTGGTTCACAAAAATATCCGCTCATGGCTGCAGGCATTTCTGGGAGAATTCCGCCCCGAGCTGATCGGCATCAGCAGCATGAGTTTCCAGTACGACAGCACTCTGAAGGTGATGGCTATCTGCCGGGCGAACGCTCCGGGAGCGAAAATTGTTCTGGGGGGCTACCATGCGACCCTGGAGTATGCAGAGCTTACCGCAGGGAATGCGCCGCCGTTCGATTATCTGATCCGGGGCGAAGGGGAAGAGGCTTTCCCCGCCTTGGCGGAGGCCCTGGCAGGTGCACGGGAATTCGCTGCCGTGCCGGGATTGTCCTGGGCCCGGGGAGCGACCTTCGCGCACAACCCGCCCGGCGAACTCCTCGATCTGCAGCTCCTGCCGCTGCCGGACCGGAGCGTCCGTGTTCTGGATCATTTTACCTATTTTGACCGGCGGATGGACTGTGTCGAAACGTCACGCGGCTGCACCATGCCCTGCACCTTTTGCTCCATTGCCGGGATGTACGGCACGAGCTTTCGCTGCCACGCCATCGACCGGGTCATCGCCGACCTGAAGGAGGTGCGGAGGCTCGGGACGGAAACGGTCTTGCTGGTCGATGACAATATCACCCTCGACCCTGCCCGCTTCAAGCGTCTCGGCGAAGCCATCGTCGAAAACCGGCTGGACTGCATGGAATACCTGGTCCAGGCATCGGTTGCCGGCATCGTTGCCGATCCGGAACTGATTCCCGCTTTGGCACGGGCCAATTTCAGGATGGTTTTTCTCGGGATTGAATCGGTGCAGACGCGAAACCTTCAGCTTTTTCAAAAAGGGGATATCCGGGAAAAAACGGAACAGGCCGTAACTCTTTTGCGGCAGTATGAAATTGCCGTCATGGGCGGTTTTATTATCGGCAACCCCGATGATACGCGCGAGGATATCCGGGAGGTTTACCGGACCATCAGAAGGCTCCGGATCGACCTCCCCTACGTCCAGTGTGTCACCCCCTACCCGGGGACCCGGATTCGCACGGAATTGCTCCAGGCCGGTCTTATCACCAACACCCACGACCTGAGCAGGTACACCGGTTTTATCTGCAATGTCAGAACCCGCCATCTGACCGGCCGGAGCCTCAATCGCATCATGAATTGGGAAAACATCAAAATCTTTTTCAATCCGTTGTTTTTCAGGGACAATTATTTTGTCAGAAAAAGAAAAAAGGGCGCGTGGAAGGTTTTGCTGAACAACTTCGAATTATTCAGGGGGTGGTTTAAAGGGGACCAGTTCCGGTCACGGCATACATTCTAGCGGTATTAAAACATCAGGTTTTTCTCAGCAGAAAGGCGTGGGCCGAGAGTCCTGCGCCATAGGCGATCATAACGCACCAGTCGCCGGCGGGAACGCCGTTGCGCAGGATCTCGTCCAGGACAAACCAGACTGTCGGTGACGACATGTTGCCGTATTCCGCCAGGATCGTGCGGGTGGCCCGGAGCCGCTCCTCGGGGATGCCGAGCTCGTCCCGCACGGCGTTGATGATCTTCTCGCCGCCGGTGTGAAGCGCCCAGTGTCTGATGTCATCCGTAATCAGGCCCTGCGCCGCCAGCAGATCGGCCACGACCTCT
>JBGPCQ010000197.1:0-4992 GCA_041481895.1 Geobacteraceae bacterium | reverse complement strand
CGGAAATCAGGCCCTGGTTGTAGTTGCCCCCCTGGGCGGTCTGGCTCGACTCCAGGTGGTCGTGGGCCGGGTAGCAGAGCGGCGACAACCGCTGGCCCATGTTGATAGGCACCCCGTTGATGTCCGTCGGCACCCCGAGCGTACCGGGGGCCGGAAGGACATTGGCCGGGATGAACGTCTGCATCTCTCCCTGGGGAGGCCAGCAGGGTATGCCCCCGGCGGTCTTTAATGGAGCGTCCGGCCGGCCGATGCCGCGGACGTTGGCGTTGTCAGGCGGCCGCATGAACGGGAAGGTGTAATCGATACGGTCCATCGGCCTGATCCCGTAGATATCCACCCAGATGGGGTTGGGATTGGGCGCGCCATTGATGCTGGTGATGAAGAAGTGATTGCAGTGCATATGGTGTGAAACACCCTGCGCACCGGCATTCAGGATGTGTATAATCACCGGCTCGCCGACCCGCGACATGGGGGTGATGGCAGGGATGAAATGGGAGAAAAAGCCTGACTGGCCGTTGATGGTGAAATACTGGGGCAGGCCGTTGGCCCGGGTCGGGCTGAACGGGTCGCGGGCGATCTTGTCCATGAACAGCCCGGGATTCATGATCTGCCCGGCCGGCAGGTTCCCCACCTCGGCCTGCAGGTTGGGGCTGGCCATGTGGTACAGCCAGACATACTGGCGGAAGGGGGGGGTGTTGTTTGTCGGGTCCCCCTCTTCCCATTTCAGGCCGGGCCAGAACTGGGTGCCGAACATGTCGTACATTCTCTGGATATGGGGAGTCGGATTGTCGTAGGGGGTGAAGTTGTGGCCGGCGGCGGCCACGGCCGGCCGGACCACCAGGGCGCCGTGGAGACCCATGAACCGGTTGACCGGCGCATTCAGGTTGTCGTAGTAGAGGTGCGCGCCCGACACGGAGGCGGTGAAGGTAAGGGGCCCGACGGTCCCTCCCGCAGGGATGGTACCGCTGTCGAAGATCGGCGGGTCGCCGGGGAGATTTCCGGGGATGAAGAAGGAGTGGGGCTCATCCAGGGTATTGGTGATGCTGACGGATATGGTATCGCCTTTGACCGCATAGATCGTCGGGCCCGGGCATTCGGGCGGGATGTCAACGCCGTCCGCCTTCATCTTGTAGATCCAGAAGTAGCATTGGGCATCGTTGACGGCATTGTGGGTCACCATCTGCTTCATCGCATCGGTGATGGTGATTTCCAGGGTCTGGGTGGCGGCAAAAGCGTCCTTGACCCCCAAAAAGGGGATTCTGCTCCCAATTATTAGGGTCGCTGCCCCTGTTGCACTTAATTTCAGAAAATCCCGTCGTTTCATTGTCATTGCCTTCCTCCTTACTTTTGTTAACCTGCCATATTTACCGATCTATACTAAAAAAAATCTGAAACTTTTATGGTTAATCCAAAGAGTTTATATGCCCACGAATGAAATTACGCGACGTACCACTATTACCTACCTGATACTTTATAAAAAATTTGCTGAAGCAGTTCAATAACCACTGGTATCGATTTTTGCTCCTGACGTATAGTATCTCATACATGAAGCATGCCAGAGATCAACTCAATCGTAAAAATGCCGTTATCTTGAGATGTTATAAATGAATTCACGAAAAACATCCATGAATCTGGATGCTATTAATCATAATTAATGCTGGTTGCCAATGCCGGTATCTATCTTAAATTATTACACTTTTACCAGCTGTAACTTTTGTGTAAATGCCAATATTTTTGCATGGGTTGCCCCGCGGAGTTCGACAATCATGCGGCCCCGATAACAAATTCTGTCATGATTATCGCACATTAAGGATGATTAAGCCACTCTATAGTGCATGCGCATGCGGATTCTACCACCTGTCTTGTTAAATGGTGTCCTCTATGGTATAAATATTCCGATGCCGGGGAGCGTCGGGCTTCATGCATTTATTCATTGATTATATAGTTTTCATCCGGAGTTTCCGTATGGACACTATACTAAGGTTGCGGGAATTTTCAGTCGGAAGGTTGGTGTGATGAAGAGAACCTTGAAAGTCGGATTGACGGCCGTGGTGATAATCGTGGCCGTGTCGTGCGGATATTTCTACGGAAAACGGACCGGTCCTTCCCATGGCGGGGCTCAGGAGCAGGCGCACAAAACCGAATACACCTGCCCCATGCACCCGTTCATTATCAAGAGCCAGCCGGGCGCCTGCGACATCTGCGGCATGGACCTGGTAAAAAAGATTGAGGGAGGAGGGATCTCCGGCAACGAACTGCGCAACGTGAGCCATGTGGCGCTCTCGCCGAGCAACCGGGTAATCGCCAACGTGGCTGTCACCGCCGCCGCGGTTAAGCCGTTCTCCAGGGAGATCACCTGTACCGGCATCGTCGCTTACAACCAGGAACGGCAGGGAAAGGTTTCCGCCTGGGTTGCCGGGCGGCTCGACCGCCTGCTGGTCAAAAGCGTGGGAAGTGCAGTGCGCAAGGACGTGCCGGTGGCCGAACTCTACTCGGTCGACCTGTATAATGCCGAGGTGCAGTATTTGCTGGCGTACAAGACGATCAAGATCCTGAACAGCTCCTTATCCGTCACCTTTCCGATAAACACCCAGATGTCGCTGGGCGACGCCCATGAACGCCTGCGCCAGCTCGGATTCAAGGAAAAGCAGTTCGACCAGTTGCAGAAATCGATAAAACCGTCGATCCGTATCCCGATCTACAGCCCCCTCTCCGGCGTGGTCACCGAGAAGTTCGTCCAGGAGGGGCAGTACGTCAATATCGGCGAGCCGCTCTTCGCCATTGCCGATCTCTCACGGGTCTGGGTCGAGCTGGAGCTTTTCGAGAGTGACTTCGCACTTGTCAGGACCGGCCAGGAGGTCGCCATCTCCGCCAAATCCTATCCCGGCCAGCTCTTTCGCGGCAGGGTGTCGTTGATCTACCCGTTTCTCAACCCCAAGACCAGGACCGTCAGGGTGAGAGTAACGCTCCCGAATCCGGGGCTGAAACTGAAGCCGGAGATGTTCGTAACCGGCGTGATCAAGGTCCACCTGGCCGACTCACTGGTGGTCCCGGCGGGGGCAGTCATGGTTACGGGGAAGCGGCAGGTGGTGTGGGTGGAGACGCAACCCGGCGTCTTCGTCCCGAGGGATGTGACAACGGGCGCCAGGTCCGCAGGGGAGGTGCAGATTCTTGCGGGTTTGAAGGCGGGGGAAAAGGTGGCGGTCAGCGGCGCCTACCTCATCGACTCGGAGGCCCAGCTCAGCCGCGGGGGTGAAGTCGCGGCGCAACCTCCCGCAGCTCCGGCGAAGCCGGCGACAGCGCCCGTGCACAAGGATGAAATGGACATGAAAGACATGAAGATGCACTGATACTCTGAACATTTATGGCACCGGAAAGTTCCCCCACCCTCGCCCTCCCCCGCGTGGGGGGAGGGGACTTGTTTGTATGCGATGGGTTAAGTGTTACTGGGCACTATCCTGTCAGTCAGCACCGAGGGTATAAAAAAGGAAAAAATACTATGAGATTACTGAGCGTTTTTCTGGCTTCCATGTTCCTGGCTTTCGCTGTTTCGGCTGCCGCGGCAGGGGTCAACGGTTTCCGGGACTTCACCTGGGGGAGCGACGTCAAGGAAATGCGAAGTTCCGATCCGAAGCTGGTCGAGGGACACATGGGGGTCATGCCGGGGGTGGAAGCCTTCCAGCGGACCGACGAAGACCTGAATTTCGGCGGAATAAAAGTCGAAGGGATCACCTACATCTTTTACAAGGGGAGATTCACCTCTGTCAGCATCGATTTCAGGGGCTTCGACAATTATGAAAAACTTTTGGCCTATTGCAAGAGTCTGTTCGGCCCGGCTACCGCGTCGGCGGTACTGAGGCTGGAACAGTATGCCGATTTCGATTCTCCCAAGACCGGCGCCATGCTCCTCTACCAGCTCTCTCAGCAGACCAGCAACTTCGGCAGGCTGTACCTCTACTCCAAGGAATATCTTGGTAAATAAACAGAATGAATGGGTACGGAAGACTGAAAAATCCGTGATAATCCGTGAAATCCTCGTTCTATTGCCGTAAAGGTTCTCCCCCATGATCGAAAAAATCATCGAATATAGCGCCCGCAACCGGGTCATCATCCTGATTCTCTTCCTGCTGGTAACCGCCTTGGGAATATGGGCGGTCTGCCGGACCCCGGTGGACGCGATTCCCGACCTCTCCGACAATCAGGTGATCGTCTTTACCGAGTACCCCGGCCGTTCCCCGCAGGTGGTGGAGGACCAGGTGACCTACCCCCTGGCGGTAAACCTCCAGGGGCTTCCACAGGTCAGGGCGGTACGGGCGTCGTCCGCGTTCGGCTTCTCCATGATCTACGTGATCTTCGATGACAAGGCGGACATCTACTGGGCAAGGACCCGGGTCCTGGAGCGGCTCAACTACGCAGCATCGCTGCTTCCCCCCAATGTGCGGCCGACGCTCGGCCCGGACGGGACCGGTGTCGGCCACGTTTACTGGTACACCATCGAGGGGAAGGGGTACAATCTCGAGCAGCTCCGGACCCTGCAGGACTGGTTCGTCCGCTATCAGCTCACTACGGTGCCGGGTGTGGCGGAGGTCGCTTCCATCGGCGGCTTTGTCCGGGAGTATCAGATCGACCTCGACCCGAACCGGTTGTTCGCATACGGCATCAGGGTAACCGACGTGATGGATGCGGTCAAACGCTCCAACAATGATGTCGGCGGGAGGCTTCTGGAGCAGTCGGACGCAGAGTACCTGATCCGGGGGCGCGGCTACATCAGGTCCCCGGCGGACCTGGAGGAGATCGTCGTCGGCTCCGACCAGCGCGGCACCCCCGTTTTTGTAAAGAACCTGGGCGAGGTCCAGCTGGGGGGCGCCATCCGCCGCGGCCTCCTCGACAAAAACGGCGAGGGAGAAGCGGTAGGCGGCATTGTCATCATGCGCTACGGCGAGAACGCCAAGGATGTCATCGACCGGGTCAAAGATAAAATCAGAGCCCTGG
>JBGPCQ010000196.1:0-4996 GCA_041481895.1 Geobacteraceae bacterium | reverse complement strand
TCCGCCGCCTGGCTCACGAACTCCCGGTGGAGGACCTCCTGGCTGAAGCGGAACTCCCGTTTCGTCAACAAATCCCTCAGCCGCGGGTCCCGGATCAGCTTCAGCAGGGCAGCGCCCTTCAAAGCAGCGAAAATGCTCATGTTGACTCCTTAGCGCGGAAGTGCGGAAGCTCGGAAGGAAACCTGGGTTGTGAAGCCTTCACAATTCATAATTCATAATTCATCCTTCATCCTTCCGCGTTTCCCTACACCAGCCCCATGGTGAAATTGAACTCCGACGTCTCCGGCAGAGCAGTTCCCCGGGCAAAGGCGTCAAGCACCCGGGGCCACTCTTTTTGGGGGAGTGCAGAGAGGTCCACTACGAACGACCCGCACCCCATCTCCTGTATCCTCTTCTTGAAGCCGGTCAGGGCAAACGGCCGGGTCGCCGTGATCACGCTCAGCCCGTCCTTGATCGCCACCGTATACCCGTCGCCCCGGTCGGAAACGACCGGCGCATCGCTTTTGACATCCCTGATTTTTATCTTCGAGGTGATAACCGGGACGCTGCCGTAGACCAGCACCCGCCGTTGAATGGGAAGATCCAGCGCCAGGAGCTCCGCCATGTTGTCGGCATCGTCTTCGATATAGAGAGTGGCGGCAGCAGCGCCCAGTTCCTGCCAGGCGAGGAGGGCCTGGCTGTTCAGGGAGAACAGGCGGTAGTCGGTAGCGATCTCCAGCTTGCCCGCTCCCACCTCCCGCAACAGTTGAAAATGGGAGAGGTTCGCGGCCTCGTAGCGCCGGAATCCCAGGCTGGCCAGGTAGACTGCCGCCTCCCGGTAGAAGGGGAGGTCCGCTTCGAACATGATGAACGGCAGGCGCCAGGAGACCCGGTCCAACCCCCTGATCTTCCGGACGAACTGCGCTATCTGGTGCATATTGGCCCGGGAGACCGGCAGGGAAATGGCGTCGATCCCCTCCTGGTGGAGCAGGTGGCAGTCCCGGACATGATCGAGACGCACCATCAGTTCCGCACGCTGGGGCCGGACGGGTGAGCGTGTCCCGGCCAGCGCCGCCAAGGCCCGCTTTCTCGACTCGTCCCGCTCCTGTCGGAGCCCCCGCGTCACCCGGTCGGCGAGCGCCCGGTAGAACTCCCGCCGGATCTCCTTGAGCCGGGCGGGAGGGATGACGAGCGGCGGGAAGTCGGGCGCGGCTAATGATGAGAGCGCGAACAGGGTGTCTCCGCATCTTTCGAACTGGGCGCGGAGCACCCCCTCCATATCCGCGGTGCGGGCAGGCTCCAGGCTCCCCAGCGGGAACTCCATGGAAAAGTCGGTGCCCGATGCCCGGGCGGTGACGCGCATGGCGCTCCCTTCCAGAACCACCGTAAGACAGCAGGGGAGCTTCTCCCCTTTCACCGCATCCAGTTTCCTGGCACAGGCGTTTTCACTCATGGTGAAGGCGGTCTCCGAGGAGACTTTGAAAACAGTGTCCCCCACCTTGAACGGAAAGGGGGAAGGTATGGCGACGAGAGCCTTTTCCTTAGCCGATTTGACCTGCGCTGTACCGGCAAAGATTTCCTTGATGGTAAAGGCCCGCCCCGCCATATCCGTTTTGGGCTGGACCCTGATCCGGTCCCCCACGTGGAGCCGGTCCCTGGTTTCGAAGCTGATCCGCCCCCCCTGGACCGACTTGATTTCCCCGAGAAAGCGGCCGGTGGCCCCTTTGAGAGAAGGGGTGGCAATGTCGGTCGGCGCGTGGGAAGCGAGGAACCCCTTGGTCGGCACCCGGCCGAACGAGAGCTTGAGGAGCTCCTTCGCCTCGGCCACCGCCTCCTGCCGCTTCCGCTCCGGGGCGTCGAGGGCCAGCCGGTACGCCCCCACCACGCTCGCCACGTACTCGGCGGACTTCATCCGCCCCTCGATCTTGAACGATTCGACCCCCGCCGCCATGAGCTGGGGGAGTATGTCGATGCTGGAAAAGTCGTTGGTGGAGAAATAGTACCCCTCTTTACCCCGGTACCGGTACTGCCTGCGGCAGGGCTGGGCACAGCGCCCCCGGTTGCCGCTGTGGCCGCCGAGGAAAGAGGAGAAATAGCACTGCCCCGAAATGGAAAAGCAGAGCGCGCCATGGATAAAGCACTCGATGCCGATCCGGGACTTGGCTACGATCTCCCCAATTTCGTCGATGTGGAGCTCCCGGGCCAGCACTGCCCGCTCGAACCCCAGTTCCTCCAGCTGCCGGACCCCGAGGGAGTTGTGGATGGTCATCTGGGTCGAGGCGTGCAGCGGGATGCGCGGGAAGTACTGCCGGGCAAGGCGCGCCACCGCCAGATCCTGGAGAATGATCCCGTCCACCCCCATCCCCTCCAGGGCAGCGAGGGTATCTATCAGGCGGGGGAGCTCGTTCTCCTTGACGAGGGTGTTGAGGGTTACATAGATCCTGCGGTCACGCGCATGGGCATAGGCGAGCATCCGCTCCATCTGGTCAAGGGTGAAGTTTTTTGCCTTGGCACGGGCGGAAAATTCCTTGAGCCCCGCATAAACGGCATCCGCCCCCTTTTCCATGGCCGCGAAAAAGGCCTCGAGCGACCCGGCCGGTGCAAGGAGTTCCGGTTTCTTCAGGTTGATCCGGCTGTTTTCATTTTTTGTCATACGGTTAGTGTCCTGTGCGGTTAGTTCACTGCATAAATTGCGAGGAATTTTGGTTCCTGGTAAGGCGCGGCGACGCAAGCCTAGCACGGCTTAAGCTAAGGAGCAGCAACAAAGCCAGGGGCCGAAAGGCCCGCAATTTAAAGGAATGAATTAGCCGCTCAGGACACTAGACTACCGGAACGACATATGTGCGTCAAGAAGGATTACCCGGCATATCCGTCATTCCCCGGCTCAGGCCCCTTCACCGGATAAATGCATGGTATCTCATTGAATAAGGCGGCAATACTTGTTACAATTACGAGTAATGCCAATTGGCAGGGACTTTTAAGCAGCAGACAGGACGACATGATCAAGTTATCCGACAATAACGTTATCCCTCTTAAAATAGTATCTGTCTAC
This sequence comes from Geobacteraceae bacterium, assembly GCA_041481895.1. GTDB lineage: Bacteria > Desulfobacterota > Desulfuromonadia > Geobacterales > Geobacteraceae > JAMPXD01. The sequence goes on along the minus strand of JBGPCQ010000196.1, from coordinate 1,965 downwards.
GTGGTTGCTGCCGGCCTCTGGATTCTCTTTTCCGACGCACTGCTCGCCTTCCTGTTCACGGACCCGGCGACCATTACCCGGCTGTCGATCCTGAAGGGGTGGCTCTTTGTCATCGTCACGGCGGCACTCCTCTATTCCCTCATCCGCAACCACACAAAGGCCCAGCAGGACCAGTTCGACCAGTTGACAACCGTCTTCGATTCGATCAATGCGCTGATTTACGTGGCCGATCTGACAACCTACGAAATCCTCTACCTGAACAGATTCGGCTCAGCCACATTCGGGACGAACTGGCGAGGCAAGACCTGCTATGAAATTTTCCAGGCCAATCAGAAAAACCCTTGCCCCTTCTGCACCAACGAGCGTCTGGTGGCCGACGGCGTACCCCTCCCACCGTATGTCTGGGAACTTCAGAACACCGTCACCGGCAACTGGTACCAGTGCATCGACCGGGCGATACGCTGGACCGACAACCGGCTGGTCAGGCTGGAGATCGCCTTCGACATCAGTGAACGGAAGGAAATGGAACGGTTGAAGGACGAACTGGTCTCAGCCGTCAGTCACGAGATGCGCACCCCCCTTACCGCCATGCTCGGCTATACCGAATTCATGCTGGAACATGAGGTACCCCAGAAACAGCAACAGGAATTCCTCGGCACCATTCACCATGAAACTGAAAGGCTTAACGAGCTTATCGGCAATTTCCTCGACCTGCAGCGCCTGAAGATGCGCCCGGAACCGGTCGAAGTCACCCGACTGTCCGTAGAGATGCTTCTTAAGGAAACCTTCGACCTGTTCGGCGGCGTGCCCAAAAAACACCGGATCGTTCTGGACTGTTCTCCCGGACTCCCCCAGGTCATCGGGAATGCCGGGCAACTGCACCAGGTGCTCGTCAACCTCGTTTCCAACGCGGTCAAATACTCGCCGGAGGGAACCACGATAACCCTCGGCGCTCACGGGGAACGCGAGAGTGTCGTCATCTGGGTGAGGGACGAAGGGCCGGGTGTCCCCCCCGACATGCAGGAAAAAATCTTTGAGCGGTTTTACCGTATCGATAATACCGACCGTCGTCTGGTCGGGGGAGCAGGACTTGGCCTGGCGCTGGTGCGGGAAATCGTTGCCGCCCATAACGGCAAGGTATGGGTGGAAAGCACCGTCGGCGCCGGGAGCACGTTTTACGTCCGGTTTCCGGCGCTGTCCGCGGAAGAATACACTGCCCCGCCGCAGGCAGCGGGGCATGAGCAGGAGAAAACAAGCCTCCCCATAATCTAGATTCTCGTCTTTTTGAATCGTTGTCCCTTTTTCTTTGCGGCGCCTGCCAGGGACAGAATTTCCGAACGTGAGACCCGCCAGACGCCATCCTCCTTGCGCAACTTGAACGACCCGGTTCTGTAGTGGGTATCCCCTAACCCCTCCATGCCGATCTTCGCCCGGATAACCACATTTTTTTCATTTTTTACGGCTACATTGACGTCCTGCATCTGCTGCCAGCAGCAGGCCGGCCTGAAAGGTACCGCGGAAAGTTTGCCGACAAAATCCTGCCTGGTCTGCGCGCCGCTGGAGCGGGTTTTGTCATAGAGTTCGTCATATTTTTTCGTGTGCCAGAGTTCGAGGATTTCCCCGAAACCCCGTTCAGCTTCGGCTTTAACCTCGTCTCCGGCAATATTCGAGGTCCTCTCCCGGGCGGAACAGACCGTACTTAATGAAACTGCCAGCATCAGCACCAGGGCCACTCTTCTCATACCCCCTCCTTTAGCAGGCTGTTGAAAAACTATTGCGGGGCCGGTCTGCGGTGTTGTCGTTCGCTCAAAAGCTCAACGTACCTGAACCTCGCTTTTTCGCTCACTTACGCCTTGCATCCCGGCCTCCTCTTGACGTTTTTCAACAACCTGTTAGGTTACAGCGTCCTCTCCGAGGCTTCGGCGATCAGTTTCAGCTTCGCCATCATGGCCGCGAATTTCGGCG
>JBGPCQ010000195.1:0-5117 GCA_041481895.1 Geobacteraceae bacterium | reverse complement strand
TGGTAAGCCGCCTTCGTTTATCGGCACGTTCTTCAGTCGTTAAGGGATTCATATTTCCCGGCCATTCAAGGTCAATCTGATCGACCTGATTCCTTCCGTAAAACTGGTAGTGCCGTAAGTTCCTAGGCGTCTCTTTCCCGGCTTTGTGCTGTAGACAGGTTCCAGAACCAGACTGTTCACTTTTCCTTCAGTCAGTATTATTTCCCGTTCAACAGCAATCCCATCATCGGGAAGTGCCACAACAATTCTGTGAGGGCCTGCCTTCAGACGCAGATTCTTACTAAATCGATACCTGATGCCATCACCGGCTTCCGGGTCAACCAGTTTCATCGGTTCACTATTTTCCCTTTGCAGACTTCCTCGCAACAGTACCGCCTGACCGTCAATATTCAGCAGTAGCGTGTAATCAGGCGTTCCGTGAATGTCTGAAGCGGAATAAATGCCCGGTTTGTGGGTCTTAAGTGTGGCGGTTATGCGCAAATCCGTAAATCCCTGGGGAGTAATCCCACCGTTGGTTAGTTCCTCAAAAATGTCCGTGCGCATACTGGTGCTGTTTGCCTTAATCAACGCGGAACTCTCAGCGCAACCGCTTACCACCGTCACTATCATTGCCAAAAACAGCAATTTCATTCTGTTCATAGAAAACCCCCTTTTTTTGGCTAAGCTGCCTTACGGTGTGAACGAATCTGACGATTCATAACTAGACGGCATCTTTTTCTCTTTCATTTTCCGAATCTTGACAATGTCATCAACCGTAGACATAAATATTTTTCTATCTCCGGTGTTGCCTGTATGAGCGTATTTTTGAATCACATTGACGATTGGCCCGGTACCCGATGCCGAGCTTCTCCGCAACGAGGCCAGCGGTCTGCTCATTATCGCCTCTTCTCTCAAAACCCCTTGCTGAGTCCAAAAACTACACGCAGAGCGGTTTCATGTTGGCCATCATTCCGTTCTTAGCAGAAGACGGCAATGGTGCGAGTTTAGACCAAAGCGCTCTCCTTTTTGTTACAACCCCGCGAAATTGGACGTAAGGGAGATGCCGGTCAGTGGGCCGGAGGATGTGCCGCTACCGCCGTCGATCCGGTTGAGTTTTAGGTCGAAAGCGCCCCCGCTGACAGGAAAGCCGAGGAACTCGACATGTGCGAACTCCCCGATGGCAAAGCCGGGCTGGACATTGATCAAAATGATGTGCAGGACGTTGGCAGCCTTGTCGTATTTGACGCTGACCTGGCTGTTCCTCTCGGCCACGGTTACCGGAACCACCACCCCGGGCAGGGCTTCACCGGTCATCGGGTCCGTCTTGACGGCTACCCCGGCCGGGAGGGTCACCGAAAAGTCGATGCCGTTGATGAGGGTGCCTGCGGGAAGCGTGCCTGCGGTGGACAACTGAAGTACGCCGCCGCTGAAGGTGACCGGCTTGATGGGTAGTCCTCCCTTGTTTTTACCGCTCTTGGAATAGTTGACGATGGCGGTGTTGATCCCGTTGATGGTGGCCAGAGAAAAACCGCCATTGTTTATCAACTCAGTTTCCAGCTCGACATGGACGGAGGCCATGGCGTCCTCCAGGGAGAGGCTTCCCTTGCGATCATTCACCAGTTGGGAGATAACGGCAAGTACCGCGGAGTAGGTCCGCTGGTCGTTGTTGACGCCGGCGGGGGCGGGCAGGGTTGCATCGAAGGGAAGCGACCTTATGATGTCGGAGACCCCGAAGAACCTGCCGATTTGCAGATTGGTGTCGTCGATCTCGGCAGCAGTAAAGGTGCCGATTCCTTCAAGCTCACTGAAAGCCAGGTGGGTTATCAAAGTTACGGCTATCTTTGCGCCGTCAGCTACGCTGGGGACGGCGGCTTGCAGTTTAATTGTATTGTTGACACCGGGAGTGCCGCTCGCCTCATCGGTATAGGTGCCGCCTGTCACTTCTACAATCACCGGACCGGTGGGGGCCGAAGAGAGGGTAATGGTATATCTGCCGTCATCGACCGTCTTCCCGGCGCCGAGCACCGCGCTCGTGTCGATCTTGCCGTCCCTGACGGCGTAGACCTTGACGTCGCCGCCGCTGATGGGTCCAAGGGCGGCAACGCCGTTGATGGTCACGCTATCGGACGGGGGCGGGGTTGTGTCTCCTCCCCCGCCGCCGCAGCCGTAAAGGTTCATCACTGTCAGCAATACAACTGTGCCGAATAGTAGTTTTATTTTCATAATCACTGCTCCCGTTTGACCATAGATTAATTGGACAGATTGTCCGTAGAACATTTATTGTATTTATCGTGCAAGCCTTTAACCTTCGGGAAGAACTGTTTATTAACTGTTATTTCCACGGTCTTTACCCCGGCAGTAAAATTTTGCTTTTTGTACGGTAGAAGAGACTCGCCCCATGTCGGCAAAAACCGCCATCCGCATGGTGGCATGGCCAAGTTAAACTGCCGCCTCGCCCCGTTCGTTTGTCCGTATGCGAACAGCTTCCACTACATCCAGGACGTAGATCTTTCCTTCGCCCCGCTCACCGGTCCACGCCTTCTGCTGGATGGTGTCAACGACCTCCCAGACGATAGCATCGGCAACCATGAGTTCGATACGGACCTTTTTGCAGAAATTAGTAATCTCCGTATCGCACTGGTCTCGACAGGAAGCACCCTTTCCCTGGCCAAAGCCCCTTGCCTCCATTACGCTCATCCCGGTTAAACCGTGAATCAACCGCAAAGCTTCGGTTGCTCTTTCAAGTACGGCAGGTCTGATGAATGCGATTATCTGTTTCATTGGGCAATCTCCTTTTGATTGAGTTTCAGTTCCGCTCTTCGCTCCCACCAGCGATACAGGGTCGGCAGGACTACGAGTGTAAGTAATGTGGATGTTATAAGCCCGCCGATGACGACTGTAGCCAATGGACGCTGCACCTCGGCGCCCGTGCCATGTGACAACGCCATGGGAATGAAGCCAAGGGAGGCGACGAAGGCGGTCATGAGCACCGGTCGCAACCTAATTGCCGCCCCCTTGAGGATGGCGTCGTCAATACCGGCCCCTTCTTCCCGCAGTTTGTTGAAATAGGAGACCATGACGATACCGTTCAGCACCGCCACCCCGAAGAGGGCGATGAAACCGACCGCCCCGGAGACCGACAACGGCAGTCCGCGCAGGAACAGCGCCATAATGCCGCCGATAAGCGCAAAGGGGACATTGAGGATGATCAGGAACGCATGCCGCACCGAACCGAAGGTGGAGAAGAGGAGGATGAAAATCAGGGCCAGGCAGATAGGGAGAATGATTGCCAACCGCGCCATGGCCCGTTGCTGGTTTTCAAACTGTCCGCCCCAGGTGATGTAATAACCCGGAGGAAGCTTTACCTGCGCCTCGATGGCTTTCTGCGCATCGGTCACAAAACTGCCCATATCGCGCCCGGACACGTTGCTTTCCACGACAATCCGCCGCGAGCCGTTCTCACGCGAAATCTGGGCCGGTCCCTCTTCGGTATAGACCCGCGCCAACTGTTTGAGAGGTATGCGCTCGCCTCCGGGAGCCGCAATCAATATCTCCCCTATCTTTTCCACATTGTTACTCATTTCGGTCGGGAAGCGGAGCGCAACCGAGAAACGTTTCTGCCCTTCGTACAGCTCCGAAGCCTGCTTACCGCCGGCCGCCACCTCCAGCACATCCTGGATGTCGGCGACGTTGATGCCGTAGCGGGCAATGGCCTCACGGTTGATCTCCACCTGGAGATAGGCCAGACCGGAAACCTTTTCCACGGCCACATCAGCGGCCCCGGCAACCTTCTCCACGACCTTGGAGATTTCGTCGGCCTTTGTCTTCAGTACGTCCATGTCCTCACCGAAGAGTTTTATGGCAATCTGGGATTTTACCCCGGAAATCAATTCGTCAACCCGCAGCTGAATCGGCTGGGTAAAGGAGAAAGACATGCCGGGGATGTTCTCCAAGCGTTTGCGCATCAGCTCGACCAACTCTTCCTTGTTACTGGCCGATTTCCATTCCGCGCGGGGTTTCAGATTTACAAAAATATCGGAGATGTCAATTCCCATCGGGTCGGAAGCGATCTCCGCCCGGCCTGCACGGGAAACCACCTTGTCAACTTCCGGTAAAGTAAGGAGCGCCTTTTCGACGTCTGCGGCGGTCCTGACGGTATCAGTCACCGAGACCGACGGCAGGCGGAAGGATTGCACCGTAAGACTCCCTTCATCCAGGGTGGGGAGAAACTCGCTCCCCAGGAACGGCACAAGCGCAAGCGAAAACACCAGTGCAGATCCGGTAACGACAAGGGTCTTCTTCGGGTTGGTCAGGCTCTTTTGCAGGAAGGGCAGGTACGCTTCGCGGATCAGCCGGAGAAGTTTCGGGTCCTTTTCCTCAACCTTGCCCCGTAACAGGAAGGAGCAGAGGGTCGGGACCAGGGTCATGGTCAGGATCAGTGAACCCAGCAAGGCAAAACCAACGGTGAAGGCCATGGGAGAGAACATCTTCCCTTCCATATCGGTCAGGGTGACGATGGGTAGATACACGATTATGATGATGAAGACCCCGAACAGGATCGGCCGGGCCACCTCTTTGGCCGAGAGGAAAATAATGTGGAGCACATTCTCATCTTTTTTCCGTTCCGAGAGGTGGCGCACAGTGTTCTCCACCATGACCACGCTGCCGTCCACGATCATACCAAAGTCGATGGCCCCCAGGGTCATCAGGTTGGCCGACAGGCCCAGCCAGTGCATCCCCAGGAAGGAGAAGAGCATGGAAAGCGGGATGGTGATGGCGACGATGAGCGCGCCGCGGATGTTGCCGAGGAAATAGAACAGGACGGCGATAACCAGAAAGCCACCCTCCAGCAGATTGTTGCGTACGGTGGTGATGGTCTTCTGCACCAGTTCGGTCCGGTCGTAGTAGGGAACCAGCTTGACCCCCTCCGGGAGCGCCTTCTGGATCGTCTTTACTTTCTCCTTGACCCCCGCGACGACATCTTTGCTGGAGGCCCCTTTGAGCATCAGCACTATACCGGAAACCGTCTCGCCTTTGCCGTCGCAGGTGGTGGCCCCCTGGCGCGGTTCATTCCCTATTTCCAGCTGCGCCACGTCATCCAAGTGGATCGGGGTCCCGCCGCGACTGGTGACCACGAT
>JBGPCQ010000194.1:0-5130 GCA_041481895.1 Geobacteraceae bacterium | reverse complement strand
TACCTGACCAGGCAGGAGCGGTAGGAGACCTCCAGGTCGGGGTGGTGCCCTTCGCTCTGGGCGATCCAGGCCACGGCATTGACGAAGGCCATTGTCTGGCAGTAATTCTTGAATTCGAACCGTTTGGCGATCACGCCCCCCGCATGCTCCCACCCCGCAATTCCGGCCAGGTAGCGCTCCACCTCGGCCCCGGCCAGGGGGGGCGTCCCCCCTTCGCATGGTCTGCAGTGCCGGGCTGCCAGGTCGCAGATCGTCTGTGGCATTTTACACCTCACCTGAAGATATTTCTGATGCTCCGCCCCATCTCCCGGAATGCCTCACCGGTCTTTCGCCCTGTCTCCCGGAACCACTCCCCCACGGACTTCCCTGTTTTTTTCGCCTCTTTGCCGACATCCTCTCCCCCCTGTTTCAGGGCGCCGCCGACTTCCTTCCCCTTCTCCTTCACGGTCTCGACCGTCCCCGTCCCCATCTTCTTAAACCCCTCGCCTACCTCTTTCCCCCCTTCCTTGATGGGGTTGTCGGCCCGGAGCGGTGCGGCCAGGAAAAGTGCCATGACAACCAGGGTCAGAATTTTTCGCATGAATACGCCTCCTCTGCATCGTTTTTAACAAGTCTAGCATGGAAGGGGGTTGGCGTCAAAAAGGCTGGGGCGCTCGCAAAACTACTGCGGGTCCGGTCTGCGGTGTTGCCGTAGCGTGGGCTTTTTCGAGGTAGTACTCGTAGTTCCCCTCATAGACCCGCATTTCCCCGTGGTCGACTTCGAACACGCGGTCCACCAGCAGCCGGAGGAAATGGCGGTCATGGCTGACCAGCACCACCGTACCGGTGAAATTTTTAAGGGCATCGAGGAGGATCTCCCGTGAGCGGATATCGAGGTGGTTGGTCGGTTCGTCGAGGACCAGGAAATTGACCGGCCGCGCCAGCAAGGTAGCCAGCACCACCCGGCTTTTTTCGCCGCCGGAGAGGTTCTCGATCCGCTTGTCCACCGCCTCCCCCGGGAAGAGGAAGGCGCCGAGCAGGTTGCGGATCACGCCGATGTTGGCCAGCGGCATCGCGTCCTGCACGGTCTCGAAAACCGTCTTGCGCGGTTCGAGCACCTCCATGGCATGCTGGCTGAAATAGCCGAGTTCCACGTTCGCGCCGAGGACGACGTTCCCCGCTGTCGGCGCGGTCTGGCCGGCCAGCACCTTGAGGAAGGTCGACTTGCCGGCGCCGTTCACCCCGACCACGGCGATCTTGTCGGTGCGGCGGATGATGCCGGACACCCCGCTGAAGACCGGGTGCTCACGGCCGTCGGGGGTCGGCCAGACCTTGCCGAGCCGTTCCATCACCACCACGTCATCGCCGCTGCGCGGCGGCTCGCTGAACTCGAAGCGGACCACCCGCTCCTCGGGGGGGATTTCGATCCGCTCGATCTTGTCGATCTTCTTCACCCGCGACTGGACCTGGGCTGCATGGGAGGCGCGGGCGGCGAAGCGGGCGATGAAATCCTCTTCTTTGGCGAGCATCTCCTGCTGACGCTTGTGGCTGGCGAGGAGCTGGTCGAGACGGATCTCCCGCTCCCGTTCGTAAAAATCGTAGTTGCCGCCGTAGGTCGTGACCGTCTTGTGGGCCACCTCGATGATGCGGGTGACGATACGGTTCATAAAGTCGCGGTCATGGCTCGTCATCAAAAGCGCCCCGTCGAACTCGGTGGCCAGCCACTCTTCCAGCCAGATGATCGATTCCACGTCCAGGTGGTTGGTCGGCTCGTCGAGCAGCAGCACATCGGGCTTCACAGTCAGGATCCGCGCGAGGGCGATCCGCATTTTCCAGCCGCCGCTGAAAGATTCCACCGGGTGGTGGTACCGGTCCGGGCCGATGCCGAGGCCGGTCAAAACGGTCTGGGCACGGCTGTCCAGGTCATACCCCCCCCGGTGCTCGAATTCCTCCAGGGCGGCGCCGTAGCGCCCGAGCAGTTCCGCCATGGCGTCGTCCCCCATCGGCGTCCCCATCGCCCGTTCCATCTCATTCAGTTCCCCGGCCAGCTGCACCGTTGCCGCGGAACCGGCCATCACCTCCTCCAGGGCCGAACGCCCCGCCATATCCCCCACGTCCTGGGAGAAATAGCCGATGGTGGTCTTTTTCGCGCAGGTGATTTCGCCGCCGTCCACCTCCTCTTCGCCGGTGATGATGCGAAAGATCGTGGTCTTGCCCGCGCCGTTGGGGCCGACCAGGCCGGTCCGCGTGCCGGGGAGGATCTGGAAGCTGGCATCGCGGAACAGGATCTGCGAGCCGTGCTGCTTGGTGATGTTCGACAGATGGATCAAGGGTCAACTCCCGTCAGTTTATCTTATAAAAAACAATTTAACGCAGAGGACGCAAGGGAAGCGCAATGATCTTTTCAGGGGTTAAACCCTTTCCTTTAAGGCTTTCTTCGCGTTCATTGCGTGCTTCGCGGTTACAAAGGTTTTCAGTGTTGGCTGAAGTTCAGCACTAATCGGCTTGTAGAATTTCACCCGAATGGTTAGCCGATGCAACCATTCAATTTTTTCAATTCTCTGCGAAACTCTGCGTCCTCTGCGTTTCAAATGCCACAATTGGGTTAAATGGCAGGCTGAAGTCGCTATCAGGGCACCTCAGCAGACTGCAACGATTTCGAATTCCTTCTGCGCAGGGCCTCTCCCCAGTACCACACGATCCCCGGCGATCTTGCCGATCAAACCCTTGCCGAGCGGCGAATGCGGCGTGATGACGATGATCTCCCGGCCGGCCTCGGCCTCGGTCACACTCAGGCCGCCGGCCTCGGGGCCGATGAATACGGTCTTTTCCGTCCCATCCCCGGCTTCGAGAGTCACCAGCGCGGTGAGGCGGATCGTGGCATCTTCGGCAAAATGGCGCAGAGGCAGGTTCTTATAGGTCTCCAGGGCAAGCTTTATTTCCTGGGCGCGATTGGCCTGGCCCTGGGCAACATAGGAGGCTTCCAGACTCAGGGTGTCATACTCGTTGTCAGGCAGGCTCTGCTCATGAATGGCGGCTTCATGGGCTGCCTTGGCGGCAGTGAACAGTATGGCCAGGTCTCTTTCGAGATGCGCGATGATGCATCTGAGAATCAGTTCCTTGTTCATGCGGTACGGAGGTTGTTTCCGGTTTGTAGTGTCGCAATAAAAAACCGCAGGGGAGCTCCCTGCGGTTCTCGTGCTGTTCATATATACCATTAATGCCTTCCCGCGGGCAATCCTTTTTCCGGGCTCCCGATTATTACCAAAAGCGTCAGATAAATATTTGAGTCTTAGTGTTGCCTCGCTGTGTACTCCCGTGAATCGTGCATTTATTAATTTGTGAATAATGGGTCCCTGACCCTCTTATGCCCCTGGACGGTTTAGTAAATCGATCACTTCTTTTGCGACAAAAGTTCTGTTCCGTTGATGTTTGACCGGCTGGACCAATATCCCCTTTGCCTCCAGCAGAGCAAGTGCTGCGCTTGCTGACGGGAAAGAAATACCGAGCGTATTTTTGGCTTGGTGTGCCGTTAAAACCGGGGTCCCAATCATGAGTTCGGGGAACCTGTATAACACCGAATGAGAGCGGAGCCCAAGCCCGGCCACAATCTCTTTCCATTTTCGGAGGATAGCTTCCAGTCCCAGCGCTGTTCTTATCGACTCCTGGGCTGCGGCATCAACTCCGATTGCAAAAAACCTAATCCACTCAAACCATTTTTCCTTAAGCTGCACACCTGCCAGCGCATCATAATACTCCCGTTGGTTATCTTTCAGAAATCCAGCTAAATAGACTGGAGGGAAATCTTCAGCTGCAAGCATCAACGGCAACAAAATCCTGCCTACCCTTCCATTACCATCAATAAACGGGTGGATCGTCTCAAACTGTGCATGTGCGATTGCCATACGGATCACCATTGGTATCTCGATCTGGTCTTCTTCAGCAGACGTATTCTGTAGCAACAATTCGAGGTCGTCCATGCAGGCCTGCACATTACCGGATGGCGGTGGAATAAAACGCGCCTGGTAGATATTAGACCCTCCAATCCAGTTTTGCTTTTCCCTGAATTCACCTGGTGTCCCTCCGCATTCATTTACGCCGGACATCAGGTGGGCGTGGAGTTCCTTGATCAAATTGCAGGTAAGCGCTGCACTACCACTCTGGCGGACTTTTCGCAGACCATGTTCGAGTGCCTTAACGTAATTTAGCGTTACCTGTACATCAGGCGGTAATCCATCTATGCTGCCCGTTGCCTCGTAAATCAGCAGATCATTTACGCCGGCATTAGTCCCCTCAATCTGGCTGCTCCGTACAGCTTCCCGTCGATCAGATGTCCTCGTTACAAGATCCGGGTTTGGGATGCTTGCAGATAAAGCCTTCAAGGTAGCCAAGGTCTCGTGGGCACGCGTTACTTCGCCCTGCAGCCCTGCGAGCGGAAGAAAGCGAGGTGTTGGTGGTGGAATGAGTGCAAAGGCCCCGGAATAGCCCGCAACAGGAACGAGTAATTTTCGACGGGCAGGACAAAGATCGGCTTTCAGCATATTGAAACCTTTAATAACGGATTTGCTTATTTAAAGTTACACAAGAATTTTTAAATAATCAAGTGCATTATTAAAGGATTGAGACAGCTCGAAAGGAGCGGTCTTCAACCTGAATGGCGAGCAGCTTGTCGGCGGGGTTCATGGACGGTCCTTTCGAGACCGCTCACGACTTGAGGACTCCCTCGTATTCCAGGTGGGAATACTCAAGGAGGTGGGTAGCGTGGTGTTCGTAATCCGTATTGTGTCCCCGTATTTCACATAAGGAGATAAGTGGGCAAAGGCCAGGTCTCGACCTGTATGTCATAAGCATAAAGAGGGAACTGACACCGCCATCAGTTTATCCAAATGCTGTGTTGAAGAGAAAAATATTGTGCACCGGCGAAAAGTTCAGTTTCGTGAGGTGGCCACAGTTTGTACTCACCTCGCGTTATGCAAAGGTAGCAATTTCCACACAAAAAGAGTATAATTAAAAAAGCATTGTAACGGATCATTACTTTTTGGAGGTATTTTATGCGCATCTTGAAAAAATTACCGATTTTGCTTTTCCTTGCCGCACTGTTGATCTCCGGCGCCTCTATGGCTCTTGCCGCGCCGTTAATATCGATCTCAT
>JBGPCQ010000193.1:0-5248 GCA_041481895.1 Geobacteraceae bacterium | reverse complement strand
TTGTACCAGATAAACTCCGAATACTTTAAGAGAGTGGAGGCGGTTAATTTCACGGTAAAACAGGATGACGGTCAGGAACTCCGCAACCTCTGCAAGGCCGATATGGTCCTGATCGGAGTTTCAAGAACTTCCAAGACCCCGCTCTCCATGTATCTGGCTCACAAAGGGTATAAAATTGCCAATGTACCGCTGGTCAAGGGGATTGATCTCCCCCAGGAGATTTTCGAAATCGACCAGAAAAGGGTCGTGGCCCTTCTTATCGATCCCAAAAGACTTGTGGAGCTGCGCTCGGCCAGGCTGCGCAACCTGCGCCAGAACCCCCGGGGGAGCTATGCCGATTTTGAAGCCGTGGTTGAAGAACTGGATTGGTGCCGCCATTTGTACAGAAAGCACCCTGAGTGGCAGGTTATCGATGTAACCAACAAGTCGGTTGAAGAGTCGGCGTCGGAAATTTTGCGAAGATTGAATGACGGATTAGTTCGCTGACAGGTCACATCAATACATTTCTCTAAGAGGGGTAACAGACATGAGAATTCTCGTTGTGGAAGATGAAAAAAAGGTGTCCAGTTTTATAAAGCGCGGTCTTGAAGAAGAGAAGTACGCGGTCGACACGGCGGGTGATGGGGAAGAAGGCCTGAAATTGGCCCTCGGGAAGCCTTATGATCTGATTGTTCTCGACTGGATGCTCCCCAAGAAGGACGGCTTGGCCGTGGTCAGGGAAATGAGGGAACAGAAGACCATGACTCCTGTGCTGATGCTGACTGCCAAGGATTCGCTGGAAGACATCATCGCCGGTCTCGATTCCGGATCGGATGATTATCTCACAAAACCTTTCGCTTTTGCCGAATTGCTGGCGCGGGTCCGGGCACTCCTGCGCAGGAGCGAAATGGATAAGGGGGCGGAACTCCGATTTGGCGATCTGCGTCTCGACCCGGTTTCCCACAAGGTTTGGCGCAAGGACAAGGAGATAGACCTTACCGCGAAGGAATACGGCCTGCTTGAATATTTCATGCGTAATGCGAACCAGGTATTGACCCGGACCATGATCGCCGATCACGTGTGGGATTATACCTTCGACACCTTTACCAATATCATTGATGTCTATGTCAACTATCTCCGTAAAAAGATCGACCGTGACGCCGACAAGAAGCTTATCCATACCGTAAGGGGAGTCGGGTATATCTTTAAAGAGGAGGATTGAACAGTTTTTTGCCAAGCTATGCCTTATCCGGTTACCCTCTCATCAATAAGCGCTCCAGCGCGTATAACTAGTGTCCATCCGGAGTTTCCGGATGGACATTAATTTAGAGTTTGTTCGTACATTATGGTGCGCGCCTGAATTGTCCATCAACGGACGGGCCTCAACGGGCATTCCCATTCTGGAGGTACAATGAAGATGATGTCTGTCCGATGTTTCAAGCTGCTGGCAGTCGGGATCTGTGTGATGATTTTCCCCGCAGCAGGGGCTTATGCCAAGATGATAATCCCGGACTTTGTCGAATTAACAAAAAAACTTAAACCTTCTGTTGTAAACGTGAGCACTGCACGGACCGTTGCCCCCCAGAAGAAGATTCACCGGCCGCCCACCCCGTTCGGTTCCGATCCTTTTGAAGAATTCTTCGAGAAGTTTTTCGAGAACTCACCCCAGCGTTCGTATAAACAGAGAAGTCTCGGCTCAGGGATCATTATCAGTGCCGAGGGATACGTCCTTACCAATTACCACGTAGTGGCGGGTGCTGATGAAATCAAGGTAAAGCTCGCCGATAAACGGGAATTCAAGGTGGAAATCAGAGGGACGGATGAAAAAATGGATCTGGCTCTCCTCAAAATAGAAGGCAAGGAGCATTTCCCGATGGCCAAACTCGGCGACAGCGATACGATCGAGGTGGGTGAGTGGGTTATGGCGATCGGCAATCCTTTTGGACTCGATCAGACGGTTACGGCCGGGATCGTCAGCGCCAAGGGGAGGGTTATCGGAAGCGGCCCCTATGACGATTTCATCCAGACCGACGCATCGATAAACCCGGGCAATTCGGGAGGCCCCCTGTTCAATGTCAAGGGTGAAGTGATCGGAATCAATACGGCCATCGTGTCGGGCGGTTACGGCATAGGCTTTGCCATTCCGATCAATATGGCCAAAAGCATCATAACTCAACTGAAGGAAAAAGGGAAGGTCACCAGGGGGTGGCTGGGAGTTGCCATTCAGGCAATCACCCCCGAACTTGCCCAGGCTTTCGGGCTGGAGAAAAATACGGGAGCCCTTGTTACCGAAGTAACCAAGGAGAGCCCGGCTGATAAGGCGGGAATAAAAAGCGGGGACATCATCCTGAATTTTGACGGCAAAATGATCCATGAGAGGGATGAGCTTCCCCGCGTGGTTGCCGAGACTTCGGTCGGTAAAAGGGTCGCCGTTAATCTCTTCCGTGACCGGAAGGAGATCGAGGTGACGGTAACCATCGAGAAACTCAAGGAAAAAAGTGAGGATGAGGCTGCCAAGGCTCTCGACACGCTGGGAATGTCCGTCACTGAATTGAACGGTGAACTGGCGGCAAAAATGGGGGTCGGAGAGAGCAAAGGGGTCATTGTTACCGGCGTAAAGCCCGGGAGCCCTGCCGCAGAAGCGGGAATAGCCAGTGGTGATATCGTCCGGGAGATAGACGGCACAAAGATCGCCACCGTAGAGGATTACGAAAAAGCCGTTGCACTCCGCAAGAAGGGGGGGGTGCTGATGTTTCTCCTCAGGCGGGGCGACGGCTCATTGTTCGTACCGCTCAAGGGCGACTGACCCCCGGCGGCTGACGCACAGAAACGCGGAGGCGGCGCATGACAGGCGCCGCCTCTTTTTTCCCCCTGATTAGCGTCAATCTTCAGCTAGTCTTGAATCAAGACCTTGAACCGCCCGCTCCCTTCGCTCGCTCAAGACGCAAAGGACGCAAGGAAAGCGCAATAATCTTTTCAGGGGTTAAACCTTTTCGTTTCAGGTTTTCTTCGCGTTCCTTGCGTGCTTTGCGGTTACAAAGGTTTTAGGGGTTGGCTGAAGATCAGCAATAATCGGCTTTTTTTTGCTGCAATGCCTGCCTCAAACAGCAGGGTGCATCAGCTCCGGGAAGAGCCGGGTTCTATCCGGCGTCATTAATATACTGAAGGGCATATTTCACATAGTTGCCCGCGGATTTCCCCAGCCAGGCGATTTCGTCGGGAGTGAGGTCACGTTTGTACTTGGCAGGGGCGCCGACCCAGAGGGTATGGGGAGCTATGACGGTACCTTCCGTCACCAGGGAGCGGGCGCCGACCAGCGCACCTCCGCCCACGACCGCCTGGTCCATGATGATCGTCTGCATGCCTATGAATGCGCCATTTTCTATGGTGCAGCCATGAAGGGTGACGCTGTGCCCCACGGTCACATCGTCACCGATGATGAGCGGGGCGCCGGGGTCGTCGGGGGTTTTTTTGTGGGTGACGTGGAGCATCGAAAGGTCCTGGATGTTGGTGCGGTCGCCTATCCTGATAAAATTGACGTCCCCGCGCGCCACCACGTTGTACCAGATGCTGCTCTCCTCCCCTATCTGAACGTCGCCGACAATCACAGCGGTCTCCGCGATAAAAGCGGTCAGGTCGATTTTCGGATGAATACCCTGGAATGGCCGGATCATAATTTATCTCCTGAATTATCAATAAAGCAGAAGGAACGAGATTTTTGTGCAAGGTCAAGGCGACGAAGGAATCCCGCGGAGGCGTAGCAGCGCTACGCCGCACAAGGAGATTCCGAACGTCAACGCCGAGATTGCGCAAAAGGCTCGTTCCGGATCAATCGCGAGGGATGGCCAGCATCCGGTCCAAAGCCCTCTTCGCCGGCACCCTGATCTCTTCCGGCACCTTGACCACCGGCGACATGGTCGTGAGCGCAGTGAGGATGTCCTCCAGCGACGTAAGTTTCATGTTGGGGCAGATAAGGGCCGGGGAGGCCAGGACAAATTCCTTGCCGGGGTTCTCTTTCCTGAGCCGGTAGAGAATTCCCGCCTCGGTGCCGATGATGAATTTAGAGGCGGCGCTCCCGGTGCAGAAGGCATACATCCCGGTAGTCGAGCAGACGTGGTCGGCAAGGGCTGTAACAGCCGGGTTGCACTCGGGATGACAGACGAACAGGGCGTCCGGATGCTCACGTTTCAGGCGGAGAATGTCCCCTTCCTTCAGGCGCTCGTGGGTCGGACAGTAGCCGTCCCAGAAGTGGAATGTCTTGGCGGAGAACTGTGCTACGTAATTGCCCAGATTCCGGTCGGGGACGAAGATCACCTCTCTGTCGGGGAGGGAATCGACAACTTTTTGCGCATTGGCCGAAGTGCAGCAGATATCGCTCGCGGCCTTGACCGCCGCCGAGGAATTTACGTAGGTGACTACCGGAACGCCCGGATGCGCGGCCTTTAACTCGAGCAGTCCCTCAACGGTGACCATGTCGGCCATGGGGCACCCCGCATCCAGGCGGGGGAGGAGCACAGTTTTTTCCGGGGCCAGAATGGAGGCCGATTCTGCCATGAAGTGGACGCCGCAGAATACTATACAGTCTGCGGCGGTCCTGGCCGCCTCTATCGAGAGGCCAAGGGAGTCGCCGGTCATGTCGGCGATCTCCTGCACTTCATCGCGCATGTAATTGTGCGCCAGCAGCACGCCGTTGCGCTTATGAAGAAGATCCCGGATTTCTTTTTTTAACTCATCGGTGTACATAGGGATGCCCATCCTTGCCGCCTGTTTCGTCACACATTCCTGCCCGGGGTATTTCTTCGTGATAGTAGTCAAAGTTCAGGGTGATGTCAAACGCTTTGCTTCATGCAATGACAACCCCGCTTGACATGGTCAGGCAAAACCTCTATTATTGGCACATCTGCTGGATTTTTTGCCGACGGCCCTCTGTTCCTGATGGGGCAGGTGCAATAGCGAGGTAATTAAATGTTTGGTATAGGAATGCCGGAACTGATCATCATCCTGGTCATTGCCCTTATTGTAATCGGTCCGCAGAAGCTTCCCGAACTTGCCAGGTCTCTCGGCAAAGGACTTGCCGAATTCAAGCGGGCTACCGAAGATTTTAAGCAGAATGTCGAGGATGAAGCGAAAGCAGCCGAGGAAAAAGAGCGGATTACGAAGGAAGTGGCTGCAAAGGAAGGCGCTGTCGAGGAAGGTGTTGTCAAGGAAGGCGTTGTCAAGGAAGGCGTTGTCAAGGAAGGCGTTGTCAAGGAAGGCGTTGTCAAGGAAG
>JBGPCQ010000192.1:0-5274 GCA_041481895.1 Geobacteraceae bacterium | reverse complement strand
CCACGACCATGGCGAACAGGCACAGGAGGATTGTCGCCAGTATTCTCCGAAGCACCGATCGGGTTTCGTGTGATTTAATGGGGGAGTCGAGCTTCAGGTGGACCTGCGAGCTGTTACCGGTATGATTACACATGTCTGATCCTTTCTTACAACGGGTTAACTGCGTGAACGCCAAATACCTTCGTGTGGTTGCCATTCGGCATACGTACCATTGGAGACAGTTCCGCCTGATATTTTTGCCGGGGCTGGTGTCCTTTTTCCTTGCCCCCCTATCGATCAGCAGGCGCTGAATCAGCGCTTCTTTTCCACCGGCAGCCCGAATCGGGCTGCCGGTCATCTGCATGATTACTGCCGCGCCATGGCAAGATGGATGGCGAGCGCCGGATCAACTTTGTGATCTGCGCTCTCCGCGGCGTCGGCGATGGCGAGCTGCACCCCCCTGACCTCGCCGTTGAAGGCGTTGCCCTGCGGGCCGTAATCCGGGGAGACCGGAGCGCCGCTGTCCTCACCGATATCGCAGCCGTCGTCGGCGGAAAAGACTGTCGCCAGGGTCGCGCCGATCTCCCCTGCGCCGACCTGCTGGCCGTCAATGTAGAGCGTCGCCGTGCCACCTTTGCCCATACCTCCGCCGGCGTAGGCAAACTCCATCCGTACCTGGTGCTGGCCCACGGGGATCGGGTCTGTGGATTCGACGAAGAAGTGCTGGAAACCGCCCCAGTTGTAGCAGTACTTGAGCTTGCCCTCCTTGGCGTAGAGACTCCAGCCGCCGATGTTCGCCCCCTGGGAGATGATGACCCCCTCGGCTCCCTTTTCCGGCACCACGATCTCGGCAGTAACGGAGTGTGACTTGTTTTTGATATTGAGGACACAGTTCTCCGACAGCCGCCCCATGCCGCCGAAGAGGAGCTGGGTGTTCCCCTTGATCAATTTCGGTCGGCCTGCGGTGTCCGGGTTCATCTTTTCGACCATCCGGTCGTCCAGGGGGAGCACCTTGTAGCGCGTCGCTTCGATGAGCCAGAGGCGCTGCAGTTCGTGAAGCTTTTCCGGCATCTCTTTGGACAGGTCCTTTGCCTGGCTCCAGTCCTTGCTGGTGTCGTAGAGTTCCCAGACGTCATCGTCAAAGGCCGGTGGCTGGACACTAAAATCAGCCCAGGGGGTCCGGTGCTTGGTCACCGCGGTCCACCCCTTGTGGTAGATGCCCCGGTTGCCGAACATCTCGAAGTACTGGATCTCGTGCCGATCCGCGGCTGTGGCGTCGTTGAAGGAGTAGAGCATGCTGGTTCCCTCGATCGGGTCCTGCTGGAGGCCGTCCACGGAAAACGGCTCGGGGATGCCGGCGGCCTCGAGAACGGTCGGCGCCACGTCGATGACATGGCTGAATTGGGAGCGGAGCTCCCCCTTGGCCGTGATCCCCTTGGGCCAGTGGACGATGGTGCCGTTGCGGGTGCCGCCCCAGTGAGAGGCGACCTGTTTGGTCCACTGGTAGGGGGTGTTCATGGCGTGCGCCCAGGCGACTGCGTAGTGGTTGTACGACTCGGGGCCGCCCAGCTTGTCAAGCCGTGCCGTCAGGTACTCGGGGGTCTCGAGTGACTGCAGTCCGTTGAAGTAGCTCATCTCGTTGTAGCAGCCGTTGATCCCCCCCTCGGCGGAGGCGCCGTTGTCGCCGATGATATAGTAGACCAGCGTGTCATCGAGGATTCCGAGCTTCTCCAGCCCGTCCAGGATCTTGCCCACGTGGTGGTCGGTGTACTCCATGAAGCCGGCGTAGACCTCCATCTCGCGGCGCAGCACCTGCTTTAACGCCTCAGGTGTGTCGTCCCAGGATGGGATTTCGCCGTGGCGCGCCGTGAGCTGGCAGTCGGCCGGGATGACGCCGAGCTTCTTCTGCCGGGCAATGGTCTCCTCGCGCAGCTTGTCCCACCCCTGGTCGAATTTCCCCTTGTACTTGTCGGCCCACTCCTTCGGCACATGGTGGGGGGCATGGGTGGCGCCGGGCGCGAAGTAGACGAAGAACGGCTTGTCGGGCGCCAGCGCCTTCTGCTGGGAGATCCATTTGACGGCCTTGTCGGTCATGTCATCAACGAGGTGGTACCCCTCCTCGGGGGTCTTCTTCGGCTCCACCGGTGTGGTCCCCTCGTAGAGGGTCGGGTACCACTGGTTCGCCTCGCCGCCGATGAAGCCGTAGAAGTACTCGAAGCCGCCGCCACCGGTAGGCCAGGAGTCGAACGGCCCGGCCGGGCTGGTCTGCCAGACCGGCACCTCGTGACACTTGCCGAACTGGGCGGTCGAGTAGCCGTTGAGCTTCAGGGTCTTGGCCAGCGGCGCCATGGTGTTGGGTAGCACCGAGCAGTAGCCCGGCGCGCCGGTGGCGATCTCGGTGATCCCCCCCATGCCGGCGGAATGGTGGTTGCGCCCGGTGAGGAGCGCCTGCCGTGTCGGCGAACAGAGGGCGGTGGTATGGAAGCGGTTGTATTTGAGACCGCCAGCCGCCAGCTTCTCCGCGCTCGGCGTCTGGCAGGGGCCGCCGAAGGCGCTGGCCGAGCCGAATCCGGCGTCGTCGATGAGGATAATGAGGACGTTGGGCGCTCCCTCGGGCGGGCGGAGCTGCTCAATGGGGGGGAATGTGCTGTCCGGGTCCTTCGCATCGTAGGCGATGAACTTGGGACGCTCGGTGTTCGGCATCGGGAGATGGGAACGGTGCTTTTTGTCTTCACTGCTCATGGTCTTGCCTCCTGTTGATTGTGCCTGCATGCAGATAATCAAGCATGCTTAGTTAGAGTAGAGAAATTCCCTCGGCCTACTTCCCATGACACTTCTTGAACTTGACAGCCGCTCCGCCGGCATCCTTTGCCCCGCAGGGACAGGGGTCGTTGCGGCCGGCGCCGGCAAAGCGCACCTTGTCCCGCAGCTCACCGACCGTATGCATGTTCATGATGCCGTCGGCATACTGCCCCCGCCGCAGCAGCTCGGCCATGATCTGCATCGGCTGCTGGGTATGGGTAAAGAACTCCTTGAGCCCCTCACAGAGCCAGTTCAGACCCGGCTCACCGTCGGGCGTCGTGAGGACGCGGTTTTTCGGGCACTCGCCGTGGCAGGTGAAGAGGAACTCGCACTCGCGGCAATACTTTGGCAGAGAAGTGGATTTTGCCGCCCCGAACTGCCACTGCTGCTCCGAGGAGACCAGCTCCGCCAGGGGCGTTTCGCCGATGTTGCCCAGCAGGTAGCCGGGCTCGACGAAATGGTCGCAGGAGTAGACGTCGCCGTTGTGCTCCAGAGCCACCCCCTCGCCGCAGGTCGGGCTCAGGATGCAGAGCGAGGAGCGTCCCCGCACATAGGAGGCAAGCACGCCGTCGAAAAACTGCACGAACATCCGCCCCACGTCCCGCTTGACCCATTCGTCGAAGATCGCATTCAGGAACCTGCCGTACTGCGCAGGGCGGACCGAGCGGTCGGTGATCTCCGTTCCTGTCTGGTCGCCCGTCTCGTTGGCGCGCTCGACGATGGGGATGAACTGGAGATACGGAGTTTTGAGCTCATCCCGGAAGAAACGGTAGAGTTCCAGCGGCTGTTCGCTGTTGACCGCATTGACCGTGCAGAGGATGTTGAACTCGACCTTGTGCTGCTGCATCAGCCGAACTCCCCGCACCACCTTGTCGAAGACGGAATGCCCCCCCTGGTCCCGACGATAGGCGTCGTGGAGGGCGCGCGGGCCGTCGAGGCTCAGGCCGACGAGAAAATTGTTTTCATGAAAGAAGCGGCACCACTCGTCATCGATGAGGACACCGTTGGTCTGGAGGGTGTTTTCGATGCGCATGCCCGGTCGGGCGTATTTCTTCTCAACCTCAACGGCCCTGCGAAAAAAGTCGAGCCCCATGAGGGTCGGCTCCCCCCCCTGCCAGGCGATGGTCACTTCGGGAACCTGGTGCGCTTCGATGGTCTGGCGGATATACTGCTCCATCACCTCGTCGGTCATGGTAAAGCTGCTGTCAGGGTAGAGCCTCTCCTTTTTAAGGAAGAAGCAGTAGTCACAGTCCAGGTTGCAGCGTGACCCGGTCGGTTTGGCCATGACGTGGAAGGCGGGGCGGGTTCGAGTGGTCTGGGGTGTCATTTATTTCCTTTCTGAAAACAAAGATCAAATCTGTATCAACCTAAAAAAGCAATCACCACAGAGTACTCAGAGGAACACAGAGAAAAATCAAATAATTAGGGTTCTAAAGCGTTTAACCATCAAGGTGACAAGATATCTTTCTCTAACAGCTTGTTTTCTCTGCGAACCTCTGCGCCCTCTGTGGTTCAACAGCCGTTTACAGGTTCAATTGAATACGATAAGCAGCGCCGCATACGCGGCAGCACCAATCAGGAACGGTACAAACTTCCCTTTCTGGCCGCGGGGCATCTCCATGATCATGGTGTTGACCAGGACACCACCCGCCACCAGGCCGAATAGGATGACGACCACGTGCTTGGGCAGATCCAGCACTACCCCGTTAAGCCATCCTCCAATGGAACAGGCCGCCAGCAGCCGGCAGCCGAGCCGGTCGTAGCAGACGCCATGTTCTTCCCTCAGGGAATGGGCGCAGAGCAGGAAATGGAGCGCCATGGCTATGGCATAGATGATAAGTGATGACTCCCCCTCTCCCAGGGAGCGGACCAGCAGATAGCTGACTATCCAGGCGTAACTCCCGAAGCCGGCCATATGGGTCCAGAAGGCCACGCCGGAAGTGGGTTCGGATTCTTCGTCATGACTTCCGCTCACCATCTCATCCAGAGCGTAGAAAAAAAGGAAGCCGAGCATGGTGGCCAGGCGTAGACCGTACCGACCCTGGTAGGGGAGCGCCAGGTGGGCAGTGGTCTGGCGAAAGACATTACCGGCATTTTCCAGTTCGGGGAGCAACATCATGAATATGTACGCTACTGACGCCCCTGCACCAACGGAGACGGTGTTCCTCCGTAAAAAGCTGACCGGTGAATGGAGCCTGCCGCCAAAGAGAAATACTCCGGCAAACAGGAGCACTGCAGGTAATGCTTCCCATGCCTCCCCATAAAGCATTCTGTCTCCTTAGAAAAGTTCCATATGCAGGATTATTGTGACAAAGAGTAACAACCCCAGCAGCACGATCGCACTGGACGTCAGGAAACTGGGATTCAACAGCCTAAAACGCGGTTTCTTCCCCAGTTTTCTCTTCGTCTGCCAGTGCTCCACCATTCCCAACGCCAGCGAAAACGTTCCGATCCCGATCAGGAAAAGCCCCAGGTTGCGCGGCCCTTCGGGAT
>JBGPCQ010000191.1:0-5371 GCA_041481895.1 Geobacteraceae bacterium | reverse complement strand
GCCCAGGAAAAAACCGACCTGGAATATGTTCAGCTTGTCCCCGAAATTATGAGCATGATCAAGCAGAAATACGTAGAGGAGGTCGGCAACAAAAAACTTGTGGAAGGGGCCATAAGCGGCATGCTGGCTGCCCTTGACCCTCACAGCGCCTACCTCCCTGCCGACTCCTTCAAGGAAATGACTATCCAGATATCGGGCTCTTTCGGTGGACTCGGCCTCGAAGTCAACATGTTGGACGGCCGACTGTCGGTGATCTCCCCCATCGATGACACCCCGGCATTCCGGGCCGGCATCAAGCCGGGCGATATTATCTGGAAGATCGACGGAAAGCCAACCAGAAACCTTAACATCACCGAAGCGGTCAACCGGATGCGCGGCCCGAAGGGGACCAAGGTCTCTCTTACTATTATCCGCAAGCAAGAACCAAAACCCCTTGTCTTCAATCTCGTGAGGGACATCATCACCACGAAAAGCCTGAAATCACGGATACTGGAGCCGGGCTACGGGTATATCAGGGTAGCCCATTTCCAGGAGAGGAGCGGCACGGAATTCGACAAAGCACTGCTTTCTCTGCGCAAGGGAAACGGCGGCGCTCTGAAGGGGCTGGTCATCGACCTCCGCAACAACCCGGGCGGTCTGCTGGACCAGGTTGTCAGCATTGCCGGCCACTTCATCGACGCCGGAAACGAAAACGGACTCGTCGTCTACACCGAAGGGCGGGAGAAGTCTTCCCGGATGAGCCTGACAACCGGCATGAATGCTAAAGAGCCCCGTTATCCCATTGTGGTGCTCATAAACGGCGGAAGCGCCAGTGCAGCCGAAATCCTCGCCGGCGCCCTCCAGGACCACAAGAGGGCGATCATTATGGGAACCCAGAGCTTCGGAAAAGGCTCGGTCCAGACCGTTTTCCCCCTCCCCGGCGGCGCCGGACTGAAACTCACCACCGCCAAATACTACACGCCGAAGGGTCGCTCGATCCAGGCCAAGGGGATAACCCCGGACATCATCGTGGGGAACGTCGATGTTTCCGCCACTCCCCGTAAGAAGGAAATGGCAATCCGGGAACGTGACCTGGAAAACCATATAAAGGAGACCGACAAGGAAGTGGCTCCCGAGGAAGCAACCGCATCCGTCAAGCCGGACGGCAAGGACGCCGGTGATTACCAGCTCTCCCGTGCGCTGGACCTCCTGAAAGGGATGGAACTGCTCGCCGGGCAGAAATGAATTCGGCAAAAGTCCATCTGCTGTGTCACGCCTTGCATCAGGAGCTTTTTCCGAATTCATCCGAAAACCGGCTTTCAGGAGTTTCTGTGCCATTCGATCTTCTCGTCATACTCGGGCCGACCGCCTCGGGAAAAACGCGACTCGGAGTAGCGCTTGCCCGTCTCCTTTCCGGGGAGATCATGTCCGCCGATTCCCGCCAGGTCTACCGGGGGATGGACATCGGCACAGGCAAGGACCTGGCGGAATACGGCGAGGTGCCGTGCCACCTGATCGACATCGTGGAACCCGGGGATGAGTTCAACGTCTTCGAGTTCCAGCGCCGCTTTCTCGCAGTCTTCGCCGACATCAGAGAACGGGGGCGACTGCCGGTCCTGGTCGGGGGGACCGGCATGTACCTGGAGGCGGTGCTGAAGGGATACCCCCTCGTGGAGGTGCCGGAAAATTCCTCTTTGCGTGCCGAGCTCGCCACCCTCTCCCTGGATTCCCTGTCCGGACGGCTGAAACAGTCCGCCACCCGCCTCCACAATACCACCGACCTGCTGGACCGCGACCGCCTCATCCGGGCGATCGAGATCGCTGAATATGAAAAGAGCCATGCCCCGGAGCCCTTTCCGCACATCCGGCCACTGGTGCTCGGCGTCCGATGGGAGCGGGAAATCCTCCGACAGCGGATCACCGCCCGGTTGAGGGAGCGGCTCGCCAGCGGGCTCATCGAAGAGGTGGCACAATTGCACGCATCCGGCATCTCGTGGGATACCCTGGAGTTCTATGGCCTGGAGTACCGGTTAGTGGCCGGACACCTCAAGGGGGAGCTGAACCGGAACGACATGTTCCAGAAACTGAACAGCGCCATCCACGATTTCGCCAAACGCCAGGAAACCTGGTTCCGCCGCATGGAACGCAACGGCACCGTCATTCACTGGCTCGACGGCGGAGGGAACCCGCTCGCAGAAGCCCGTAGCATTATGGAGAAGCACTGAAAAGTGAACAACGACAGCCTCGGCAATTACCTTCTGACTCGTTTCACCACCGGCCCCTGGCGGATCGAGGGGTGCGGTGAGGGAGGCTTCATGGGCGCCGTGGTCATCCCCGCCCTGGCGGAATACGAGAACCTCTTTGCCACCCTCGCCTCCCTGGCCGCAAACCCTCCCGAACTCCTTGCCCGCTTCCTCGTGCTCGTGGTGGTCAACCACCGGGCAGACGCCCCCGCCGCCGACCTGGAGAACAATTACCGGACCCTCGCCCGGCTCGCCACCGGCGTGCCGGACCTGACTCCTCTGAGGATCGCCTGGGTCGATGCCGCTTCACCGGGACGGGAGATGCCGGTCAAGGGAGGAGGGGTGGGGTTCGCCCGCAAAATCGGCCTCGACCTGGCGCTGACCAGGCTCACCTGCTCCGCCGACAGAGAGGTGTTGATCTGCCTCGATGCCGATACCCTGGTCGAGCCATCGTACCTCCCCGCACTGGTCCGTCATTTTCGGGAGTCAACGGCCGGCGGCGCCGCCATTCCCTTCCGGCACCAGGATGGGAGGTCCCCGGAGGAGCAGCGCGCCATCGACTGCTATGAGCTCTTTCTCCGCCATTACGTCCTCGGTCTCAAACTGGCCGGCTCCCCCTACGCCTTCCACACCGTGGGGAGTGCCATGGCCTGCACTGCCGATGCGTACATCAAGGCGGGAGGGATGAACACCCGCGCCGCCGGAGAGGACTTCTATTTTCTCCAGCACCTCTTCCGGACCGGCGGGGTCGCGCAGGTAAAGGGGACCGTGGTCCACCCCTCCCCGCGCCCCTCCCACCGGGTCCCGTTCGGCACCGGCCGTTCCGTCTCCCGTCGACTGGCGGGGGATGCCGAAGCGATCACCTTCTACCGGTCGGATTGCTTCCGCATCCTCGGCAGCTGGCTGGCAATCGTGGCAAAGAGCATGGAAATGGATTCCCTTGAAATCCATCGCGAGGCGGCAGAGGTATCCGTCCACCTGGCCGACTACTTGGACGAGATCCGGTTCCCGACAACATGGAACGGGCTTCGCCGCAACAATCGGACTCCGGAACGCCTCCACAGGGGCTTCAACTGCTGGTTCGACGGCCTGAAGACCATGAAACTCATCCACCACCTCTCCGCCCGGGAGTTCCCGCGGTGCGGACCCGAAGAAACGGTGCCGGTACTTCTGCGGATGGCCGGGGCGGAACCTGCGGAAGACCCCGGCAGACAACTGGCGCTGTTGCGGCGTATGGAAGACGGGCACTACTGACTGAGCAGACCTTTCTCCTTGAAATTACGGCGTTTTTGTGGAATAGTGCTAGGAGCCTTTCAGACTTAGGAAATCGAAGCGAAAATTCGACTGGGCGAGGACAGATTTTGTCGATTTTGAAGGTTAATAGTTGTTCTATTGACCAATAACGCGGCGAAATATGGACCGCTCAGACGGATTTGCAGCAGATTTACCCTAAGTCCGACAGGCTCCTAGTGTGAATAAATAGCCGTAACCTCCCCGGAGAGAATCCTTAATGTACTGCGAATTTTACGGCTTCAGGGAAAAGCCGTTCAACATTACCCCCAATCCCCGTTTCATCTTCCTGAGCAAAAACCATCGCGAGGCGTTTGCCCATCTCCTCTACGGGATCGACAATCACGCGGGATTCATCAAGCTGACCGGCGAGGTCGGGACGGGCAAGACCACCGTGCTCCGTACTCTCTTCGAACAGCTCGACGAGCGGGGCCACCGGACCGCCCTCATCTTCAATCCGTGTCTGACCGCACAGGAGCTGATGCGGAATATCAACCGGGAATTCGGCATCTCCTGGGAAGGGTTGAATATTTCGGAACTCCTCGATGCCCTCGACCGCTTCCTGCTCCAGGAGAATACCTCCGGTCGTACGGTAGTCCTGGTCATCGACGAGGCCCAGAATCTCGAGCCGCAGGTTCTGGAACAAATAAGGCTGATCTCCAACCTCGAAACTAAAACCGACAAGTTGATCCAGATCATACTGGCAGGGCAACCGGAACTGGGGCAACTCCTGGAATGCTCCGAACTCCGCCAGCTCTCTCAGCGGATCACGGTAAGCTACCACCTCACCCCCCTCGACTTTGAAGATACGAAAGCCTATATCGAACACCGCCTGGAGGTCGCCGGAGACTGGCGCGCGGCGGTTTTCGCTCCCCAGGCGGTCAAGCAGGTGTTCCGCTATTCGGGAGGGGTCCCCCGGCTTATCAACATCATCTGCGACCGGGCACTGCTGTTCGGCTACATAGCTGAAAGCAAGGAAATCTCGGGACGGATAGTGAAGGACGCTATCGCGGAGATCAGGAAAGAAAACCGGAGCTCCGTCGGATTCCCCCTGCGCAAAGCGGTGCAGTGGGGGTTGGCGGCGGTTGCCGCAATCGCGGTTTTCATTCTCCTGGAGTCGGCGCTGGGGAAATTGACCATCTTTCACCCGGCGCAGGCCGGCCGGTCCTTAACTGACCCGGCATCCGCTCAATTCCCCATGCTTCTTGGCAGGAAACTTGGCGGTACATCCGAAACGGAGAGCGCACTCAACGCCTTCAACGCTCTCATGAAGCGCTGGAACGTTCCCCCTGTCAGCGGGCAGCAGCCGGCTCTGAAGTCCGTCCGGGACCTGGAAGAACAGGCAGCAGGGCGGGGACTGAAATTTGCCAGATACAACGGAAGTCTCGGTCTGCTGGTACGGATGGATTACCCGGCAATCCTGGAATTCAACCTGCCGGGTGTCGCGGGAAAGCGCTACCTTGCCCTGGTCGGCATGGAACAGGGGAAATTCCTGGTCGAACCCGCACTCGCGGGCCGGAACACCCTGAGCAGCGAAGAGCTGGAAAGCTTCTGGTCAGGTGCTGCCTGGCTACCCTGGAAAAACTTTCACGACCTCTCCACCGTAGCCGCTCCGGGCTCGGAGAGCCGGGAGGCATCACTCCTTCAGCAGCTGCTCCAGGATGCGCGGGTCTACACAGGGACCGCAACCGGCATATTCGACAGGAAAACCATCGCTGCGGTCAGGGAGTTCCAGGCAGCGCATGGTATTACACCCGACGGTAAGGTTGGGACGCAGACCCTGCTGCTGCTCTACCGTGCGGGCGGGAAATTCCCCATCCCCAGCCTTGGCAAAGAGGGAGGCATGAAAGAGGAATGAG
>JBGPCQ010000190.1:0-5408 GCA_041481895.1 Geobacteraceae bacterium | reverse complement strand
ATTTCCAGGGATTTCCCCGCCTCCCCCCTCACCCGCTCCACCCTGATTCTCACTGCCGACATCCTCTTCGACAGCAAAGACTTCAAGGGAGCGCATGCAGAGTATCAGAAATTCGTCGAAAAATATCCTTCGGGAGCAGAATCGTTGTCGGCCATCTACAAATCCGCCCTCTGCCTGGAACAACTGGGCGAGAGAGCCGGGGCCGCAGCGGCACTGAGAACCGCATGGCTTAAATATCCCTCCTCGGTCATTGCCGTTAAGGCGGAAAATGATCTGCGCCGGCTCTCCTTGCAGGGGATCAAGGTGGAGCCCTACAGCTCCGACGAGCTGTTGCGCCGCGGCATGACCCTCTATGACCTCGGGAAGTACGACCAGGCAGCCAAGGTGTTCCGGAATGTAACGTCGGGACAACTGCCGGAAGGCCGTTCGGGGAAATACCTTCTGAAAGGGGGTCAGGCATTGTTCAAGGCCCGGCACTACAAGGAGGCCGAACAGTCACTCACTGCACTGCTGTACCGTAAAATTGACCGGGAGATTTACGAAGAGGCCTATATGTGGCTCGGCAGGGCTCTCAACAGAAACGGCAGGGAAGAGGAGGCCTTCACCGCTTTCATCTCGCTGGCAGAGGCTGCTTCGGCCCCCGAACTTGCCGACAGGGCCTTGATGGAGGCTGCCTTCATCAGGAAAAACCAGAATCGGATGAATGATGCCCTTCCTCTTCTGAAAAAAATTATTCTTACCCATCCCGGCACGTCTGCAAAGCAGAGCATACTCTGGGAAATCGCCTGGGGAAGTTTTCAAAGCGGCGACATGAAAACGGCAGTCGACTATTTCAAGCCGTTGACGGAAACCGAAACAACCAGGGAAAAGGCCCTCTACTGGTATGGCCGCGCCCTTGCCGCCTCAGGCGATGCGGAAGGCGCCCGTGCTGATTTTACCGTACTCCTGATGGAATTTCCTTTCGGGTACTATGCCCAATCCTACCGTAAAGACGTTAATCTGAAGGGTGAGGATATCTCCCTGCCGGTCACGAACATGTGCGAGATGCTTCCCATTCCCTCCGGCTACGAACGGGTCAAAGCGCTGATAACCTTCGGGCTCTACGACGAAGCGCGCAGGGAGTTGTCCTCTTCAAAGAAGAAGCCGTCAGCAAAAAATGGTTCGCTCCCCGGACTGGCCCGTCTCTATCTCGAAATGGACGATTACAACGGGGCATATAATCTGCTCAGAAACGAACGGCCGCGGAAATTTGAAAAAGAGAACAGCTACCAATGGGGTCTCTGCTTTCCGCTCGCCTTCCGGGAATATGTCGAGCAGATGGCAGCGGAATTCGGTATCCCGGAAGGTCTTATCTATTCCGTAATCCGTTCCGAAAGCAGCTTCTCCCCCACCGCCCTCTCCCCGGTCGGGGCTGTCGGATTGATGCAGCTCATGCCGGCCACGGCAGCGAGCATTGCCAATGGCGGCAAAGGTAATTTCAATGCCGATGCCCTGACCAGCCCGAAAACGAATATCCGTTACGGCGTCAAGCACCTCCGGGACCTCCTCACCCTCTACAAAGGGGACCGGATACTGGCAGTTGCGGCGTATAATGCCGGGGCAGGCAATGTCAACCGATGGCGAAAGACCTTCGGATATCTGCGCACGGACGAATTCGTGGAGAGCATCCCCTTTGCGGAAACGCGCGAATATGTGAAAAAAGTCATTTCGGGCGCGGAAATCTACGACCGGCTCTACAAGCTGGACAACCCCTACGGGTCGACACCGGCATCGCCCCGCCAGAAAGACGCTCCGGTCACCCAGAAACCGCAGGCTCAGAGCTTGTCCGTAAATAAGCATTCCAGACCCGCATCCCGTCTTCACGCCATCTTTATCCGGCCATCAATCGCAAAATCCTCGACGTAGCTCTGCTATGCCTGTTGTTTTGCTTAATCATTCCGGCCAAATCTGGCATAAATCCGGGCGCAATCACTCGTAACGTTATTTACGGACAAGCTCGAAATTGCCGGAACGGACAGCTTCTTTACACGCCCTCCCGAAATATCGCTTGTTCATCTTTTATTATATTGCTTTTAACTTTCCTTCTTATTACTCCGGCAACTAAACAGGACAATCTTTCATTTACGTGGGAGCGGCGCCTCGCCGCGATTATCGCGCCGAGGGCGGCGCTCCTACATTGATCTATTTAATCGCCGCTGTAATATCTGTAAAATTTACTTTGCACGTATACTGATTATCTGTATAATGACTTATATTACCATCGGAGCGGATCAATGATCGACATCGAAAAAAGCGTCGGCTTCCTCCTGGCCAAAGCCTATCAGCGCGCCTGCGCCCTGTTCAAGGAAGAGTTCGACCGCTGCGACCTCACTCCCCAGCAGTTTGCTCTCCTCTCCTTTCTCTGGATCGAAGATGGCCTCTCACAGACGGAGTTGTCAGCGCGCAGCCAGATCGACCGGACGACCATAGGGGGAATCATCGATAGGCTGGAAAAGGAAGGACTGGTGGAACGCCGCATCCATCCTGAAGACCGCCGCGCCTACCAGGTGTATCTCACCGCTAAGGGAAGGTCCTTGGAGGAGGAACTCTCTTCAGTTGCCAACTGCGTTCTCCTGAAGGTGACCTCCCCTCTTACAGAGCAGGAACACGAAACCCTTGTCCGACTTCTGACGAAAATCCGCTACTGACCAGGAGGGATCCATGAATAAATTCCTCGTACTTCTGCTGTCTTTTTACTCCGCTACAGCACTTTCCGCGTACGCCGAGCCGCTTACCCTTGCAGATGCCCTGTCAAAGAGAGCTTCCCTCAGTCATACGCTGAAGATGGCAGAGATAGACGAGCAGATAGCCGGCGACAATGTCCAGATCAGCCGGAGCGGCTACCTGCCGCGCATTGATTTCCAGGGCGGCTATACAGCACAGCAGGCCCCCCAGTCGATCAGCATTCCGCAAGGGCAAGGGTCCTTCGAAACCCAACAGGCGGACTTCGGTTTCTTCAATGCCTCGCTCTACCAGACCCTCTACGACTTCGGCCGCACCGATGCCCGCTATACGAAGGCGCAGTTGACCCGGGATGCGACAAGGTTCAGCTATCGCACCCAGGAACAGGACATTTTTCTCCGGACGGTGATTTCCTATTTCCGCATCCTCCAGGAACAAAAGCTCCTCAAGGCCGCCGATGAAGAAGTGACGCAGATGACTGATCACCTCCGGATTGCGAAGAACCTCTTCGAGCAGGGGGTTGTCACCCGTAACGACCTGCTCCAGGCCGAGGTGCGGCTCGCCAGCAGCCGCCAGCGCCGCTTAGAGACGGCCAACCGGCTGGACAACGCCTGGCTCGATCTGAACAATCAGCTTGGCGAACCTCCTGCCTCCCGCAAGGATCTTGTGGAGGAAACACGAATCGACCTGGCCGCGCTGTACAGGCCCGCGGAAGAGATAGTCGCCATGCGGACTGAGGTCCAGGCCCAGCGCAAGCTCCTCGACGCCCACGACATGGACATCAAGGAGATGCGATCCGGCTATTTTCCCGAACTGTTCGCCAAGCTGGGACTCGACTACGTGCAGAACGACAGGGTCAAGGAACAGGCCATCTACTCCGCGACGGTCGGATTCAAGATCAATCTCTTCGACGGCCTGGCAACAACCTCCCGCTACCGCCAGGCGGTAAAAAACCGTTCGCACACTGAAGAGCGCCTCCGCCAGCTCGAGGGAGATCTTGCCCTCGAATACCGGACCGCCGTCAATGACGCCCGGGTGGCGCAGCAGCGGATCGCCTTGACCGAGACCTCCATAAAGCAGGGGGAGGAAAACCTCCGCATCAACAAGGACCGCTATCAGGAACAGGTAGGAACCGCCACCGATGTCATCGATGCCCAGACCCTCCTCACCCAGATCAGGACCGAACATTACCAGGCATTATTCGACTATGAAGTGGCACTAGCCAGGGTGAAGCGGGCCCGGGGCGAATTGTAGCTATACAGGGGATACAAATGGAACAAGAAAAGCCATCAATTGATACAACGCCTGACAGCAGGGAGGCCCCTGCTACTCCGCCCAAAACCGGCACCGGCAAGAAAAGGCGAGCCGGTATAGTCATTTTACTTCTCATTATCGCCGGAACGGTTACCGGTTTCAGCTGGTGGATCAAGAGCAAAACCCATATATCTACGGATAATGCCTTTGTTGAAGCGCGTATTCACGCAATTTCCGCGAAAGTAACCGGAACGGTCATCCAGGTGCCGGTGAAAGAGAACCAGCACGTCAAGAAAGGCGATATTCTCCTGGAACTCAACCCCGCCGATCACCAGGTACTGGTGAAAAATGCAGCGGCCGAGCTCGATGTGGCGCGGAATGATACCTCGGGAGACTATGCCAATATTGAAGCAGCCAAGGCAGCGGTTGACTTTGCCCAGGCCAAACTGGACCAGGCGGAACTCGACTTGAAAAGGGGCAAAGCCCTCTATGCCAAGGAAGTGATACCGAAGGAGCAACTTGACCGGCTGGAAACCGCGCGAAGAGTTACGGAATCTCAGTTCCACTCAATTATGGGAAATCTCCGCAAGGACCTTGCAAAACTCGGGCTTTCCGTCAAGGGAGTGAAAGATCCCAGAGTGACGCAAAAACAGGCCAGGCTTGAGGAAGCACAACTCAATCTTTCCTATACCCGGATTTATGCCCCCGCCGACGGATATATCACGCGCAAATCGGTGGAACCGGGCAACAACATCCAGCCGGGTCAGCCACTCATGGCGCTGGTCGCACTGGATGACGCCTGGGTAACGGCCAACTACAAGGAGAGCCAGCTCACCCATGTCAAGCCCGGCCAGAAGGTGGATTTTGAAGTGGACACCTATCCCGGACAAAAATTCCGAGGGAGCGTAGAAAGCATAATGGCGGGTACCGGTGCGGCCTTTTCCCTGCTCCCGCCTGAAAATGCCACCGGCAATTACGTCAAGGTCGTCCAGAGGATACCGGTCAGAATCGCCATCGACAAGACGAGCGATCCCGAGCACCGACTCCGCGTGGGGATGAGTGTCGTGCCGTCCATCATCACCGGACGGAAGCTGGGAGATATCCTGAAGGATTTGAATCCGTTCAAATAATCCTGAATGTGTGACAGATTTTGTAGGGGCACCCTTCGCGGGTGCCCGCGACTAGGATACCCGCAAGGGGTATCCCTACAGTTTTTTCAGTCGCACGCATAGTTTAGTAACTGATTAAGTTACCAAGCTGCTTCACGGATTCAGGTTAATATTTAGGCCACTTAAAAACCATAATTCCTTAAATCCTTTAGTGAAAATCATGGAAGATAAAATAAAAACCGTAAATAAATGGCTCATCACCATCACGGTGATGCTCCCCACCATTATGGAGATCGTCGACACCTCGGTGGCGAATGTCGCCCT
>JBGPCQ010000189.1:0-5414 GCA_041481895.1 Geobacteraceae bacterium | reverse complement strand
TCATTTCGACATGATAATTGCCTTTCTCTATCTCCTTGGCGGCCCGGGTCAGTTCAGTCAGGGGGCGGACAATCCGCCGGGTTGTCAGGGCGGAAATGAAGAGTGCGGCACCCAGCCCGATCAGTGAAATGATCAAGCCGAGCCGGATAGAGTTTACCAGCACGGCATGGAACTCCCTCGACGCATGCTGGTTTTCATCCGATATGGATTTCGCCACCCATTCCAAGGCCAGGTCGATTGCATCGATCCTGGAATCGATCCGGGCATCGATGTCGGAAAGCGGCCCGGGCACGGTTGCTCCCTGCCTGATGAGCGGCAACATTTCCTTTTCATAGATGAGGATGATATCATCGAACGCCTCCCGCGCCTCCATTATCAGGGCGTGCTCTTCAGGCGTATCGGCGGCAATGGCCACTTTCTGCAACTTTGCCAGGTTATCCTGTTTGCCGGCGGCCCATTCCTGCTCTGATTTGGCCATATCCCTGTTGATGACGGCATTGGCGATGATCATGTACATGTCTTCGCCGATGTGCTGGGCGTCCGTCGCCAGTTCCATGTCCACGGAGCGTTTCAGGGTATCCTGATAGAGCGTGTCCAGCCTCTGCAGAGCCGAAAAATTGAACACGACCATGGCTCCCGTCAGCAGCACACAGAGCCCGAATCCGGCGGCCAGCTTATTGTTGATGCTGTTCTTCATCATACGCATATTCGGGAAACTTTTCCTTTTTGTAGACAGCCTTGAGATACACCGAAACTCTTCAGGCGGCGCAGGCTATCATGTCGACAGCGCATACTGTGAACTTATCTTCCTATAACTGCCGCATGAATGACAGGAGATCTTGTTTCTCCTGCTCGGTCAGCCTGATTTCGGTAATAATATTGAAGAACTCGACCGTATCCTCCAGCGTCAGGAGCCTTCCGTCATGAAGGTAGGTCGGCGAGTCCTTGATTCCGCGCAGTGGGAAGGTCTTGATGGGGCCATCTGCGGAAGCCATTCTGCCGTTGATCATGATTGGCTTAAAGAAGCGCTCCACCTTCAGGTTGTGCATGCTGTTGTCCGTATAGTAGGGGGCCGGATGGCAGCTCCCGCAATTGGCCTTGCCAAAGAACAAAGCCTGCCCTCGCATCTCAGCCTCCGTTGCTTTTCTGGGATCCAGCCTGCCGTCAATGCCGAGCTTTGGCGCCGGCGGAAAGTCCAGGAGCGCCATGAATTCCGCCATGGCGTGCACCTGATGACCCCGGTCGAGAATGTTGATCCCTTTTTTCGTCGCGATTACCGGGTCGCCATCGAAATAGGCCGCTCTCTGTTCGAACTCGGTGAAGTCTTCCACGCTCTTCAGCGCCCGTTGCGAACCGAACAGTCGTTGAATGTTCACGCCGCGAAGAGGAGGAGTGTCGATACGATGCCGAAACTCCTGGGGCCGAATGTCGCCGACCAGGTGAGTCGTTGCATTTGTATGGCCGTTTGCATGGCAGTCGAGACATGCAACTCCCCGGCTCGGCTGCTCGGAACGGCGGTCTTCGGTCTGGTTGAACTGCTGCTGCGGAAAGGGTGTTAACAGGAGCCGCAAACCTTCAAGCTGCTTGGGATTCAGCAAACCGTTGAACAGCGCGTAGTAGTTATTGATGGTCACCAGCTTCCCCTGAGAGACGTCGCCGAGATCAGTGCGTGTCGTCAGGTAGATCGGCGCCGGGAATTCCGGCAGAAAATGGTCGGGAAGGTCGAAATCCAGGTCGAAGCGGGTGAGGTCCCTCCCCTCCTGCTTCTTGATCTCGTCGATCTGGAACTTCGGGAAAGTCATCCCTCCTTCCGGGTGGTTCGGGTGAGGCAGTGGGTAGAATCCGGCCGGGAACAGGTTCTTGTCGCGGATTTCCTCCGGGGCCATTGTCGCCAGCCTGTCCCAGGTCATCCCCTTGGGGAGCTTGACCCGCACCCCGTCCTGAACAGGCTTTCCTCTCGACATCGTTATCCCCTTGGCCGGGCGATCGCTCAGGTCGTACCGCTCATTGAGCAAATCCATCTGCCTCTTCATCACCTCCGGCTTCGCTGCTTTCATTCCGGCCATGACAGCCGTGAAGTCCTCCGTGATGACAACAGGAGCATAGCTCGAACTCTTCTTGCTTCCCTCCTGGGCGTAAGCTGCACACACACAGGCGAGCACTGCGAAGATAATCACCGACAACACCCTGCTGAGTTTCGATCTTCCGCTTCTCATGGTCTCTCCTTTCGTTGTTCTGTTTATACCGCCCGGACTACAAGCCATGCGTCAGTTTGCGGGCAGTTCGGAAAGTGGGATGCCCAAGGCTTCGGCCACTCCCCTGCCGTAAGCCGGGTCAGCCTTCATACAGTTGCCGATGTGGCGCAGCTGAATCTCCCGCGGCGCCCCGCCGATGGCGCGGGCGGTGTTGGCGAAGAGGAGAGCCTGCTTTTCGGGACCCATCAGGCGGAACAGCAGGCCGGGCTGTGAATAGTAGTCGTCATCGTCCTCGCGGAAGTTCCAGTGGTCCGCGGCCCCCTCCAGGACCAGGGGCGGTTCGGCAAATTCCGGCTGCTCCTTCCATTCACCGTAACTGTTCGGCTCATAGCCGAGAGTGCTGCCGTAATTGCCGTCGATCCGCATGGGGCCGTCGCGGTGGTAACTGTTGTACGCGCAGCGGGGCGCATTGACCGGGATCTGGTGGTGGTTGACGCCGAGCCGGTAGCGCTGGGCATCGCCGTAGGAGAAGAGCCGCCCCTGGAGCATCTTGTCGGGTGAGAAGCCGATGCCGGGGACAATGTTGGCCGGGTTGAAGGCCGCCTGCTCCACCTCGGCAAAGTAGTTTTCCGGGTTGCGGTTCAGCTCCATCACCCCCACCTCGATCAGCGGATAATCCTTTTTCAGCCAGACCTTGGTGAGATCGAAGGGATGAAAGCGGTATTTAGCCGCATCCTTCTCCGGCATTACCTGGATGAACATGGTCCAGCGAGGGAAGTCGCCCTTTTCAATGCTCTCGTACAGGTCGCGCTGATGGCTTTCCCGGTCCTTACCGACAAGCTCCTCGGCCTCTGCATCGCTCAGGGTCTTGATTCCCTGCTGGGTGCGGAGATGGAACTTGACCCAGCAGCGCTCGTTGTTCGCATTGATGAAGCTGAAGGTGTGGCTGCCGAAGCCGTGCATGTGGCGGTAGGAAGCGGGGAGACCACGGTCGCTCATGACGATGGTGATCTGGTGCAGCGCTTCGGGGAGGGAGGTCCAGAAATCCCAGTTGTTCCGGGCGCTACGCATATTGGTGCGGGGGTCCCGTTTCACCGCGTGGTTCAGGTCGGGAAACTTGAGCGGATCGCGCACGAAGAAGACCGGCGTGTTGTTCCCCACCAGGTCCCAGTTTCCCTCCTCGGTGTAGAATTTCATCGCAAAGCCCCGAATGTCCCGCTCGGCGTCGGCGGCTCCGCGCTCCCCGGCTACCGTGGAGAAGCGGAGGAAGAGGTTAGTTTTCTTTCCTTCCGCGGAGAATATTCTGGCCCGGGTGTAACGGGTTATGTCATGGGTGACGGTAAAGGTGCCGTAGGCGCCGGAACCCTTGGCATGCATGCGGCGCTCGGGGATCACCTCCCGGTCGAAGTGGGCAAGCTTCTCCAGGTACCAGACATCCTGCAGCAGCACCGGGCCACGGGGTCCGGCAGTCATGGTGTTCTGGTTGTCGACGACAGGGGCGCCGTTTCTGGTAGTCAGCTTCTTATCCTCGCTCATCTGCTCCTCCTTTTCCTGGTAGTACCTGCCGGGAAGTCTGTTGGTGTCATGCTCCGTAAATAGTTTCCATCCGGAAACTCCGGATGAGCAACTATCGGTTTCCAATTCGGAAAGGAGGGATTTTTTGTCCTGGCAAGGAAATCAAGGGATCGCGCGGAGGCGTACGACTGTACGCCGCACAAGCAAGCCCGTAGATTGACACCGCCAGGGCGAAAAAGAACCCTTTCCGGTTGGAAACTAAATAGGAATTATTCCTGTTTATACGACAAAATTTTTCAGCCCTTTGTACTCAGGCACTCCTTGCAGTATCCATAGTATTCGAGACGCTTCTCGTGCGCCCTGAACCCGGTCTGTTCCTCGACCTTTCCGGATGAGACAGGCACGTCCTCCATGAAATCCTGGATCTTTCCGCAGTTTACACAGATGAGATTAAGATGATCGGCGGTATTCGCTTCATAACGGTTATCCATATCGTAAAAATCCAGTTCCTTGATCTGCTTAAGGGTTTTAAGCAGGTTCAGAGTGTAGTACACCGTTGACACGCTTATCTTCGGGGCCTTTTCCCTGGCCTGCCGCACAAGGGTCTGGGCGCTCGGATGGGTTTTTTGCCCAGCGAGGATATCAATGATGAGAAGCCGTTGCGGGGTCAGCTTGAGACCCTTGTCCTGCAGCGCCTTCACGATCCTGTTTTTAATCTCGGCAGATTCGATGATGTGCTCCGTATTCGTACTGGTTCCTGTTTATAAAGGTTAGATTAACTTTGTTTTATGTCAAGGGGTGAAACGCGCACATTTTGAAAAACATCGGGAAGTTTGCACCCCTCCGTGCCGACGGATGATATCGTTAGTGGGTAACGAGCAGGATGCCTTTGCGCGTGGCCCATTGACAGTTCCTACAGTGACTCCCCATTAAATATCATCCAGAACCCTTTAATCCCCTCAGAAAAGCTAGTTACCCCATAGGCCGCCGGACGCTGCTTTCCTGGAATTGACCTGTAAAGCGGCTCAAGCACAAGACTGTTGCCCCCTTCCGGCAGGGTAATTTGCCGCTCTACGGCAATTTCATCCGCAGGGATGGCAATGACAACCTTATGAGTTCCGGCCTTCAGGCGCAGATTAGAGCTGAACCTATACCTGATCCCCTCCCCTGCCTCGGAATCACGAAGCCCACGCGGTTCAACATTTTCCTTACTCAAACTACTCGGCAACTGCACTGCCTGTCCGTCAATATTCACCAGTAACTTGTATTCAGGCGTTCCGTGAATGTCTCGTGCGGAATAGATTCCAGGCTTGTGAGTCTTAAGGGCTGAGGTGATGCGCAAATCAGCATAACCGGCAGGAACCGGTCCTCCGTTTGACAATTCCTGAAAAACATCATTGCGAATGCTTGTGCTGCTTGTTCTTATCAACGCGGAATTATTCACACAACCGCTTACTAATGTCCCTGTCATTGTCAAAATCAATAAATTCATTCTTTTCATGATCGGCTCCTTTTCGGTTAAATCGCCGCCTCGCCACGTTTGTTGGTACGTATCCGCACCGCCTCATTCACCTTCATGATTGCAGCAACCGACCCTGAGTACGCTGCTAAATCGCATCTCTTCCTCTTTCATTTGTTCGTATCTTCACGATGTCATCAACCGTAGACACGAAAATCTTCCCATCGCCGGTGTTGCCGGTATGT
>JBGPCQ010000188.1:0-5423 GCA_041481895.1 Geobacteraceae bacterium | reverse complement strand
GGTGTTGACGATGATGATGTCCGCTTCACGCTCGTCGGTGGTCACCTCGAACCCCTCCCGGGACAGGTAGCCGAGCATCACCTCGGCGTCCACCAGGTTTTTCGGGCAGCCGAGGCTGATCAGGCTGACTTTTTCTTTTTCAGTTTTTTGCAAGCTGACCTCTTTATTGGTAATTATTAGAAATCTTAGGGGTTAGGCAATCACCTGGTGCGCCGCGATTTTTTCGCAAGATCAAGGCTGTCGAGCGATTGCGCGGAGGCGTAGCATCACTACGCCGCACAAGGAATCGTGAAGACTTACGCAGATATTGCGGAAAAGGCGCGGCGCTTCAAGAGCGGAAGTTGATGAACTGGAGTTCTATGTCCATATCCTTCCCCTTCAACAGCTGGATAATCTCCTGCAGGTCATCGATGTTCTTGCCGGTCACCCGCACCTGGTCTTCCTGTATCTGGCCCTGGACCTTGAGCTTGGTCTCCTTGATGATGGCGCAGATTTCCTTTCCCTTTTCCTTGGCAATACCCTGCCTGATGGCGATGGTCTGGCGGACCATCCCTCCCGATGCGCTCTCTGTCTTGCCGTAGTCGAGGGACTTGATTGAAATCCCCCTTTTAATAAACTTGGATTGGAGGATGTCGATGATCGCCTTGAGCCGGAAATCGTCGTCGGCCAGGACCTTGATCGCGTCTTTTTCAAGCGTTACCTGGCTTTTAGAGCCTTTGAAATCATAGCGCTGCGCGATCTCCTTGATCGCCTGGTTCACAGCATTGTCAACTTCCTGCACATCAACCTTGGAAACGATGTCGAATGACGGCATGTAGAACCTCCCACGGGAAATCGAGACAGAGAAAGTAGCTAATGGGAAATCAAAATACTTCTTATCTATCTAGTTTTTGATAACGTCCACCCCGGCGGGGACCTTGAAGGTGAACCGGTCGCTCCCGAGCCCCCGGTTGACCTTGATCTTGCCGAAGTCGATGCGGGTCGTGTTGCCGAGCTGGTCATATACCACGGAGGAGACGACGGGAAAGGGGTGCCGGACCGTTTTGGTCTCCAGGAACTCTGCAACAGCCTTGGCGGAGATGGTCAGCCGGAGCCTGGACATGACGGGGCTTGTTTTCTTCGGAACGAGGTCGAGGACGTAGTCCCCCTTTTTGTCCCGCGCTTCTCCGGCAAAGCTTGCGGTGAAGTCGGCGGTAATATGACCCAGTCCGGTCAGGTAGTTGAGGGCGA
Organism: Geobacteraceae bacterium; assembly: GCA_041481895.1. Classification (GTDB taxonomy): domain Bacteria; phylum Desulfobacterota; class Desulfuromonadia; order Geobacterales; family Geobacteraceae; genus JAMPXD01. The sequence goes on along the minus strand of JBGPCQ010000188.1, from coordinate 4,193 downwards.
CGCCGTTTCCTCCTTCAAACAGGGTTGCCGCATCGCTGATTATCACCTGTTTGTTCCCGGGGAGATAGTACCATACCGTCTTGCCGTTGGAGATTATCTGTTGTCGCGGCTTGGTGTAGTTGAAACGGAACATGGCGCTGCCGGCTGATTTCTTGATGAAGAGTTCCCCGGCGCCCCGCTCGTCCCGGTTCATGGAGGCTACAGTGGTGCGCTGGGAAAAGTCAGCCTGGAGGTCGGATAGTGCGGCATACCCCTGCTCCAGTGTCGCGACCACATCTGTTGCGGTCACCGTCGGCGGTGCGGCCGAAGCCTGGACGGCAAGTGAGAACAGGAGCAGAACGATATACGGCATGAGACGACAGAGACGCGGCATGATTTCTCCTTTCATACTGAACTTGCCGGGGGCGTTTCGATGCCCAGAGCCGTAAGAATAACCTTAAGGGAAGAGGTGTCCGGGAAGAGGAAGAACTTGCCGCTGACTCGTTCGTCTTTGCTGAAAAATTCGGTGTCGAGCATGAGTGTTATCCCGCCGGCTTCGCCGAACTCGGCGAGTGCATTTTCGATGAGCCTGCCGACGTTATTGACACAAAGATGCGGGACTGAAGGGATCAGGGTCATCCGGAGCATCTCCCCCAGCGCATTGAGATATGCCGAGGCAAGGATGTTTCCCACCTCCGTCAGGGCGGACAGTTCCAGGTCTGACAGCGTATCCCCTCCTGTGATCTTGTGGGGGAGGAGTTGCTCCAGAATCCTGATGGCATTCTCCCGGGGGAAAATCATCAGGATGTACCCTTGGGCATTGCCGAGCATCCGGAGGGATATCCCGATCACCGGGCGCTCGGCATCCCCCAGGAATCCGGGCATGCTGGCCGTGTCCGTGATCAGCACCCGCGGCACTTCCAGGTGGATGGTCTTGCCCGTAAGCTGGGAAAGGGCCGTGGCCGCGTGTCCCATACCAATATTGCTGATCTCGCGAAGTGCGTCGAGTTGTTGTTCGGTCAGGCGGGAAAATGGCATGAAATCAATTCCTTTCGAATCGCTAGAGAATATTGGCAACGTCCAGAATAAAAACAACCTCGCCATTGCCGAGTGTCGCCCCTCCGGCCAGCCCCTTCATTCTGGCAAGCGGTCTGCCGAGGGGTTTTACGAATACTTCCTGCTGCCCCAGGAAACCGTCAACCACAAGTCCCACCCTGCGGCCCCTAACTTCCGTAACGAAAAGGGGGATGACGGAAGCAGGTGGATATGATGCCTGGATGCCGAAAATCCGTTTCATGCTGACGAGGGGGATGTCCTCGCCGGCCAGGTTAAAAACCTTGTGCTTGTCCCTGCTGGTGATGTCGGAGCGCCCGATCTCCAGGGTACGGAGGATGCTGGTGACCGGCACGGCGATGGTCAGGTTGTCGCACTTCATCAGCAGGACGTTTATGATGGCGATAGTCAGGGGCAATTTCAGGGTTATGGCGCTCCCCCGGCCTACGTCCGAATCTATCGCGAGGCTCCCCCCGAGCGACCTGATTGTTGAGCGGACCGCGTCCATGCCCACGCCGCGCCCCGAGACGTCAGTGACCTCCCGGGCAGTCGAAAATCCGGGGATGCAGGTGAGGAGCAGGGCGTCCCGTGAGGAGATCCCCTTTGCTTCCTCGGGTTTGATGAGCCCCTTGTCAAGGGCCGAGGCGATAAGTTGCGCCGGATCCATCCCCCGGCCGTCATCCGTTATGGCGACGACCACCTGGTCTTTCTCCCGTGAAACGGAGAGCCTGATCCGCCCCTGTTCTTCCTTGCCGCCTGCCAGACGTTCCGCACTCGACTCCAGTCCGTGATCGACGGCGTTTCTCAGCATATGAACGAGCGGATCGGATAATTGTTCAAGTATGCCGCGGTCGAGTTCGATATCTTTTCCATCGATTTCAAATGAGATATCCTTGCCGCTTTTCTGGGCCAGGTCACGGACGACCCGCGGGAAACGATCGCTGATTGAGGCAAACGGCATCATCCGGACATTCAGCACTTCATTGTGGAGCCCCCGCAGGAGCTTGCCGAGTTCCAGAAGGGCATCATCGAGGGGCGCAGAGCCGAGATCCCTGCTGATGTTCATCAGGCGATTCTTGTTGGTTATAAGCTCGCCGGTACTATTGATGAGACTGTCAAGAATGTCAGTCCGGACCCGAACGGTTTGGCGGGATTCCGGGCGCCCTTCCCTTTTATCATCATACGCTGCGCCTTTTTCGCCTTCCGGCGCCGGGGGCGGAGCCTCTTTTTCTGCTCCGGGGAGATAACCGGCCAGCTTTTCTACAAGTCCGCCGACATCCCGTACTGCAGTGAGATTTCCCTCTATGTCGCTGAGCATGGCATCGAGGAGATCGGACCCTTCCAGAAGGAGGTCGGCAATACCCGGCGCAAAGGGAAAGACCTTCTTGCGCACCTTGTCCATGAGGTCTTCGATCTTATGGGCAAGCATGGCGAATGCCCCGTACCCCATGGCGGCGGCCATCCCTTTCATGGAATGGGCATTGCGGAACAGGGCGTCAATCTGCTCCCTGTCGTTGGCGTCCTTTTCCAGCGCAACGATCAGCTCGTTAAAGGTGCGCAGATGCTCCCTTGTTTCGGAGATGAACAGCTCACGGTAGTGGGACATGTCCATGGGTCAACCCCCCGACGAACTTCGGGTGTCGGCCATCGGCCGGTTCCCCGCGCTGGCTGTCCCATGACCGTCATTATCAGTTATCCGGTCCCGCTCACTCTTCATGGGGAATACCGTATCCGTTCCAGTAGACTCAATGTTGCGCAATCCTGAGAATTATCTTCTCAGCGTCTCTTCGATACTTTCCAGAAGTTTTCCCACCGCCAGCAGTCTGATAGAGCCATCAGCCATTATGAGCACCTTGTCCACCAACGGGTCACTGCTCTCGTCTTCCTCGAGGATTTCATCGGAGAGGATGATATTCTCGACACCGTCCACCCAGAGAGCGAGGTTGGCGATCCGTTTGTCGAGGACCAGAATGTTGCCGGCCCGGTCCGTGCAGCCTACTTTCATGAAGTCGGCCAGATCGAGGAGAGTGACAAGGGTGCCGTGAAAATTCATGGTCCCTTTGAGAAAACCCGGTGCCCACGGGAGAGGGAACATCATGGGGGGGGCCATTACTTCCGCGACATCCCGGAGATCGAGAGCGTACCGCCCCCCCTGCACGTTAAAGATGAGAAGGCGTCGCAGATTGTCACTCATGGATATCTCCGCACGCAATCAGGGCGACTCCGCATCATTTTGCCCCTCTGTCCCGGATGACGCGAATGGCGGATCAGCGTCTTCGGTCATGCCGACCTTGAACTGTTCTACCATAGTGTTAAGCTCATTGGAAAGGTCCTCCAGTTCCCTGGTAGCGTGGACCATCTCCTGCATTGCGGCTGACTGCTCTTCCGTGGCGGCGGAAACCTCCTCCGTCGAGGCGGCGTTGTCTTCAGCCACTTTGGAGATTTCGTCAACCGCAGAAACCATTTTAACAGACCCGTCAGTCTGCATATTGGAAAGATCGGCGATGCTGTTGGCTTTACGCTCGGTTTCAATAACAGTGTCGAGGATTTCCCTGAACGAGGCGGCCGTAATGTCGATGTTATTCTTCCCTTCATTTATATGACGTGAATTTTCCGCAAAGGTCACCTGTACCCTGGCGCTTTCCTCCTTTATCATGCCGATCAGGTCGATGATGTCGGCAGCCGATTTCCCTGTCCCGTCCGCCAGCTTTCTCACTTCCTCGGCAACGACGGCAAAGCCCCTGCCGTATTCTCCCGCGCGGGCCGCCTCAATTGAGGCATTCAGGGCGAGCAGGTTCGTCTGCCGGGCGATCTCCCCGATAAAGTCGGCTATTTTGCCGACCTTCTGGAGTTTGGCGTTCAGGCTCGCGAATTGCTGGACCGACAATTCGACATTATCGAAAAGGTTCTTCATCCGCTCCAGCGAATCTTTGGCCAGGTCCCCTCCCCGCTGGGCGGTGAGGCTTGTTTCCCTGGCCGCTTTGGCCGCTTCCCTTGCCCTTTTGGCGACAAGATCAACGGAAATTGCCATTTCATGGATGATGCTGGAACTTTTCCCGACCATTTCCGCCTGGGTCTCGGCGCCCCTTGAGATCTGTTCGACTGCAAGCGCGACCTCTACTCCGGAGGAGTTGATTTCCAGGGCTGACGAGGAGAGGGTC
>JBGPCQ010000187.1:0-5592 GCA_041481895.1 Geobacteraceae bacterium | reverse complement strand
TTCTTTTTGCTGGTTCATGGGAAAGGGACCAATTGTTTCTGAATATTTCTTGCAAATTCATTCCCCCTCACCCCAGCCCTCTCCCTCCAGGGAGAGGGTGCTTTAAAACCCTTCTCCCCGAGGACCCACAGGGCCTAAAGGAGAAGGTGGCCGCAGGACGGATGAGGGGGAACCATTTCCTTATAAATACTGTCTGATTCCCCGGCGGACCCCTTGTCCGCCGGGGGATTCCATTCAATCAGCAAGCGTAAGCCGGAGCCGGGGTTAGCCGTGGCCGTGGGCCGTCACCTGCGCCAGCACCGCGTCCAGGTTGAACGAAGCGGGTTTCTGCCGCGGCGGGAACTTGACGAAGTCCTCGATCTGCCCCGCTATCACCGCCTGCATCATGTACAACTGGGGCACGTGATCGACCATCCAGTCCATGTAGGTGTTTGAGTTGTATTCGGCCCGCTCGAACGGATCGCGGCGGAGGCTCATTATATATGGCAGCCGAAGCTTCACGAACGGCTCGGCCCACTGTCTCATCGTATCGGATCGTTGTAACGCCAAATTGAACTTCCAGTCGCCGACCCGCACCGCAATGACTTCCCCGTCATCGCTGAAGTATACGATGGCGTTTCTCGGGCTCTCCTTCACCGCGCCGGTCAGGTAGGGGATCTGGTTGTAGCCGTCGAGATGGACCTTGTAGGTCATGTTACCGACCGTGCAGCCGTTGAGGAGCTTTGCAGTGACATCCGGATCACCGGCCGCGGCCAGCAACGTCGGAAACATGTCGATGTGGGAGACAATGCCGTTCAGGACCGATCCCGCCTTGATCTTGCCCGGCCAGCGCATGAAACACGGCACGCGCCATCCGCCTTCCCAGTTGGAGTCCTTCTGGCCGCGGAACGGGGTGTTGGCGCCGTCCGGCCAGGTGTCGTTCTCCGGGCCGTTGTCTGTAGAGTACATGACGATGGTGTTGTCGGCGATGCCCAGCTCATCGAGCTTGTCGAGCATCTGGCCGATCTGCTCATCATGCACCACCATCCGATCGCTGTAGGGGTCCTGGCCGCTCTTACCGAGATTTTTTTCGGCGACGTGGGTCCGAAAGTGCATAGCCGTCGCGTTGTACCAGAGGAAGAACGGCTGCTCGGCCTTGGCCTGCGTCTCCATCCAGCCGAGAGCGGCCGTGGTGATCTCCTCATCGATGGTTTCCATCCGCTTCTTGGTGAGGGCGCCGGTGTCGACGATCGTCTGCCCCCCCTTGCCATCGGCTTTACAGTGGAGCACGCCGCGCGGCCCGAACTGCTTCTTGAAAGCGGGGTCCTTGGGATAGTCGGGAAGTTCCGGTTCTTCCTCGGCGTTCAGGTGATAGAGATTGCCGAAGAATTCGTCGAAGCCGTGCATGGTCGGCAGGTATTCGTCCCGGTCGCCCAGATGGTTCTTGCCGAACTGGCCGGTGGCGTAGCCGAGCGGCTTGAGCAATTCCGCGATGGTGGGGTCTTCCTTCTGCAGACCGACCGTGGCACCGGGCATGCCGACCTTGGTCAGGCCGGTACGGATCGGATTCTGGCCGGTGATGAAGCACGCGCGGCCGGCGGTGCAACTCTGCTGGGAATAATAGTCGGTAAAGGTCACCCCTTCTTCGGCGACGCGGTCGATGTTGGGGGTGCGATAGCCCATCATGCCACGGCTGAAATGGCTGATGTTCCAGATGCCGATGTCGTCGCCCCACAGAATCAGGATGTTAGGTTTTTTTGCTGCCATACCTTTCTCCTTTCGGTTGTGAGTCACTGGTGACTCTTGGTGTGACTTCTTGAACGTCAGCCCGCTCCTGCGGAATTAGGACCTGTTTGACTCTTATTGACGCCTCCTTTCTCTTCCAACACCGGTCAGTTCGCCGGGATAGTTATAATGGGCGCTCCCTTGCCGGGATCTACGTCGTTAAGGGACGAGAGGATCAGTAGAAACGAAAACATCTGCTTGGACGGATAGTCCCTGTCCTCCACCCAGAACCATTGACCCCGGTATGGGACGGCAACGAATGCATCTCCAGGGCGTTGCGGCCCGCTCTGGATCCGGATCATGGGGCGATAGCCGCCCGCGGCGTCTGTCTCGAATACCCTGGTCGAGGTGGTGCGGCCTTCCTGGATATGCAGCGGCGGGACGTCGATAGACGCTGAAAAATCAATCAGAATTTCCAGCATCGAACGGGTGATCATCGCCACCTCATCTTCCCCCCCCGGTGCTGAGCCGAAAACGACCCGGAAATCCCTTACATCCTGTTTGAGGCCCAGTATCTCCCGCACGACGCGTTGATCCTGCGCCGTCTCCTCGGTCATCTTCCCTTTGGCAAGGGTCATCACCGACCACTCCTTATCCTTCACGCGTTCGACCCGCATGCCGACAGCTCCCGTGGCCTGGATGCGACGCAATGCCTCTGCGAGTTTATAGAACTCCGGATCTGCGCCCCGGGCCCGTCCCCCCGAACCGAAGCGGTTCTGCACGCCGTTGACGGAGGTCACCATTGTTCGCAGAACGGCGTCTGCCCGCCACCCCGCCTGCATAAGGGACACCACGACACCGGGTGGTACAGGGGTCATCAGGCTCCGGGTGAAGCGTTGGCCAAGAAGCGGGTTGTAGGTGATTGTGGGCTTGTCGGTGTAGAGGCCGGAAACCCCAACGCCCTGGGAATTGTCGGCACCAAGGCCCATGACGTGCCCAAACCAGTTCGCATTCACGTTGACCTGTGTCTGCAGACCATAGGAGTTGGTGATGGACGCCACATCGAGGAAGAAGGGCGTATCGCCGTAGCGAAGTTTGACGAGGTTCTCCAGCAACTGGCGCTGCCACGATTCGGTGACAGAGCGATCGTAGTCCATTCGGTCGCGGCCGATGGTGCCAGGTCCCATGCTGGCACACCCGGAGACGAGCAGGGCAAGCAGGGCGACCAGAAGCACAGGAAGCCGGAGTGAACTGAATCTAAAAAGTTGGATAATCATCATCTTGCTTCCTCCATAGGTCGTGCCGTACAACGGGTCGAATGAACCATCATGCTGCTTTCCGTGCTTTCAGTTTTGCCCGCACGGCAAAGTAAACGGTGAACAGCATGTTCGGCGGCACCATGAGCAGGCTGAAGGCAAGCAACGGCACTATCACGGCATGCCCCGGCGAACTGGCCTGAACAATCGCCAGACAGAGAGCCGCGTTGCGCATGCTCGTGGAGGACGCCAGTATCTGACGCAAATTGCGGTTCGGACCGCCCATGAACCAGCCGATAACCATCGAAACAAGGATGAACAGCAGCATGGCCCCCACCGCGACGATACCGATATCCCCCGCGGCCGCCTTGCGGAAATCACCGGTCACCACCATGAACGAGACAAACGTGATGACCCCCACCAGCGCCAGCGGCATGGACAGTTTCCCAGCCGCTCCCGGCGCCTTGTTGAGCAGGAGCATACCGGCCAGGAGCGGCAGCAGCAGAAACAGGAGGAAAAAGAGCAGGACGCTGCCATAGGGAATCACCAGCCGGACGTTGCCAGGCAGCACCAGATGCAGCAGCAACGGAGAGACAAACAGCGCCAGGAGTGAAAGAAGGCAGACGATCGCCCCCGCCACATGCGCTTCACCCTTGACCTTGCTGATGAATTGTACGGTGCTCAAACCGCCGGGGGTGCAGGCCAAAAGGACAAGAGCGCCGGCCACGACCGGCTCGAGCGGCAGCAGGCGGGCGATAGCCACCCCTACGATCGGCACGACCAGGAAATTGGCCAGGAGCGTCCGGACCAGAAACCCCTTCGACGCTCCCAGCGAGCGGACGTCCGACACCCCGGTCTGCATGCCGATGCTGAGCATGCAGGTCACGATGAATGTCAGTGCCAGCATTTTTTCCGTTGTATCAAACATGTACATGATTGGTTATCCCCTTCCTTATTATCCGGAATTTCCTCCATCGCGACTGCTCCGGTCAACTGCCGGCAGCCCGGCCGACCATGATCCCGTACGACTGGAGAAATTCCACGATCCCGTTGAAAATCAACCCAATCCGGTCCAGGCGGCTAACTTCCGAGAATATTTATTGCACGGGAAGCCACGACGACGATCGTAACCAGCGAGATCGTGCTTTGAAGCATCACCAGCATCTTGGCGCGGGGCGTCAGCGGCAGGGCGTCGGTGGGGCTGAACGCCGTTGCCGTGCAAAATCCGAGGAACAGATAGTCCACGAACGTCGGTCGCCAGTCTGGCGGCAGATCCTCGGCGGGAGCCCCTTCCTGCGGAAAGAGCCAGTCCGGTTTCGGGCTCGCATCGTTTGCCCGGGCCTCAGGGCCGCCGCGGTCGATCTGCCAGTAGAGCAGCGAGAACGCGAGCACGTTGCAGACCCACACAGCAACGCTCGACGCAAGGAGCTGCAGGCCGCTGATCTTCCCTGAACGGTCCACCATGTCGCCGATCAGGTTAACCAGGTTCACAACGATTGAGACCCCGACTACTAAGCAAAAGAGCAGCGTAACCGTGCGCTCTATCCGCAGACAGAAGGCTTTTGCAGACGTCAGGCCGACGGCGGCCATCGGCGCGATCACCGCTATTCCGACGACATAGGGAAACCAGGCCGGGAAGAGCCGGATACGTTCGGGCAACTCCGCCAGCAGGATGAGCACCGCAAGGATCGCGAGCACAACGGGCCAGCGCGGCTCAATGCGGGTTGTCGTGGCCGGTTCTCCCATGAGCATTAAAAATCCTCCTCTTGGCTCTGCCTATGGTCCCCTGAAGTTCTCGCCCGGCGCCGCATCTCCCGGCATCGCCTGACTCAATTGATCCAGCCCTGATCCTGGAATCTCTGCCTGAGCACATCGGCGATCTCCTTGGCGGTAGCCTTGGCCCTCCCCTCAACCGTGCTTTTACCGCTCTTTTCCCCATACACTTTCATCCCGGTGCTGATGATGAGCCCTGCCGGGTTGGCCGTGGCAGCGAAGGTGGCCAGCCCCAACGCCGCCCCCGGGGTTTTGCCGCCGCCGGAATCGACGGTGCCGGATCCGAGTTTGCGCATTCCCTGGGGCGTCAACTGGTAGCCTTCGACCGCCACTCTCAACTCGGAAGCCCCGGAGCCAAATCCGATTACGACCCGCTTGGCGGCACTCCCTTCGTCGATGGAGAGGAGATAGCCCCGGATCACAAGGTCATTGATCCGCGGTGTCGTTCCAGGCAACGCCTGCTCTGCGGGCATTCCCATGCGGCGGATCTGCTCGACCAGCTCCCCCGCAATTTGAGCGCCCAGCTGGCGGCCGGTCGCGAGCTGCTCGGATGTCTGGGAGGTGGCGCCCCCGTCATACTGGCCGGCCATCGCGGAGCCGGCCGGCACATCGGCAGCCGTGGCGGCGAAATCATACACCAGGATGTTTCCTGGCCGAGGGAGCTGCCCGGTCACGAGTTGCTCGCGGTTGGTGACCTTGGTTGAGGCGCACCCGGCGGCCACGACCATGGCGAACAGGCACAGGAGGATTGTCGCCAGTATTCTCCGAAGCACCGATCGGGTTTCGTGTGATTTAATGGGGGAGTCGAGCTTCAGGTGGACCTGCGAGCTGTTACCGGTATGATTACACATGTCTGATC
>JBGPCQ010000186.1:0-5742 GCA_041481895.1 Geobacteraceae bacterium | reverse complement strand
CTGGCGGAGATCAGCGCCTATATCGACCTGCTGATCGATTCCCTCATTTACCAGGCGGAAGCCAACCTGGGGGTCATCATGCCCGGCTACACGCACCTCCAGACTGCCCAGCCGATCCTTTTCGCGCACCATATGCTCGCCTACGTGGAGATGCTCAGGCGCGACAAGGGCCGGATGGAGGATTGTCTCAAACGGGCCGATGTCATGCCGCTCGGCGCCGGCGCCCTGGCCGGCACCACGTTTCCCATCGACCGGGAATATGTGGCCGAACTGCTCGACTTCCCCGAAGTGACCAGGAACTCCCTCGATTCGGTATCGGACCGTGATTTCGCCCTCGAGTTCCTGTCGGCTGCAGCGATCCTCATGATGCACCTTTCCCGGTTCTCCGAGGAACTGATCCTCTGGTCCACCAGCGAGTTCCACTTCATAGAGCTCTCGGATGCTTTTTGCACCGGTTCATCCATCATGCCGCAGAAGAAGAACCCCGATGTTCCCGAGCTGGTACGCGGCAAGACCGGTCGCGTCTACGGCAACCTGGTGGCGCTTCTGACGGTCATGAAGTCGCTCCCCCTCGCCTATAACAAGGATATGCAGGAGGACAAAGAGCCGCTGTTCGACACCATCGACACGGTCAAAGGGAGCCTGAAGATCTTTGCCGACATGATACGTGAGCTGCGGGTGAACGTTTCGGCAATGCGTGATGCCGCGTCCCGGGGGTTTTCCACCGCCACCGATGTCGCCGACTACCTGGTCAGGAAGGGGATGCCGTTCCGCGACGCCCACGAAGTGGTCGGCAAGGCGGTCCGCTACTGCGTTGAGAACGGCAAGGACCTCCCGGGGCTGACCATGGAGGAGTGGCGGGTATTCTCCGGGAAGATCGATGAGGACATCCGTGCGGCCATCACCCTTGAGGCATCCGTCAATGCCCGGCGGGCTACGGGGGGGACGGCACCGGAGAGGGTTGAGGAAGAGATCGAACGCGCCAAGACCGGACTATAGTGTCACACCCGGAGTTTCCGGATGGGCACGAATTAAGGAAATTCCTATGAAAAAGCTCTGTTGTATCCTGGGAATCATCGGCGTTCTTGCCGGCTGCGGCAGGAAGGGACCTCTCATGTCGCCGGAGTCGCTTGCGCCGGCGGCCATCACCGATCTCCGCGTGGAGCAGAAGGGGGCGCAGTTCCAGGTCTCCTGGTCGCGGCCTTTCGGGGAGGAGGGAGGGCGATCCCTCAAGGACCTTGCCGGGTTCCAGCTGTTCAAGCGGGAGGTCCTGCCGCCCGGCGAGGACTGCGAGGAGTGCCCTACCGCCTACCGTCTGGCGCAGAGCGTTGACCTGGAGTATCTCCAGGGTGTAGCGGTTGCCGGCACCAGGTACCTCTTTAGCGACGGTGACCTGGCAGAGGGAACGACCTACCGGTACAAGGTGCTCTCATTGAATAAGGGTGGCGTGGTGAGCCGCGCCTCCAACCGGGCCGGCAGGAAGAAGGTTGCCCCTCCCCTCCCTCCGGTGCTGAAGGCAGCTTCATCACTGAGCGAAGTTCTGCTGGAATGGGGTGGCGCGTCTCCTCCGGCCGGCGGGCGCATCGAAGGGTACACCATCTACCGGAAGGAGAGCGGCGAGACGATCTACCTCTCTCCCCTGAACAGCGCTCCCGTCCAGGAATCGACCTTTGCGGACAAAGTGCTCGAGTGGGGCAAGAAGTACGACTATGCAGTAAGGACGATCGCCGTAGTCGATGGCGAAACGGTTGAAAGCGGGCCTTCCAACGAGGTACGGGCCGGCCTGACCGAACCGGAATAGCACGAGCAGGCTGGTGAAAAACTACTGCGGGGCCGGTCTGCGGTGTTGTCGCTCGCTCAAAAGTTCAACGTATTCAAGATACGCCTCACTTTTTCGCTCGCTTACGCCGTGCATCCCGGCCTCTTTAGGCCCTTTGGGTCCTCATGACGTTTTTCAACAGCCTGCAAGCTATGCTCGGTTAAGTTTTGACTTTTTCCCGGCCCTATGGTACATAAAACCACTTTATGTAAATAAAACGGGGGGTTTTCTCCCCGCAGCCACTTTTGAGGAAGGAACCGTATGAATCATTTTCAGTACAAGGGCAATGAACTCTACGCCGAAGCCGTAGCCATCAAGGAGATTGTGGCCGCGGTCGGTTCACCGGTCTACATCTATTCCCATGCCACCCTGACCCGCCACTTCCAGGCGTTCGACGACGCCTTTGCCGGCGTGCCCCACACCATCTGCTACTCGGTGAAGGCCAACTCCACCCAGTCGGTCCTCAGGACCTTCATCAACCTGGGGGGGGGCGTGGACATCGTCTCCGGCGGCGAACTCTACCGGGCGCTCAAGGCCGGGGTGAGCCCTGCGAAGGTCGTCTACTCCGGCGTGGGCAAGAAGGATGACGAGATCGAGTATGCCCTGAACAGCGGCATCCTGATGTTCAACGTGGAATCGGAGCAGGAGCTGACCCGCATCTCCGAGATCGCCTCCCGCCTGGGGAAGAAGGCGGGCATCGCCATCCGCGTCAACCCGGACGTGGACCCGGGCACCCATCCCTACATTACCACCGGCCTTAAGAACGCCAAGTTCGGCATCACCATTGACCGGGCCATGGAAGAATACGCCCGCGCCAGGACCCTGCCGGGCATCGACGTCATCGGCATCGACATGCACATCGGCTCCCAGCTGACCAAGGTCAACCCTTTCGTCGACTCCATCGAGAAACTGAAGGTGATGATCGGCAAGCTGCGGGCCCAGGGGATCGACCTCACATACTTCGACTGCGGCGGCGGGCTGGGCATCCAGTACAATGCCGAGGAGCCGCCCCTGCCGTCCGACTACGGCAAGGAGATCGTCGCCGCAACCAGGGACCTGGGAATGCACCTGCTCTTCGAACCGGGGCGCAACCTGGTGGGCAATGCCGGCATCCTGGTGGCCAGAACCCTCTTCACCAAGGCCCGGGACGAGAAGAACTTCATCATGATCGACGCCGGTATGAACGACCTGGCCCGCCCGGCCCTCTATGACTCCTACCATGGCGTCCAGGCGGTCAGGAAGGACCAGGACGGAATGATCGTCGCCGACATCGTCGGCCCCATCTGCGAGTCGGGCGACTTCCTGGCCAAGGGGCGGGAGGTGCCGATGTTCAAGCAGGACGACCTGGTGGCCTTTATGTCCGCCGGGGCCTACGGCTTCGCCATGAGCAGTTCCTATAACAGCCGCCCCCGCGTCGCAGAAGTGATGGTTAAAGGGGACACGTTCGAGGTTGTCCGGGAGCGTGAGACCGTCGAAGACCTGGTGAAGGGCGAGAAAATAGCTTCGTTCCTGTCGTAGGCGTACTTCGGTTAAAATCAGCAGCATTCCACCGCAAGGGAGGAAACAGATATGTTCAAAGGAAGCATTGTCGCCATCGTCACGCCGTTCAAAAACGGCGCTGTGGACGAAGAAAAGCTGCGTGAGCTGGTGGAGTTTCAAATCGTTAACGGCACCGATGGCATTGTGCCGTGCGGCACCACCGGCGAGTCGTCCACCCTCGACTACGAGGAGCACGACCGGGTCATCGAAATCGTGGTGCAGCAGGTCGGGAAAAGGGTTCCGGTCATCGCCGGCACTGGCTCCAACTCGACCCGTGAGGCGATCGACATGACCGAGCATGCGAAAAAGCTCGGCGCCGACGGCGCGCTCCTGGTCACCCCTTACTATAACAAGCCGAGCCAGGAAGGGCTCTACCGCCACTACATGGCGGTGGCCGACGCCGTGGCGCTTCCCCAGATACTCTACAACGTGCCGGGGCGGACCGGCGTCAACCTGCTCCCCGAGACCGTGGCGCGGCTGGCCGAGCACAAAAACATCGTCGCCATCAAGGAGGCGACCGGCTCGCTTCAGCAAGGCTCCGAAGTGCTCGCCCTGTGCGGCGACAAGATCGACGTCCTGTCCGGCGACGACTTCATCACCTTCCCACTCATGGCGTGCGGCGCCAAGGGGGTGATCTCGGTGCTGGCCAACGTCATGCCGAAGGAGGTGGCGGCCCTGGTGGACGCCTTCTTCGCCGGCAACATGGAAGAGGCGCGGCAGTGGCATCTGAAGCTCTTGAAGATCTCCAATGCCATGTTCATCGAGACGAACCCGGTGCCGGTCAAGACCGCCGTGGCCCTGATGGGGAAGGCCTCCGACGAGGTGAGGCTGCCGCTGGCGCCGATGTCGGATGCGAATAAGGCGAAGCTGGCGGCAATCATGAAAGAATACGGGCTGATTTAGGAAGCGCGCCTTTTCCGCCATCTCTGCGTTGGCCTGCGAAAACTCCTTGTGCGGCGTAGCGCTGCTACGCCTCCGCGGGTTTCCTTGGCCGCCTTGACCTGACGAAAAAATCACGCTTCTGCACCACCGAAACTACAAAAAAGAAAAACTCAGAAACGAGGTCACACATGGTTAAAATCGCTGTCTGCGGCGCGGCCGGACGTATGGGCCAGAGGATCATCGTTGCCGTCAAGGAGGCCGGGTGCGAGCTTTCCGGCGCCCTGGAGCGGCCGGGGCACGAGCTGGTCGGGCAGGATGCCGGGCTCTTCGCCGGGTGCGGCACGCTTGGCATTGCCATCTCCGACGATCTGAATGCCGTCATCAAGGGGTGCGACGTGCTGATCGATTTCACCACCCCCAAGGTGTCGCTCAAAAACCTGGAGGCCTGCGGCCTGCAGGGGAAGGCGATCGTGATCGGCTCCACCGGATTTTCACCCGAGGAGCGGGCACTTGCGGCCGAACTTGCCAAAGACATCCCCTGCGTGCTGGCCCCCAACATGTCGGTTGGCGTCAACGTCTGCTTCAAGATCCTGAAAGACGTTGCAAAAACCCTGGGCGACGACTTCGACGTGGAGATCGTCGAGCTGCACCACAACAAGAAGAAGGACGCCCCTTCCGGCACTGCCGTACGCATGGGTGAAGTGGTGGCCGAAGCGCTCGGCCGCGACTACAACAAGGTGGCCAACTATCACCGCGAGGGGATCTGCGGCGAGCGGACAAAGGAAGAGATCGGCATGCAGACCGTCCGGGGCGGCGACATCGTCGGCGAACATACGGTCTACTTCATCGGCCAGGGGGAGCGGATCGAGATATCCCACCGGGCAATGACCCGGGACATGTTCTCCCGCGGCTCGGTCCGCGCGGCCCAGTGGGTGGTGGCTCAGAAGCCGGGGCTGTATGACATGCAGGACGTATTAGGTCTGAAGTAACGACATTTTTAGCCACAGAGGGCGCAGAGAACAGAGAGGAAACCTCATTTAACAAGGATATTCAGGATATTCAGGATAAAACCGGAAATCATGTAAGGGTAAAAACCAAAAGACTTTAACCCTGTTTATCCTGTCCATCCTTGTTAATGTGCTTTTTTGATTTTCTCAGTGCTCTCTGTGTCCTCTGTGGCAAATTCTTTTGGAGGTTTTTCCCCGTGGCAAAGATCAACGACAACTACCTGAAATTGAAGGCAGGCTACCTCTTCCCGGAGATCGGCCGCCGCGTGCGTGCGTTTGCGGAAGCGAACCCCTCGGCCAAGGTGATCCGGCTCGGCATCGGCGACGTGACCCGGCCGCTGGCCCCCGCCGTCTTGAAGGCGTTCCACGACGCCGTGGACGACCTGGGCACCACCGAGCACTTTGCCGGCTACGGACCGGAGCAGGGGTATGACTGGCTGCAGAGCGCCATCATCGAGAAGTCCTACAAGCCCCTCGGCGTCTCCCTCAAGACGG
>JBGPCQ010000185.1:0-5780 GCA_041481895.1 Geobacteraceae bacterium | reverse complement strand
GCTCGAGAATATTATGGCCTCCGGTCGGCACGAGGCTTCCTCCGACGAACACCACGTCGGACACCGCATAGAATCTCATCAGTTCGCCAACGGTGTCCACCAGGAGGACCTCACCAGGAGAAAACGGGCCCGTGCGGCCATTGATGTCGGACCTCAGGGTAAAAGCCATGTTTTCCTGCTTCAGGAGTTCGGCCACCTGGGCCGCCCTCTCGGGATGGCGCGGCACCAGGACCATAAAGACTTTCTTTCCTGCGCCGATAAGACGCCGGTAAGCGGAAATCAGCTGTTCATCCTCACCCTGATGGGTGCTCCCTGCGGTAAAAACGGCAATGCCGGAAGGGAGGAAGAAGGCGTCCCTGATTTCATCTTTTTGAGCCGGCGAAACAACGGTGACCGGGAGGTCGTACTTGAGGTTCCCGGAAACTTCAACCCTTTCGGCAGGAGCTCCCATGGCGACAATACGCCGCGCATCCTCGCCGGTCTGCATGCAGAACCATGCAAAGTCTCCCAGGATGGGGCGGAAAAACCACCTGAGGCGAAGATAGCGCCCAAAAGAACTATCTGATATCCTCCCGTTGACCATTACCGCTGGGATGCCCATCTGACGTGCCGCTCGAAGGAAATTCGGCCATATCTCGGTCTCGACGACCAGTATGATCGCAGGCTGGATGCTTGAGAGAGTTCTCCTGACGGCAAAGCCGAAATCGAAGGGAAAATAGATGCAGAGGTCAGCTTCGGCAAGCTTCAGAGCCACACTCCGCCCGGTCTCGGTTACGTTGGAGATGACGATCTTCCGGTCGGGAAATTTTTCCCTGAGCGCCTTGAGCAGAGGCTTTGCGGCAATGGTCTCTCCCACGGAAACGACGTGCACCCATATGGGTCTGTTCCCCTCGACTGCCGCGAGTTCGTGCGCAGCAATCGCCCCAAAACGTTCGGCAAGTGCAGCCGGCCTTTTTCTCTCCACGGAACGGTAAAAATGGTACGGCACAAAGAACAGGGCGGCCAGCCGCAGGACTATTTCATAGAGAAGATGGATCATGGCCGGAAATATCCGTCGGCCTTCGCTGTTGTCTCCCGCAGGGCCTGTTCTATCCTCTGCCGGAAAACCTCTGCATGTTCTCCTTCACGGCAGTAGAGGGGTTCTCCCCAGACAATCACCCCCCGGGAGAAAGGGTACGGGAGCATGAACCGGTCCCAACTGGCGATGCGTTTTGCCCATGAACAGGAATACGCGAGAGGGATAACCGGCCTCCCCGTCAACCGCCCCAGGAGGGCGACCCCGGGCTTAACCACCTCGGCGGGGCCTCGGGGACCGTCAGGGGTAATCCCCAGGTCACGGTTATTCCTGGCCAGTTGCACCATCTCCTGAAGGGCTTCCTTTCCCCTTTTTGACGAGGAACCGCGAACCAGGCTGAAGCCGAAACACTTCATCACGTTGGCGATGATCTCTCCGTCCCCATGGCTGCTGATCAAAATATGGGGAGTATCCCCCCCTGTGTAGGCAAAGGGGAGCAGCAGCAGCCTGGCGTGCCAGAATACGTTGATCAACCCTTCACCCCGGACATGAAAGGCATGGGGGATATCGCCGCCGATTATCCGCACCCTCATGGTGGCATAGAGTCCACGGATGACGAGGTAGATCAGCTTCGGCAGGATACCGGCGGCAAGCCGCTTTTTTTGCGTTTTCAGATATTCTCTCATCAAACCTGGAACTGCATCTCATAGAGTTTTTTGTAGAGGCCCGACTGCCCGATCAGCTGCTCATGGGTCCCCTCTTCGGCAATCATCCCCTGGTCTATTACCACTATTCTATCCGCATTGAGAATGGTGGAGAGCCGGTGCGCGATAACGAAGGTGGTCCGGTTCGCCATGAGATTATTCAGGGCGTTCTGCACCATCTGTTCGCTTTCCGTATCAAGGGCACTGGTAGCCTCGTCAAGGATCAGAATCGGAGCATTCTTGAGGATCGCCCGGGCAATACAGAGCCTCTGGCGCTGCCCGCCGGAAAGACGGATACCCCGATCGCCGATGGAGGTCTGGTAGCCGTCCGGCATTTCCATGATGAACTCATGGGCAAAAGCCGCCCGGGCGGCCGATTCCACCTCGTTCCGGCTTGCTTCGGTCTTGCCGTACTTGATGTTGTTGGCAATGGTGTCATTAAAGAGGATGGTTTCCTGGTCAACCAGGGCAATCTGCCTCATGATATCTGCAAGCTTGATGCTCCGGATATCAATTCCGTCAATACGGACCTCCCCTTCAATCACATCATAAAACCTGGGGATGAGTGATACCAGGGTCGTCTTCCCGCCACCTGAAGGCCCGACCAGAGCGATGACATCTCCCGTACGGGCAGTAAGGTTGATATTTCTCAGAATCCACTCATCGTGGTCATTGTAACGGAAGGAAACTCCCATAAAATCCACGGCCCCCCTGTACTGCAACAACTCGACGGGGTGAGCAGGATCAACTATTTCCGGTTTTTCGTCGATAATCTCCAATACCCTCTCCGCAGCTCCAAGGCAGCGTTGCAGAGTATTGTAGGAACTGCTGAGTTTTTTCACCGGGTTGAAGAGGAGTACCATGGAGGCAACAAAGGAGAGCAGATCCTCGGGCTGCAGCGTCCCGCGCGAAACCATGTAGAGTCCCGCCCAAAAGACGCCGGCAACGCCGAAAGAAGTAAGGACCTCCATTATCGGTACCGAAAGCCCCTCATATTTGATCCCCTTGCGGATAAAGCCGTAAAACTCCCGGTTGGCGGCGCTAAATTTGCCGATCTCGCGTTCCTCGAGGCCGAAAGCCTTGAGCACCTTGATTCCCGTGTAGCTCTCCTGCAGAATACTCGTCAGGGTACCCAACCGCCCCTGGCTTTCGCGGGCAAGGTTCTTGATACGGCGACCGATTTTCTGGGCCGGATAGATGGTGGCGGGAAGTACGAAAAAAGCGATAATTGCCAGTTTCCAGTTAAGATAAAAGATGACTCCGAGGAGGAAAAGGGCGCCGAAGCCGTCGCGAAAAATACCGGTGATGACGTTGGCTACCCCCTCTTGCATCATGCTCACGTCATTCATGATCCGCGACATGAGAGCCCCGATCGGATGCCGGCCGAAAAAACCGAGACTAAGGTGGATATTCCGGCGATAGACCTCGTTGCGAATGTCCTGGATTGCCAGCTGGCCGGCGGTCCGGATAAAATAGTCGTTGACATAACGACCCAGGCCTCTGACGAGGAAGATGATGATGATGGCCAGCGGCAGGTAGCCGAGAATTTGCCAGTTTTTTTGAATGAAAAGCTGCTTGACGATACGGCCCGACAGGTAGGCGAAGACACCGTCCATACCGCCAACGGTAAGTGAAGCCAGCGCGGCAATGACTATTCGCCACCAGTAGGGACGACTGTAATGTAAAAGACGTTTCAATGATTCCATGTTATCCGTTCTCTCCGGCAGCAAGCATTGCGAGAGCCAGTTGTGCGACCCGCGCCGACCCTCCCTCGCTCCCCAGCTTTCCTCTCACTGCGGCAAGCCTGTCCCTGATGGATGCGGCATAGGCCGGATCAGTCAGTATCTTCTCAATTTCATCCGCAATCAGGACCGGCTCCGCTTCCTCCTGGAGCAGTTCCTTCACGACCCGTTCACCCGCAACGATATTGCAGATGCCTATATGATCCACCTTGATGAGACGTTTGCCGACTGCGTAGGTAAAAGGAGAGACCCGGTAGATTATCACCATCGGCACCCCCAGCAGGGCAATTTCAAGGGTTACCGTACCGGATACGGTAATGATGGCATCGCAGACCTGCATGACATCATACCCGCGTTCTTCCACAATTTTGATGTCAAGACCGGTGGACTGGAGATGCGGTGCGATATCTGCGCAACTGAGGCTGGAGGCAAGCGGCAGAATGAACTGCAGGTCCGGGAAGCGTTCTTTCAGGATCTCAGCGGACTCCCGGATGACCGGGAGAAGCCTTTCGATCTCGTGGATGCGGCTCCCGGGGAAAAGACCGACCGTTTTCCGGGCCGGGTCAAGGCCGAAAAGGGCCTGCGCTTCAGTCCGGCACATGGAGGGGCGAGCCGTATCGACCAACGGATGGCCGACGAAAGTGACCGGCACCCCCTCCCTTTCGTAGAACGGGACTTCAAAGGGAAACACGACAGCCATCCGGTCAACAACCCGGCCGATCTTTTTTACCCTTCCCACCCGCCATGCCCATACCTGGGGACTGATGTAGTAGAGGACCCTGACCCCCGCCCGTTTGGCCAGCCTGGCAATTCTCAGATTGAAATCCGGGTAATCGATGAGAATCAGGAGGTCAGGCGGGGCGGTCGCGATGATCTTCTTCAGGGTAAAGT
Source organism: Geobacteraceae bacterium (assembly GCA_041481895.1). Classification (GTDB taxonomy): domain Bacteria; phylum Desulfobacterota; class Desulfuromonadia; order Geobacterales; family Geobacteraceae; genus JAMPXD01. The sequence goes on along the minus strand of JBGPCQ010000185.1, from coordinate 1,428 downwards.
AGGCATGGCTGATAATGCCGAAATGGGCTATTACCTCCACAAGGCCGACTACCGCCATCTGAGAGGCATCTACAAGGGTCTCGACTCCCGCCTCCCTCATGCGCGGACCGCCGATACCGAAGAAAAAAAGGCCGGGATTGAGTTTTCGGACTTCCCTCACCAGGTTTGCACCGTGGAGATCGCCCGAAGCCTCACCGGCAACGATCATGATCCGTTTATTCAAATATTCACCCCAAGTTTCGTGTTTCGACCCAGACAGCGGGCCTGAAGAGTTTCGGGTTGAAAGCTATGGGTTCCAACTCGAAACTCTGAACTCGAAACTCAAAACTGTCGTATTACCCCGACCACTTCCCTTACCTGCTCATCCGTCATTTCCGGGAAGATGGGGAGCGACATGCACCGGTGTGCCGTATCTTCAGATACAGGCAGGGATACCCCCTTGAATTCGTCAGCAAAGACATCCTGGCAATGGAGTGGAATCGGATAATAGATCGCCGAGGCGATCCCGGCAGAGGTCAGGGCTGCCATGATCGCGTCGCGACGGTCTGTCAGCACCGTATACTGGTGGTAGACATGGACGCCTTTGCCATCTTCGCAGGGAGGAGTCACTGCACTCCCCTGGAGAAGTTCGCTGTAGAGATGGGCTACTCTCCTGCGTCCTTCACTATACTCCCTGATCCGCTTCAGCTTCACCCTGAGGATGACTGCCTGAATTTCGTCGAGACGACTGTTATAGCCGATTACCGAATGGTGGTAACGCACCTTGCACCCGTGATTGCGCAATACCTTGAGCTGTTCCGCCAGTTCGTCCGAATTAGTCGTCACCATCCCGCCGTCACCATAGCAGCCGAGGTTCTTGCTCGGGAAAAAACTGAAACAGCCCAGGGCGCCTATCGAACCGGTCATCCGTCCTCCGGCTGCAGCACCGAATGACTGGGCGCAGTCCTCGACAAGAAGTAGTCCATGCCGTGCACAAATGCCCTCGATCCGTTCCATGTCAGCCGGCTGGCCGAACAGGTGGACCGGCAGGACGGCCCGAGTCCTCGGGGTGACGGCGGACTCGATGGCGGAGGGATCAATGTTGAAGGTATTCGGATCAATGTCCACAAAGACCGGGGTCGCCCCCACGTAACGGATCGCCTCGGCAGTGGCAATGAAGGTAAATGGAGAGGTAATGACCTCGTCCCCCTCCCCGATCCCCGCCGCCGCAAGCGCAAGGTGGAGAGCGTCGGTGCCTGACGCGACCGCCACGGCATGCTTTGCACCCAGATAGGCAGCAGCTTCGCTTTCAAAGGCATTCACATTGGGGCCGAGGATAAACTGGGTTTTATCGAGTACTTCAAGAATCCCGTTGTCGATCTCATCCTTGATCTGCAGATACTGTGTCCTCAGGTCAACCATTGGAATCATTGTTAACACCTCGTTCCG
>JBGPCQ010000184.1:0-5814 GCA_041481895.1 Geobacteraceae bacterium | reverse complement strand
GTCCTGTCCAGGCCTGTCGGAGGAGCTGCTGGTTCCAGGCGATTCCGAGCAGGGCAGCCAAGAGGAAAATGGCCGCTGTTCCGGCGACAAGCGCTTTATTGTGTGTCTGTCTGGGACGGGGCATGGGCTTTGGAATCTGTTCACCTATATTCCAGCAAAAACCGGGTGATCACAAGGATTGCCCTTACAATTTCCGACTGATCCGTTTCAAGAGGAGCGAATTGTTACGGGTGGTCTGTGCCATTTACCAGCCTTCCGGCGACGATCAGTTCACGCACCTCACCGGCGCAGATCTTGATCACCGCCGCCATGGGGACTGCCAGGACGATCCCCCAGAAGCCGAGGAGCTCTCCCATGGCCATAACGGAGAAGATTACGGCCAGCGGGTTGAGCCTGAGGGTCCGCTTCATGACGAGCGGTTTGATCAGGTTCCCCTCGATGATGACATGAAGGAGAAAATAGACGGCAACGACCTTGGGGATCATGTAGAGGTCGCCGTTCTTGGCATAGCCGATGAATGCCGCCGGAATGACGGCCACCATCATGCCGAGAAAGGGAACCATGCAGGCGAACCCTGCAAAAAGGCCGTTCAGCAGCGGGAATTCGATGCCGAGGAGATAGAGCGCAGCAGCGGTCATGGTCCCGACGATGAGGCAGTCCAGAACCATTCCGATTATGAAACGCTCGAGACTCCGGTTGATTTTTTCCCCGAGCTCAGCGAGGTGGCGGCCCTCGGAGGCCGGCACCATCCGCATGATAATTTCCTTGAAGAATTCCTTGTAGCAGAGGATCAGAAAAACGAGAATGGGCGCCAGGGCCAGATCGAAGACCCCGAAGAAGAGGCCGATGATCTGCCGGTAGCCGGTCCCGGAGATGTCGTGGAGCAGCAGGGCGAGATACCCTTCAGCCTGCTCCAGGAGCCATGCTCCTTCTTCTCCCGCGTAGTAGGGGGCCATCCGGAGTTTCCAGCTTTCCATGCCAGCCCTGATGTTCTGGATATAGCTGGGGAGCGATTTGGCAAGCGCCTCGGTCTGGTGCAGGAAGTAGGGGATCAGGAAGAACGAGGCAAAAAGGGTTGCCAGTGCGGCAATACCGTACAGCAGGGCAAGGGCGGTGATTCGGTCGAACCCTTTTTTTTCGAGGTATTTCAGCAGCGGATTGAAGAGGTAGGCGATGACGAGCGAGGTGAGGATGGCGGAAAAGGTATGACGGAGAAAATACCCTGCCAGCAGAAACCCGGCAAAAGCCGCCGCAAGGATATACAGGGTTTTTATCTCCGATCTGTCGACGGACATTGCTCAGGCCTCTCGGCTGAAGTGACCGCGGCGGAAGTGGGTCGAGATTATCTTGATCGCTGCGGCGATCGGCAAGGCCAGGAGTATCCCCCAGAACCCCATCAGTTCGCCGAAGGCCATGACCACGATTATGGTTGCCAGTGGATTGAGATCCATCGCTTTTTTGAAAACAAGCGGCTTGACCAGGTAGCCTTCAATGAAATAGATAAGGGCGAAGGCAGCCAGCACCTTCAGCAGCATGATCCCGCTCTGGAACTTGACATAGGCGAGGAAGAGGGGGGGTATGGTGGCAAGAATGACCCCCACGAAAGGGAGGATGGAGGCGAGTCCGGCAAAGATTCCGCACAGGAGCGGATAATCGACATCCAGGTAGAAAAGCGCAACTGCGGAGAAGACCGCGACGATGAGCGAAACGATCAGCTGCCCCCTGATGTAGCCGCCGACGCTGATGTTTATCTCGCGCCCCAGTTCCAGGATGATGTCACGGCGTACGGCCGGAAGCCAGGCCGTTATGCCGGAAATTATGTCTCCCTTGTAGAACAGCATGAAGAAGACCAGAATCGGAGCCAGGATGATGTTGAGCAGGTTGAAGGCCACACTGCTGGCGGCTGCGTATACCCCTGATCCGAGCTTGCCCAGGATGGAATCCATGCTTTCCGAAATCTTGTCGAACAGCCAGTTCCATTCCTCGGTGGCATAGGCGGGCTGAAAATTCCCCGCCAGTGCCAGGAGGAGTTCCTTTCCCTTCTGGACGTATTTCGGGAGGTCGGCCAGCAGCGCATACCACCTGATGTTGATGAGCGGGACGAGGAAGGCAAAAATGAAAAAGCTGATTATGCCGAGCATTGTATAGAGGACCAAAATTCCGTAGATGCGGCGGATTTTCTTCCGCTCCAGCATGACCACGAAAGGGTCGAGGATGTAGGCGAGCACGAACGAGAGCAGGAAAGTGGAAACCGTATGGCGCAGGGCATAGCCGCCGGCAAAAAGGATGGCGGTCAGGAGGAGAAGAACTAAAATGCTGGCTGCCGGTTGCTTCGTTGTCATGGGGTCCCTTGTTAAAACTGTTCGCCCGGAGGGAAAATATCATGTTCCTCCAGCCAGTGTCTGATTCTGTCGGAGATGATTTCTTCCTTGAGAGCAAGGAGCCTTTCCATATCTTCCGGATAGAAGGAGAGTATTTCATCGAGCCTCCCGTAGGGGCGCTTGCCGATGAAAGACCTTTCCAGAATTCCCTTGAGCTTTTCGTTGGTCACCCCTTTGATGAATTCATGGAGAAGAAGCCTCTCCTGATCATAATCGAAACCGGGAATAGGGAGAAACTGGTCATGGTTCTCGACCTCATCCCAGAAGGCCTCGTCTTCATAATCGGCCGAGACGAAAAAAACTTCCCCCGTATCCCTGTCCAGGAAGTAGACAATGTCCGGGTCGGTATTTTCAAAACCGTCCAGTAGGTCGTCCCAGACTATTTCCAGTTCACGCATGGCACACATTGAAAACACCTCAAGAACTGGCAGAGACAGAGAAAGAGGCAGAGGTAAAGAAACCCCTGATAAACACATTCTACTCTTTTTCTCTATCTCTATCTTTACCTCTATCTGATTTTCCGCTATAGTCCCGTCATGCGCAAGGTATTCATAGCCGACGCCCACCTGAGAAATCCGGAGGATGAAAACTACCGGAAGCTTCTCCTTTTTCTTGCCGGGTTAACCGGAACAACGGATACCCTTTTTATCCTCGGCGACCTGTTCGAGTTCTGGATAGGGTATCGCCGCGTCCCGTTCAGCCACTATTTCCCTGTCATGGAGCAGCTTCGGCAACTTGCCGGGAGCGGTACGAGAATCGTTTTTTTCGAGGGAAACCACGATTTTCACATGGGACCCTTTTTCACGGAGACCCTCAAGGCCGCGGTATACAGGGGGCCGGCGATCATTGATCTTGGCGGGAAGAGGGTTTACCTCTGCCATGGCGACCAGATAAACAGCAAGGATATCGGATATCGCCTGCTTCGTTTCATAATGCATAACCCCCTCAGCGGGGCGCTGGTACCTATTATTCCACCGGGCGCGGTGTCAGCGCTTGCCGTCCGGATGTCCCGTGCCAGCAAACGGAGTCGCCAGGCGCGCACAACGAAGTGGGACTGTATGACCATCCTTAAGCAATTCGCAGCCGCCCGGTTCAACGAAGGATGCGACATCATGATAACCGGCCATTTCCACCTTCCGCTCCTGGAAAAAACAGCGGATGGCAGTGAACGGACGCTCCTGTCGCTCGGCGACTGGATCACCCAGTTCTCCTACGGAGAATGGGTGGACGGTGAATTGTCGTTGAAAACCTACCGCTAGGGGCGGGTTTCACCCCTCTCCCTGCAAACCGAACAACTCCAGGTATTTTCCCACCCGTTCCAACAACGTCGGGGCGGCAATCCTCATGCAAATCTCATCCGGCCGGTATCCCCGGCAGACCGCAGGCCTCTTCTCATAAACAGCACAGAGCCCGTCATCGCCCAGGTGGACGCACCTGACCCCCAGCGGCTTGTCCAGTGCCCTGATGTCCGGCGCCGTGCAGCATGTTCCGCACCGTTTACACTTCATTTCCCATCCACAAAGTTTATGAAAAATGGTGCAGAAACGTGGATTTTGCGCAAGGTCAAGGCGATCGAGGGATGACGCGGAGGCGTAGTACCCAAAGGGCATAAACAGAGCTACGTCGCACAAGGAATCCCGAAGATCAACGCAGAGATTGCGCAAAAGCCGCGTTTCCTACTTGAAAAAGGCTTCGAGCGCCTGTTCTCCTACGTATGACGCCTTTATCTTCCACTTCGCCTGGTTGATGACAAGCGCCACGAGCGCGATCTGCGGGTCGTTTATCGGGGCATAGGCGGCAAACCAGCTGTAGTGGCCTGCCGGGTCCTTGCCGTCGATAGAGCCGGTCTTTGCTGCAATAGTTACGGCAGCAAACTTCGGCCTGCCGCGGCGGTCATGGAATATTTTCCGGGAAGTGCCGGTGCTGACGGTCGTCGACAGCATCCGGGCCAACTGGCGGGCCGTTTCCGGCGTAACCATCCGCCGTGCCGTCTGCGGGTTTACCGTAAAGATCGTTTCCCCTTTGACGTTTTTAATTTCCTGGGCCAGCGACGGCATCATCATGACACCGTCGTTGGCGATGGCCGCCATCATGAGCGCCGCATGAAAGGGGGAAATTTTTACTTCGCGGCCAAGTCCGGCGCCCATCAGCATCAGTTCCATGTCGTTCTGTGGGGGGGCCGCCGTGCTCGGGGGGATAGACATGCCGGGGACGAGGGGCTGGTTGAATCCGAACTGTTCGACGGAAGACATGATGGAACTCCGCCCGACAACGTCACTGGCAAGCCTGCCGAATACGGGGTTTACCGATTTCCCCATGGCCGTTGAGAGCGACATCTCCTGATTATTGCGCCCCGGTTTTACATTCCAGTACTTGGGGTTTACGGAGGTGAGTTTGCCCCGGTAGGCGAACATGGTGTCTGCCGAAACTTTCTTCTCTTCCAGGGCTGCCGCCGCCGTGATTATCTTGAATAGCGATGCCATGGGGTAGAGGCCGAAGTAAGATTGCTGCTTCCAGAGGGGATCCAGGGAGGAATGTCCCGTCATGGCCAGTATCCTGCCGGTTTTCGGCTCGACCGCGACGAAAACCCCGTACGGCACCTGGTACGCTGCCATTACCTTATTTACCCGCTCCTGGAGCTCAGAGTTGAATGAATAGGTGATGGCGCCGCCATCCGGCAAGGGTGCAAAGAAACTCTCCCCCCGCATCGAGAGGGCAGGGAGCGAATCGGCTGCAAGCTGAAACGATTTATAGGGGTCAAGGGGTGTGTACGGCTTGATTTTCGGCGGAGTTGCAATGTTCACGCTGGAAACCGCGGTCCTGGCCGATACAAAAAGCGAGACAATCGGATAGGAGGCCAGCAGGAGAGCCAGGACCGGCAGAAGCACACGGAGCCTGCGCCGGGCAGGCTTCCCCTCCTCCAGGTTCCTGAAGGAATTGTGCGAGGACTTTCTGCGCCGGTGAAAAAACCCGAGACTCAATGACCTTTTTCTGGTTGTAATATTTTTAATATCCCGCATGGACCGGCACTGTTGATCCTGTTGTGTTGTTTTTCGTGTGCTTCAGGCTTTGTTGCGGCTCCTCAGTTTAGCCCTTGCCAGGCTTGCGTCGCCGTGCCGTGCCAGGAACCAAAATCCCTCGCAATTAATGCGGCGAGCTAACTGCACAGGACACCAGAACGCCTCGAGCCACTATAAGTCAAACGGCTCTCTTTGTCAACGCCGTGTCCGGCCGATCCGTTATCCGCCGGGTGAGGGCAACGGGAGACCGTTCCACTGGATGTTTATGGCTGATATCGGCATGTCCGCATTGCCGGGAAGAGCGTGCAATTGAAATAACAGACGATCGGGGTATAGTTGATAAAACATTTGAAAGCATTAAAGTAATTTCCCCGGAGCCCTGACGGGACGAAATGACCAAGGCGACCACTGAC
>JBGPCQ010000183.1:0-5832 GCA_041481895.1 Geobacteraceae bacterium | reverse complement strand
AAGCAGAAGGATTAGCAGGCTGTTGAAAAACTACTGCGGGGTCGGTCTGCGGTGTTGTCGCTCGCGCAAAAGCGCGACGTACAAGTGAGTACGCCGCGCTTTTTCGCTTGCGTACGGCGTGCATCCCGACCTCTTCAGGCCCTGCGGGTCCTCATGACGTTTTTCAACAGCCTGATAGTCAACAGGCAGAGAAGACCGGAAGCGCGGTGGGACAGTCGGGATGATCCCTCCGCGCTTCCGCATGTCAGACCGGCAGCGTGCCCCCTTCTTGCGGAAAATCCCGGTTTCTGCTATGGTAACTCCAGCATTGTCCGTTGCGGTTCCTGGTCTGCTGCCGGATCCGGGCGAGAGGAAACTGTGTGTCAATACTGGTTCTCGGCATAGGAAATCTGGTTATGTCGGATGACGGCATCGGGGTCAGGGTGATCCAACTCTTGACGGAACGGTATCGTTTCCCCGCTGGGGTCACCCTCCTCGACGGCGGGACACTCGGCCTCGATCTCCTGCCGCATCTCGAAGGTGTGGAGAGGCTCCTGGTGATTGATGCAGTGGATACCGGAACGGCACCGGGAAGCCTGGCACGGTTGGCGGGAGATGACGTGCCGATCGTCCTGGAAACCAAGGTGTCACTCCATCAGATGGGCCTGAAGGATCTTCTGGCCGTCGCCACCCTGCAGGGGTTCGACCCCTGCGAGATGGTGCTCTGGGGGGTACAGCCGGAAATGATTGAAATGGGCATGGAACTGTCGCCTGCCGTTTCGGCACAGATTGAGCCCCTGATGCAGAACGTGTTGCGGGAACTTGACGGATGGGGAGTCACGGCCGACCCCCGGTGGCCTGTCGGGTAATCCCCCCGAATTTTTCGGCCGGCCGGCATGATGGGGCCGGCTTCAGATTTGACGCACGACGGGATGCCGATGCACGAAATGTCGATAACGGAGAGCATCGTGGAGATCTGTGAAGAGAATTCCGGGGGGCGACGGGTAATCTCGGTCACCCTGGAAGTCGGCGCCCTTTCCGGGGTTGTTCCGGAGGCGGTCGAGTTCTGTTTCGACGCCTGCACCCGCGACACCCTCATGGAGGGAGCGAAGCTCCATATCGAACGGGTCCCGGCCGTGGCGTGCTGCCTGGATTGCCGCGGGAGGTCCGGGGTCAGCACGTTCTATGACTCTTGTCCCGCCTGCGGCGGGTACCGCATGGAGCTCCTTTCCGGCAATGAGCTGCGGGTAAAAGAACTGGAGGTCGAATAGCATGTGCACCACGTGCGGCTGCGGCACCGACGACCATGACCACGACCATCACCGCCACGACCATGGTGACGACCACCATCATGACCATGAGCCCGGGGCAAGAAAGATCACCGTGGAAACCGACATTCTCGCCAAGAATAACCGGCTGGCGGCGGGAAACAGGGCTCTCTTCGGCAATAAGGGGATATTTGCCCTGAACCTGGTCAGTTCCCCCGGGTCCGGCAAGACCACCATCCTGGAGCGTACCCTGAGGGAGCTTTCCGGGGACTACCGCTGTGCGGTCGTCGAAGGGGACCAGCAGACCGACAACGACGCGGTAAGAATTGCCGCCACCGGGGTTCCGGCTATCCAGATCAATACGGGCTCCGGCTGCCACCTGGATGCCCACATGGTCAGTCATGCAGTCGAGCAGTTCGAGCTGGACAAGCTCGACCTTCTTTTCATCGAGAACGTCGGCAACCTGGTCTGCCCCGCGGCGTTCGACCTGGGAGAGAACCACAAGGTGGTCGTGCTCTCCGTGACCGAGGGGGAGGACAAACCCCTCAAGTATCCCCAGATGTTCCGCGTCGCCGACGTGATGCTCCTCAACAAAACGGACCTACTCCCCTACGTGGAATTCGATCCGGAAAAATGTAAAGATCTGGCGCGTCGCGTCAGTCCGGACATTGTCATTTTCGAACTGTCCGGGAAGTCGGGCGCAGGGATGGATGCCTGGTATTCCTGGCTGAAGGAAAGAGTTGGGAAAAAGGGTTAGCACTCGGCCAGGAATTTTTCCTGGCCCCAGTCCTGACCCTCGCCTTTATCCTGACCATGGTTCTCATGATACGATCATTCAAAAGGTTACGGATAGAGATAGAGGGGATCGTCCAGGGTGTCGGGTTTCGCCCTTTTATCTTCAGGCTGGCCGGGAGGCACGGCATAAGGGGGTGGGTGCGCAATATCTCCGGCTGCGTGCTCCTGGAAGCGGAAGGGACGCAGGCGAATCTTTCGGCTTTTCTCCTGGCTATCGAAAGGGAAGCCCCCCCCCTCTCCTCCATAACCGCCGTAAGGAAAACTGCGATACCCCCATCAGGGGAAAAAGGTTTTTTGATACTTCCCAGTGCGCCAGGGGAAAAGGGGATTCAGATCGCTCCCGACAGCGATGTCTGTGCCGACTGCCTGAAGGAGCTCTTCGATCCGGGCGACCGCCGCTACCGATATCCTTTCATCAACTGCACCAACTGCGGTCCCCGCTATTCCATCATTACCGGAATTCCTTACGACCGCCCCCTTACCACCATGGCAACTTTTACCATGTGTGACGCCTGCCGGGCGGAATACACAGATCCGGCAAATCGCCGTTTTCATGCCCAGCCCAATGCCTGTCCGGCATGCGGTCCCCGTTTGCTGCTGGCCGAGCCGAACGGCAGAGAAATGGAGGGAGATGCCGTAGAGAGGTCAATCTCGCTTCTGAAAGACGGCAAGATCCTGGCAATCAAGGGAACCGGCGGTTTCCACCTGGCGGTTGACGCCTGTAACGATGAAGCGGTCCGTGAACTCCGGCGGCGCAAACAGCGCGATGAAAAGCCCCTGGCCATGATGGCCGTGAGCCTGATGGAAATCGAACGGCATGTCCAGTGCCAGCATCTGGACATGCGGCTTCTCACGGGACCCGAACGTCCCATAGTCATCCTGCCCAAACGGGATGACTCGCCGATATCCCCCCTGGTCGCACCGGCAAACGGCTATTTCGGCATGATGCTTCCCTCCAATCCCCTCCATCATCTCCTGCTGCAGGACAATTTCACTGCGCTGGTGATGACGAGCGGCAATCTCTCCGACGAACCGATTGCCTTTCGCGACGAGGATGCCTTCCAGAGGCTTGGCGGGATCGCCGATTTTTTCCTCACCCATGACCGTAAGATACACACCTTCAGCGACGACTCGGTGATCCGGGTTTTTCAGGGGAACCCGCTGTTCATCCGCCGTTCCCGCGGTTATGTTCCCCGGACCATCATCCTGCCCTTTTCCCAGAAGAGCGTGCTGGCCGTTGGTGGAGAGTTGAAAAACGCGTTTTGTCTGACGGTCGGCGGGAGGGGTTTCCTGGGCCAGCACATAGGCGACCTTAAAAACAGCGCCACGCATCGTTTGCTGGAAGAGACCGTTGCGCACCTGCAGAAGATTCTCGAGATCGAACCGGTGGCCGTGGCCCACGATCTTCACCCTGATTACCTTTCCACCTCCTTTGCCGGGGAGATTGGCCATCTGCCGAAGATAGCCGTGCAGCATCATTACGCCCACATGGCGTCCTGCATGGCGGAGAACCGCCTTGATGGGGACGTAATCGGGGTGATCTTCGACGGTGCCGGGTTCGGCCTGGATGGGAACATATGGGGAGGGGAGTTCCTTCTCGGCAACTACCGCACGTTTCAGCGGCGCGGCCATTTTCGCTATGTCCCCCTGCCCGGGGGTGATGCTGCGGCAATTGAGACCTACCGCATGGCTATCGCCTACCTGTACGACAGTTACGGTGAAGGGCTTTTTGACCTCTCTCTTCCCGTTCTCGGGGCTCTTGAGGTGAAGGAGAAAAAACTGTTTCTCGCCATGCTGCAGCAGGGGATCAACACCCCCCTTTCATCCAGTTGCGGACGGTTGTTCGATGCCGTTGCGGCGCTCTTCGGCCTGCGGAACTCCAATGCCTATGAAGGGCAGGCTGCCATTGAACTGGAGGCGCTGGCGGAGCGGGGCGCGTCAGACGGGGAGTACCCGTATGCGATCTTCAATGACGCCGGAGGCTTTATTGTCGATTTCAGGCTGATGATCGGCGCCATTCTTCAGGACATAGAGGCCGGCGGGCCATTGCCGGCCATGGCCCGCCGTTTCCATGACACCCTGGCGGCGGCTGCCGTGGACGCCTGTTCCGTTATCCGCGGGGAAAGCAAGGTGGAGCGGGTGGTCCTTTCCGGAGGCGTCTTTCAGAACAAACTGCTGACCGAACGGATCTATGATCTCCTGGCGTCAAACGGTTTCCAGGTCTTCACCCATCGCCTGGTGCCGCCCAATGACGGGGGGCTGGCGCTGGGCCAAGCGGTGATTGCCGGCCGGAATGTATAAACGTTATGAAAGGACAAACACATGTGTTTAGGCGTACCGATGCAGGTAGTCAGTATCGACGGCAGCGACATCGTGGCGGAGATTGACGGGGTGCGGCGCGAAGCGAGTCTCATGATACTCGACGACAAGGTTGTGGTGGGGGACTTCGTCATTGTCCATGCCGGGTTCGCCATCTCCCGGCTGGACGAGGAAGAGGCGCGGGAGACACTGGCGTTGATGAGGGAAGCTTTTAAACCAGAGGATATGGCATGAACTACATGGATGAATACCGTGACCGGACCATCGTTCTCGGGCTTGCGGCCCGGATCGGGGCAATGGCGGCTAAACTGGAGAAGCCTGTGACCTTCATGGAGGTCTGCGGCACCCATACCATGGCCATCTACCAGTACGGCCTGCGGCATCTCCTTCCCCCGCAGGTCAGGCTCATTTCCGGCCCCGGCTGCCCGGTTTGCGTCACCCCCAACGGCTACATCGACACGGCCGTCGCCTGCTGCCGCCTCCCCGGCGCCATTATCGCCACCTTCGGGGACATGGTGCGGGTTCCCGGCTCGACCTCGTCCCTCATGGAGGAGCGGGCCAAGGGGGCGGACGTGCGGATCGTCTACTCCCCACTGGACGCCGTTGGCCTTGCCGCGAGAAATCCCGACAAAAAGGTGATTTCCCTCGGGGTGGGCTTCGAGACAACCGCCCCGACCATTGCCGGGAGCATCCTGGCCGCGGCCGCCAAAGGACTTGCCAACTATTTAGTCCTGTCCGCCCACAAGACCATCCCCATCCCGATGCAGGTCCTCTCCGCCGACCCGGAACTCTCGATCGACGGCTACCTCTGTCCTGCCCACGTGAGCGCCATCATCGGCGCAAACGTCTACCGGTTTCTGGCGGAAGAGCAGGGGGTCCCCTGTGTTGTCACCGGTTTCGAGCCGGTCGATGTCATGAAGGGGGTTGACATGCTGGTGAGTCAGGTGGCCGAAGGGCGAAGCGCCGTGGAGATCGAGTACAGCAGGGTGGTCAAGTGGGAAGGGAACCGGAAAGCCCAGGAGATCATGGCGGAGGTTTTTGCCCCCTGCGATGCAGAGTGGCGGGGGATGGGGATGATCCCCGGGAGCGGACTGGAAATCAGGGCAAAGTATGCCGCGTTCGATGCGGAGAAAGTGCTCTCCATCGACGTGGAAGAGGTGCGGGAGCACCAGGGGTGCCGGTGCGGCGATATCCTCAAGGGAAAGGCGACCCCCTTCCAATGTCCCCTTTTCGTTGCGGCATGTACCCCGGAGTCGCCGGTGGGGGCGTGTATGGTGTCGAGTGAAGGGACCTGCGCAGCCGCTTACAAATACGGTCGCTAGGGAACGCCGCTTTTCCGCCCCGGCTGCGTAAGTCTTCGGGAGCCCTTGTGCGGCGTGGCGCTGTTTATGCCCTTGGGTACCACTCCTCCGCGCACTCCCTCGACAGCCTTGCCTGGACGAAAAATCGACGTCCCTTAGGTTTTAATCTT
>JBGPCQ010000182.1:0-5833 GCA_041481895.1 Geobacteraceae bacterium | reverse complement strand
TCGCACGCACCGGGGTGATTGTCCACCTCGACCTGGTGGCGGGGCTCCCCCACGAGGACTACGAGGGGTTTCTCGGTTCGCTGCAAAAGGTTTTCGACCTCCTGTCAATAAACAATCCGTATTTTTTCGTCTGCCCAGGCGGTGAGGAGGAAGCGACGGAGGCGTACGAACCGATACGTCGAGGAGCTTCCGACGAAGCCAACGCAGGCAGGCGGGAAAAGACGGATTGTGTTATCCAGGTGGAGCCGCTCAAGGTGCTCAAAGGCTCCCCCATGCGCCGCATCGCCCTCGATGAGGGGTACCGTTTTTCCGCTACCCCGCCCTACAAAATCCTTCAGACTCCCTGGCTCTCCTTTGCGGAAATCGGCCGGATCGAGGCCATCGCCCGGCTCATCGATCTGTTCTACAACAGCGGCAGGTTCACAGCCACCCTCGCCGTACTGGCTCGTACCTCCCCGCTCGCCCGGGTGTTCGACCGGCTGGCCGAATTCCGGGAACAGCACTCACCGGATGCCGGCAGGTCGCTTGCCGCTTTATTCGAGGAGCTCTGGAGTTTCGGGGAAGAAGTTATTGCGGGGGATGAGCGGGACATGCTGCGCGAGGCCCTTTGCTACGATTATTGCCTCATCGAGTATCCGGCAGCGCGCAGGCTGCCCAGGTTTTTTGCGGACAGCGGCGGGGGAACGGCAACGAGTGGGACAGATGAAAAGCGGGCGGAGCTTGCCCGCCGTCTCGGAGTCGGGAAGGACTGCCGGGTGCGGACCTTCGGCCGGCGGTTTGTCCGCGACCCCCGGTGTCCGGAGGGGGAGCAGGGGAGAGTTGACCTGCTGTTCGTCTATATCTCCTCACCCGGGAAAGGCCTTGAAGTCAGGGTGCTGGAGGAGGATCTTTGATACTCTATGTTTAGTTCACTCGCCGAATTCTTCCTTGAAAACATCTTTCCTCACGTACCATATCGCCGCAATCAGCGGCGCCGCCCATAAGGTTGTCATCAGAACGAAACCGGCGATTTCGACTAGGTAATAGGTGATTGCAGCGTCACTGGACGCCCTCCGGACCGACACCACAAGGCTTGCCAGTTCCCTGCCGACGATGAACGTAACACCGAGCCAAGCAGCCGCTTCCACCCCTTTTCTGGCCCAGGAATGCAATCTCAGGAACTGGGAGCCGGCCACCAGGGAATAGAAGCCGAGCATAACCATCAGGATCGGCGCCAGGCCGTGGGTCAGGTAGAGACTGAATGGGGTGGGAGGGTCTTCAAACTGGGAGGTGACGGCTTCCGCCGGGGTGATTTTCACGTAACCGTATAAACCCCAAAAACCATACGCCAGGATGACAAGCGCGAGGAGGACGACCCCCCAGCCGAAGAACCGTACCTGCGCCGGCACTGCCTTCGCCTCCGTTAACGGCTCTTCCCGAAGCAGCGGCGCCGCTGTGCTCTCCATGCGTTGCTGCCGCTTTTTCATCTCTTCCCGCTCCAGCCTTTCCAATTCCTGGCGCATCCGCTCCGTATCGATCGACACCGGCTCCTCTGCCGGGACATCCATTTTTCGGGCAGGCGTCGGCTGGTGTGCCTGCTTTTCATGGTAATCCTTGGCGACCAGGCCGCATTGCGGGCAGATGTCGAACCGTTCCGCACTGTACGAAGAGTAGCCGCACTCGGGGCAATCCGTCATGGTCTCGGCCCAGTTGGCTGTTTTTTCCTTCTGGACAAAGAAGTTGGTCTTGCAGCGGGGACAGTCCATATAACGCCCTTCGGGGGGGATGTTGAGGTCACTGGTCTGGCCGGTGAGCTTGCAGTTCGGACATTCTATTTTCATGGTCTGCTTCCTTCCTCATGCCCGAGGGTGACCTGGCGCGTCTGTTCCATACCCGGTTTATAGCAGAATGCACCTTCCCGGGCAAGGGAAAAGCCCGCGTAACCTGAACCCGTTTTTCTCGACACCCCCTGTCATCCCAAGGGGAAAAAAGGTATAATCTTTAAAAATCATCAGCTATCGTTTTTCGGTTAACTATATTCCAGTCATGCGGCAATACCCCGTCCAGACCAGGAGGTTTACCATGCCCCCCGAAATCAAGCGCTCCGTCTGCCCCTACGACTGTCCCGACACCTGCGGCCTGTTGGTGGAAGTGGCGGACGGGAAGGCAGCCAGGGTGACCGGCGACCCGGACCACCCTTACACCCGCGGCTTTCTCTGCCCCAAGATGCTTCATTACGAAAAGACGGTCCACTCCCCCCGCCGCCTCCCCAGCCCCCTTGTCAGGACCGGGGCCAAGGGGGCCGGGGAGTTCCGCCCCGTCTCCTGGGACGAGGCGATTACAACCATTGCCGGCCGCTGGCGGGAGATCATCGCCCGGTACGGGGCGGAGGCAATCCTCCCCTACTCCTATGCCGGGACCATGGGGCTGATCCAGAGAAACAGCGGGCACCCCTTCTTCCACCGCCTCGGCGCCTCCCGCCTTGACCGGACCATCTGCTCGCCGGCCAAGGATGCGGGGTGGAAGGCGGTCATGGGGGAAACCCCCGCCTGCCACCCCGACGCGGTGGCGGAGAGCGACCTCGTCATCCTCTGGGGGATCAACGCGGCGGCCACCAGCATCCATTTCCTCCATGGGGTGCGGGAAGCGAGGGGAAAAGGGGCCGCGGTCTGGCTGATAGATACCTACGAAACACCAACGGCGACGTCCGTTGACCGTGTCTTCCTGGTCCGTCCCGGCAGTGACGGCGCCCTCGCCCTCGGCCTCATGCACATCCTGGTGCGGGACGGATTCGAGGACCGGGACTTCATCAGCGCCCACGTCCAGGGGTTTCCGGAGTTGAAGGAGCAGGTCCTCCCCGATTATGCCCCGGAACGGGTGGCCTTCCTGACCGGACTTGCTCCGGCAGTGCTGGAGGAGATGGCCCGGGCCTTCGGTAAAGCGCGGGCTCCGTTCATCCGTCTCGGCAGCGGCCTCTCCCGCTATGGCAACGGCGCCATGACCGTCAGAACCATCGCCTCTCTCCCCGCACTGGTCGGCGCGTACGGGCGGCAGGGGGGCTGCTTCCTCGGCACCTCAACGAGCGCAGCCTTTGCCATGAAGGAAGTGGTCCGCGAGGACTTCATGGAGAAGCCAGCTCGCATCGTCAACATGAACCGGCTGGGGCACGCCCTGAACGAACTCTCCGACCCGCGCGTTATGGGGCTTTATGTCTACCACTCCAACCCGGCAGCCATCACCCCCGACCAGAACGCCGTGCTCCGCGGGCTTGCCCGGGACGACCTGTTCACCGTGGTGCACGAGCGGTTCATGACCGACACGGCCCGCTTCGCCGATATCGTCCTCCCCGCCACCTCCTCCCTGGAGCAGAGCGACCTCTACCGCGCCTACGGCACTTACTGCATCCAGCGGGCACGGGCCGCGATCCCGCCGATCGGGGATAGCAGGTCCAACTGGGAGGTTTTTGCCCTGCTGGCTCGGGCCATGGGATTTACTGAACCGTTCTTCCGGCAGAGCGCCGACGACCTGATCGACCATCTCCTCTCGATCCCCACCCCCCTTCGTGAAGGGGCCGACCCGGCCCGGCTTGCCGCAGGAAAAGCTACTGAACTCACGCCTCCTTCCGACGCTGGACTCCGGTTCAACACCCCGTCGGGAAAAATCGAGATTCTCAACCCGCGGGAGCAGGAGCCTCTTCCCCGCTACCGGCCTCCCCACGCGGACCGGGACGAAACCTATCCGTTCCGGCTGATGACCGCCCCCACCATGTTCGCCCTCAACGCGTCGTTCTACGAGCAGGAGGAACTCCGCTCCAGGCAGCAGGGGATGCTGCTCATGATGAACCCCGGGGACGCCGCCCGGAAAGGGGTGGCCGACGGCGAACGGGTGGTCGCCTGGAACGACCTGGGGGAGGCGGTCTTCATCCTCCGGATTACGGAGAAAGTGCCGCCCGGCGTGGTGGTCGCGGAAGGGGTCTGGTGGCTGGAGTTCGCCCCCGGCGCCCGCTCGGTGAATGTCCTCACCTCGCAGCGGCTGACCGACCAGGGTGGGGGGAGCACGTTCTACGACAACCGGGCAGATGTGCGGAAAGAGTCATGAATGCGGCAAAAGTCCATCTGCTGCGTTACGCTCATCCCTCGTCACTGCGGAGTAGCTCACGCTACGCCTCGTTCCTCGGAATTCGCAAGCCTTGCATATGGAGCTTTTTCCACATTCATATAGGAAAAGAGAAGAAGAATTGTCAGGCCTAATCCTTGAATTATCGATCACCATCCCGACCCTGAACGAGGCCGGCACTTTGCCGGGGCTCTTTCGGAACCTTGCGGAGCAGAAGGAGGTGACCGCAGAAGTCATCATCTGCGACGGCGGCTCGACAGACGGGACGGTCGAACTGGCGCAGAGTCTCTCCGCGGACATCCCTTTTCCCGTCCGCGTGGTGATCTCCCCCCCCGGCCGCGCCCGGCAGATGAATGCCGGCGCCGCGGTTGCCGCCGGTGCCTATTTCCTTTTTCTCCATGCCGATTCCCTTTTCCCCGACAGGCTGGCATTCAGGAAGGGGCTCGACCTCATCGCCGCCGCATGTGCGGAAAGACGGCACGACAAGATCGCCGGGCATTTCGCCCTCCGCTTCGACCGGCAGGACCAGACCCCGGCCTGGGGCTACTACCATTTCGAATGCAAGGCCCGCCTCGACCGTCGGGAGTGCACCCACGGCGACCAGGGCTTTCTGCTCCGGCGCGGCTTTTACAAAGCTGTCGGCCCCTTCGAAGAATCCTTCCCCATGCTTGCCGAGACCCGCCTCGCCGAGGCTGTCCGCACCAGGGGCGAATGGCTCCTCCTCCCCGCAGAGATACAGACGTCGGCGCGCCGCTTCGAGATCGAGGGGCTCCGCGAGCGCCAGACACTGAACGCGATCATCACGAACTTCGCGGCCGCAGGATGGGAGACCTTCTTCCGGGAACTTCCCCGGCTCTACGGGAGTCAGGACAGAGCAGAACGGCTCGACCTTCATGCCTTCCTTCTGAACATCGCCCGGCTGATGGCCACGCTCCCCCCGCGCGACCGTCTCCGCCTCTGGTACGCGACGGGACGCTACGTGCGCGACAATGCCTGGCAGCTCGCCCTGGCGTGCGACACCCGGCGCAATTTCCGGCGCGGCATTCCCGTCGCTAAGGGTGAATTGTCTGCCCTGGCTTTTTACGACCGCTGGCTCGACCGCCTCACCGACCACCCGCCGGGACGGATGTTGGCGGCGCTCCTTACCTGGCTCTGGCGCGAGGTGAGTTGCCGGGTCACGTAGTCGCCTGCTGCCGGCGGCTCCTTCCGACCTCTTCCTCACTATTTACATTCATGCAGAGATGTGCGCTCAAACCATTTGCAGGATTCGCAAAAGTAATTTAGAATGATCTGCGCAGTTCTCCAAGGACCTGCGAGGCTGTAACCGCTTAATCCGCAGTGTCATCTATCTTGCCGAGGAAACCATGACCCGGAAAAAGAATCCCCCCCCTGAAAGCAGCGGCACTGGCGCCCATGTTGACGCCGCTTCCTTGCTGACCGAGAAATCCCGCGCGACCGGCCGTCACTCCGACGGGAGCCGGGACACGACCCCCCCGGAGCCGGGCGGGGAGCCCGGGGCGAAAAAGGCCTGTCTCGTCGTCGCCATCGGTGCCTCCGCCGGCGGGCTTGACCCCCTGGAGCAGCTTTTCATAGCACTGCCTCCCGACTGCGGCATAAGCTTCGTGGTGATCATGCACCTACCCCCTGACGCGCCGTCCTACCTCCCCGGGATACTGCACCGCTACACCACCATGGAGGTGATGACCGCCGAGGAGGGGATGCCTCTCCTGCCGGATAC
>JBGPCQ010000181.1:0-5843 GCA_041481895.1 Geobacteraceae bacterium | reverse complement strand
TCGATCCTCTCCAACAGCTCGGGATTCGGGGCGAACCTCCTGCAGGCGGTCTTCTTCCCTGACAAGGTTTTCGCCCAGAACAGCGAGATCACCTGGCTCGGCGAAATACAGAACCTCTGGTTCTACGTCGACCCGTTCCTCAACAAGAGCACCGTCCACGAGGACACCGACCAGGACTTCAAGCTGAACCTGAGCAAGGACTACACGGTTCAGTTCAACTTCGACGGCACCCAGACCCATGCCGACCTGCTCAATTACAGCGGGACCTACGTGTCAACAGGGGTCGATCCCGACAACGTGAAATCTCTCTGGCGGGCAGGTGACAAACTCTGGTCCATGTCGGCGGCCAGTCGGAATATCTACACCTATCTTGACCCGAGCAGCACTACCCTGGTGACGTTCAAGTCGGACAGCGCCACGCCGACAACTACTCAAGCGAGGCTGCTCCCCTATTTGCAGGCGGCGCCCACTTCGGTCGACTCCACCGCCAGCGAAGCGGCGAACATCATCTCGTACATCCGCGGCTCGCAGGTTGTCTCCTGGCGGGACCGGAGTGCAACGCAATTGAAATCAGGCTCATATGTCACCAACCAGTGGAAGCTCGGCGACGTTATCTCCTCGACACCCCGGATGCAGACAGGGCAGCCGCTGCACCAGTACCATGGCAAGCCTGTAGACGGGGGGTACGGGGATTTGAGCTACAAAGCCTTCGTCAACAGCTCCAACTACAAAGATAAGAGGGGTATGGTCTATAGCGGGGCCAATGACGGCATGTTCCATGCTTTCAAGCTCGGCACGCTGTCGATGATGGGCGGGTCACCACCCGCCGGCGACCTGGCGCAATTGACGGGCGGGACCGCCGGCAACCCGCTCGGCGGGGAAGAGTGGGCCTACATACCGCGCAGCGCCCTCCCTTACCTCCGCTACCTCGCCGACCCGAAAAATTACAACCATATCTATTACGTCGACGGCACCCCTTCCCTCGTGGATGCCAGCATTAAAAAGCCGACGTACTCAGACAGCACCACCTGTTCGGAGACATACTACTGGAACTGCCCCAAGGACACGGTCAACGGCAACAACTGGAAGACCGTCGTGATCGGGGCCATGGGAATTGGGGGGGCATCGCGGATCAAGGGATCCAGTTGCACCAACTGCGTCCAGACGCCGATAACCGATCCGGCCGACAGCAGTCTGGGGCTCGGCTATTCATCCTATTTCGCCCTGGACATAACGGGACAGTATTTCAATAGCGACGGCACCCGTGCCAATCCCCCCGGTTTGCTCTGGGAATTCAACGACCCGGGGCTCGGGTATGCCTTGTCCGGGCCGGCAATCGTCAGGGTAAGCGCCCTGACCGGCACAACCC
This sequence comes from Geobacteraceae bacterium, assembly GCA_041481895.1. Classification (GTDB taxonomy): domain Bacteria; phylum Desulfobacterota; class Desulfuromonadia; order Geobacterales; family Geobacteraceae; genus JAMPXD01. Next base: position 4,474 of record JBGPCQ010000181.1, on the reverse strand, counting down.
CCGACAAGAACAAAAACGGTCGCTGGTTTGCCGTATTCGGCTCGGGGCCGACCGGGAAAATCACAGGGGGCCAGTTCAGCGGCGTCTCGGACCAGGAACTCAAACTCTACGTGGTCGATATTGGCGCCACTCCGCCGCTGATCAAGTATCCCGCCACGGGCTTCAACTACTGGGAGATCTCCACCGGAATCAAGTATGCCTTTGCCGGCGCAGCTGCCAACGGGGTCATCGACGCGGATCGGTCGAACACGAATTCACTGGGGAATTACCAGGATGACGCCGTCTATATCGGCTATACCAAGAATACGGATCAGGTTGCCGGGACCGGGACCTGGACTGACGGGGGGATACTCCGGCTGGTCACGGCCGAGAATCTCGACCCGACGAAGTGGAGCGTGAGCAAGGTCATCGACGGGATCGGTCCGGTCACCAGCAATATCGGCAAGCTGCAGGACTACACCAATCATAAACTGTGGCTCTATGGCGGGACCGGCCGGTACTTCTCCGCAGCCGAGGACCCTTCGAGCCAGCGAATAATCATGGGGATAGCAGAGCCTTGCTACAAGCAGAACGTCACCCACGGCGCGAACAGCTCCGAGGGGAACGGCGCGAAATCCGTGGACGCTATCGACGAAACCTGCACGGACTCGGTCCATCTGTGCGGGGCGCTGGAAACGTCGGGCTGCGTGAAAAACCAGACCACCGGCTCCGTGCCGTCAATTCCGAACTACAGCGGCTGGTACATCAACCTGGACCCCGAGGACACTGCGAACAATTTCGGTGCGGAGCGGGACGTCAGCGACCCAGTGACCCTGACCAACGGCAGCGTCTTCTTCAGCACGTTCAAGCCGACGTCCGATCCCTGCTCCTTCGGCGGCAAGACCTACCTCTGGGGAGTGACCTACAACTCAGGGTATCAACTCTCTCCCATCGTATCGGTCGGTAAGGTGCTGCAGCAGCAGTCAACCGGCGCCTTCAACGAACAGAAAATCTCCGGGGCCTTGACCCAGGCGGAAAAACGGAAAACGCCCGATGTGCCACCACCCTATATACCACCCGGCGGCAGCGGAGCCTCGCAGAATACCGGCAAAACGTCACAGGACGCGCCTCCCGTAATCACGAACGCCAACCTGAAGCCGGTAAAGAAGATCCTGCACATGATGGAGCGCTGATATGAGTCAGGACGGATTTTCTTTGACTGAAATGCTCGTTATCATATGCTTAATCGCAATTCTGCTTGCGCTGGGCACTGTGAGGTTCGGTGACTGGACCACAAAGAACAAAATCGAAACCCAGTTCAAGGCCATGTATGCAGATATCCTTGGCGCCAGATCACAGTCGCTCTATCGGAAGAGAGGTCGTTCGGTTACGTTCACGACTACGGGATATTCCATGTACTCGACCAACAACACGATTGTTGCGCCGCTCAAGCAGATTACGCTGAAAGTTCCGGTGACGACGGTTCCGAACCCCCTGACGATTGATTTCGATCAGATGGGGGTCGCTTTCAACAATGCGACATCAACGAGATTTATCTGTGTCCAGTCAAACAGTTCCAAGGCAGTCAATAACAGTATTATCCTGTCTGCGACACGTATTCAAATGGGTTCATTATCCGGATCGGGGTGCAGCAGTGCGAATGTCAAACCACAATAGCGGGGGATTTACCCTTATCGAGGTCATGGTTGCCATGCTGATCTCCCTGGTGGGACTGCTCGGGCTTTTGCAATCGATCAATATTGCGACGGAACAGAATTTACGAAACGCGTCGCGTGATGAAGCGCTACAGATCGCGGAAAACTATATGAGCCAAATTCGAGCAACGCCTTTTGCGCTGATTTCTTCGAACCTCGGCCCCCCGTACCCCACCAGCACCTTTCCTTATGGGGTCAAGACCGTGGCGAGCAATCTGAGAGGGGTTTCTAAAAGCTATAAGGTAAACAGGGACGTGACGGCGCTTTCGGACTCCTCGAAATTGGTCCAGGTGCGTGCCCGCTGGAAATTCAAGAATGCGTCGACCTCGCAGATACTGCAGACGGTCGTGTCGATGCCGACGCAATCGAACTGAGGATACCCGGACATGGGAATTAACCGGAGAAGAAAATCGGGGATGCAAGAGGCGATGAACAGTAAAGGGCTTACTCTGATTGAGATGGTGATCGCTCTGCTGATATTCTCCCTGGTCCTCGGCATCAGCATCAATGCCTTCCAGCAATTGATAAAAAAGGGGAGCCTGCAGGGGAAGACCGCGGAAAGCAATATCGAGGGGATTGTGGGGCTGGAGATAATGCGCACCGATGTCTCCCATGCCGGGTACGGCCTCCCTTGGGCATTCCAGATCACACCCACCTATGCGAATGGGGAAGTCACTACTGCCAATTCTTTGCTGGCAACTACCGAAGTTGATTCGGCGAGTCTCAACGACAGCACAAATCCTGCGGCAATCAAAGTCCCGCGGGCAATCATGAGCAAAGCCGGAGCCACGACCGGGATCGACTACCTTGTCATCAAGGGGACCATTCTGGGGACGAGTGATAAGTCGAAGAGATGGAATTTTGTCTCGTATTCGGGGAGCAGCACAAACAAGAGTTGGCTGAAGTCGAGAACAGCTGTTGCCAACGACCCGACTTCGGACACCAATCTGCAGCAGAATGACCTGGTGATCACCCTGATCTCCTCCTTCAGTTCGTCGGGAGCGGAAACCAGGAATCTGATGGCAAAGAGCGCTACCGACTATTCCTACGCGGTTCCGGGCCCTGTTTCGGGCGTCGTTACAGCGCCTGCGGGTTACCAGCCGACCGACTTCTCGGACACGGTCGTGGCCTACGGCATCAACCCGGCATCCGGCGTCATCAGCATGCCCTACAACCGGGTTGACTATTACGTTAACAAAGGTGCGGCCAAACCGGTGTCGTGCGCTCCCGGCACCGGCGTACTCTTCAAGGCGGTGGCGAACCATGCGGGAGGGTTCATAAATCCATACCCCCTGCTTGATTGCGTCGGGGACATGCAGGTCGTTTATTACCGGGACCAGAACAACGACGGAAACTTGAACCCGATCGACGATACCACAATAGCGACGATGACTGATGCGGATATTCACGAACAGATCAAGGAAGCCCGTGTGTTTATCCTTACCCACGAAGGGAAGAAGGACACGGGCTTTTCCTATCCTCCCATCGATGCGACAAATGCCGTTTGCGTAGCACCCAGAATTGATACCACCGGCAGCTGCGTGGGGAGCGTGGGAAGGTTGTGGGGTATAAGTACCGGTACCTGGAATATGAAAACTACCTTCGGGACTGATTGGAACAGGTATCGCTGGAAGGTGCTTACCTTTACGGTCAGCCTCAAGAATCTCCAGTAGGGAAGAAATGGCGGGTGAACGATGATGAATCGGCTGCGAAATGAACAAGGCATAGCGCTGGTAACTGCTCTGCTCCTTACCTTGATTGCATTGGCCATTGTCGGAGCGGTGCTCTATCTCGTGACCCAGGGGATCCAGGTTTCCGCCGCCAGCAAGAGGTACAGGACCGCCCTTGAGGCTTCCCACGGCGGCCTGGATATCTTCTCCAAGGACATCATCACCCAGATATACGCCGGTTCCAAGTCTTCCCAGATGACCTCGGCTTTTTCCACCCTCAGCCTGAACTTCGGCACCTATACATCCTGCGCGATACACAAGCTCAATACCCCGACCGCCCAGTGGAGCATGGGCACGAATGCGGTTTGCGGCTCGAATGCCAAGGCCAACGACCCGAAAGTCAATTACGACGCAACGTTTACGCTGAAGGGCACGACCCCGGGTACGAATTACAAGGCATACGCCCAGATAGTCGATACTGTGCCGGGCAATTCCGGCCAGTCAGTGCCGGGAGGCGGCATACTCGGCAACGCTGCGGGAACTACGCAAATAGGCTCCGGCGGGGGAGGTAGCGGCTCCGTTATCAATACCGTCCATATCCCCGCCCTTATCACCATCGAGGTGCAGGGAGAGAAAGAGAAGAACCCCCTGGAGAAGGCCCGGCTTTCGGTCCTCTACGCATATTGATACGGACGGATTCACCCGGATCTTCAAAAATAAAAGCGGCCCTCCCCGAGGGCCGCTTTTTTGTATGCGCAAAGCTGTGGAAGAAACTTTAAAGTACCGGCGTGGGGAGATTGGTGGGCGCAGTAGGGATCGAACCTACGACCTGACGATTAAGAGTCGCCTGCTCTACCAGCTGAGCTATGCGCCCATTGAACGGAAAACGATGGAGCTTTTTTATAAACCAGATACACTCTAAATGTCAAGAAGCCAATTCAATCCCGAAAGGGATGGAAACAGGTCTAGCGGAACACCCGGGTTGATCGGGTCCGTCAGGAGTCGGCTTTCTATCGATCGGGCAAAACCAGGAAAGGGATGTCCAGCCCTTCTTTTGCCGACTTGCTTCGCAACCTTCCGCTACTGTTAAGTGCCTATTCTCATTTATGC
>JBGPCQ010000180.1:0-5884 GCA_041481895.1 Geobacteraceae bacterium | reverse complement strand
TTGTAGCTCCCCGGACGATAATAGGTGACGACCTTCGCCTGGTTGACGCCCAAATGGTTCTTCATCTCTCCGATCACGTCATCCAGGTACCCCGTCTTGTCGATCAACCGGGCGGAAAGGGCCTGTTCGGCCGTGTATATACGGCCGTCGGCGAGGATTTCCAGCTCTTTTCTGGTCAAGGTATTGTTCGGCCTCGACATGACCGTATCGAGGAACCTCCCGTAGAGTTGATCGATAATCGCCTGGACCAGCTTCTGCTCCTCGGGAGTGGCCGCCCGGAAGGGGGAGAGGATGTCCTTCTTGTCACCGGACTTGATGGTCTGCTCCTGCACCCCGACCTTGTTCAGCAATCCTTCCACATTGAATTTCATGAGCAGCACCCCGATGCTGCCGGTTATGGCGGTCGGGTGGGCTATGATCCGGTCGGCCGCGGTGGCGATGTAGTAACCGCCGGAAGCGCCGATACTCATGATGCAGGCATACACCGGCACCTTTTTCCGCCCCCTGAATACGCTGATATCGTGACGGATGATGTCGCTGGCGGTAACCGTCCCCCCCGGTGAATTGATCCTGACGATGACCCCGGCGATATCGTCATCCGCTTCGGCCTTCATGAGCGCCTCCCTGATACGGTCGACCATCGAGGGGGTCCCTTTGGAAAGCATGCCTCCTGATTTCTCCCGCTCCGAAATAACGCCGCTCACATCCAGGATGAGGATCTTCTTCCTCCCCTCCCCTTCCAGGACCTGTTCGGCGAGCGGCCCGGCAGGGGCGAGCAGCGGCACATGGACGAAGGCGCAGCCGCTGAGCAGTCCGGTGATGACGATGGCAAAAAGAAAGAGCTGTCTGGAGATGTTTCCCATGGCCGGTACCTCCTGTATACATGCTGAAAAAGCTAAAATCAATCGAAAACCCGGAAATTACCGGGGTACGGACCAGTACATATTTGTCCCGGAGAGCGCGCAAGAAGCCTTCCCATTTGGCCGATTTCCTGTTAGAGTATATCACCTCAATGTGCAAAGACTACCCTTACAGGACGTTACCCATGAAATATATCAGCACCAGGGGCGGGATAGCCCCGATCGGCTTCAAGGACGCAGTAATGATGGGACTGGCAACCGACGGCGGTCTCATCCTGCCTGAACGCATCCCCCTGCTCGGACCTGAAACGCTCAATGCCTGGCAGGGGCTTTCCTACCGGGAGCTGGCATTTCGCCTCATCTCGCTGTTCGCGACCGATATCCCTGACGACGATCTGGAAAGGCTCATCAACAGGTCATACGACCAGTTCGACAACAAAGAGATTACACCGGTCGTCAGGGAAAACGGGGTCTATATCCTGGAACTCTTTCACGGCCCCACCCTCGCCTTCAAGGACGTGGCGCTGCAGTTTCTCGGCAACCTGTTCGAATATCTCCTGAAGGAACGGGGCGAGAAAATGAACATTGTCGGGGCGACCTCCGGCGACACGGGAAGCGCCGCCATCTGCGGGGTGCGCGGCAAGGACAACATCAACATCTTCATACTCCATCCCCACTTGAAGACCTCGCCGATCCAGGCGCTCCAGATGACTACCGTCCTCGACCCGAACGTCCACAATGTTGCCGTCAAGGGGACCTTCGACGACTGCCAGAACATCGTCAAGGCGCTCTTCAACGACCTTGTCTTCAAGGAGAAGTATGCGCTGGGCGCGGTCAACTCCATCAACTGGGCACGGGTCCTGGCCCAAGTGGTCTACTATTTCTATGCCTGGTTCAGGGTGACCGAGGCGGGCGGGTCGGAGATCGTCTTTTCAGTTCCGACCGGCAATTTCGGCGACATCTTTGCCGGTTATGTGGCGAAAAGGATGGGACTCCCCGTAAAGCGCCTCCTGCTGGCCACCAACGAAAACAACATCCTTACCAGGTTCATCAACCAGGGGGACTATTCTACCGGCGAGGTTGTGCCGACGCTCTCCCCTTCAATGGATATCCAGGTAGCCTCAAACTTCGAGCGCTACCTCTTCTACCTGTTCGACGAGAATCCGGCCCGGGTCGTCGAGTCCTTCCACCGTTTCGCCGAAACCGGCCGGATGGATTTCACAGCGGCAGAACTGGAAAAAGTTCGAACAGAGTTTTCCTCGCGTTCAATCAACAAGGACGAGACCCTGGCCACCATTGCGGCATTCCACCGGCAAACCGGCTACCTCCTCGACCCGCACACCGCGGTCGGCGTACGGGCGGCGCAGGACTGCGTGGAGCGGGGAGAGACCCCGGTCTGCCTTGCCACAGCCCATCCGGCAAAATTCGGAGAAGCGGTGGAGACGGCCACCGGCATTGCGCCCCCCTATCCTGCGGCTCTGGCAGGCATTGAGAAACTGCCGACCCGCTGCGAGGTCCTTGAAGCGGATATCGGCCTCATTCAATCGCTTATCGAATCGAAAGCCCTGTGACGGAGAGAACTGCATTCAAATTGCATTCCCCGATTGACTATCGCACAGAAATCGTGGTAATAGACATTAGTTTTTTCTGAACTGCCAACACAATTAATTCATGTAATGGGAAAAGGAGGAACAATGGAAAACGTATGCAAAAGCAAGTTGCTCGCAATGGTATGCGCAACAGTGATCGGTGCATGGCTGGCAGTCGGACTGCCGGGCTTGGCTACTGCAGCCGACGCTCCCGGCAAGGTATTATTGACAAATGCGGATTGCGTCAAGTGCCATGCCAAGGCGCCTGCAGACATCGAGGCCAAGGGGGGCAAACACAAAACCGACATTAGTTGCCAGGACTGCCACGCAGGCCACCCTCCGACCGTAAAGAAAATAATTCCTGACTGCAGCCAGTGCCATCAGGAGAAACCCCACTATAAGCTCAAGGATTGCCTCGGCTGCCACAAAAACCCCCATACCCCCAAGGTCATTACATTCGCCAAGACCGTGACCGACCCGTGCCTGACCTGCCACGCCCCCCAAATCGTCCAGCTGAGAGAAAACAAGAGCAAGCACACCGCCCTTGCCTGCGCGTTCTGTCATGATACCCACGGCAAGAAACCTCTCTGCACCTCGTGCCATAAATCCCACTCCGCCGATATCGTGGCGGCGGACTGCCAAAAGTGCCACAAGCCGCACATGCCGAAAGCGGTTGCCTACGCCGCCGAGACCCCTTCCAAACAGTGCGCGGCATGCCACAGGGAAGCCTTCGACCTCCTGGCCGCCAGCAAGGCGAAGCACAGCAAGCTCCCCTGTACGAAATGTCACGTGGCAAAGCACAAGATGGTCCCCAAATGCCAGGACTGCCATGGCACCCCGCATCCTGCAGGCATGATGGCCAAGTTCTCGAGCTGCAAGGAATGCCACTATATTGCCCATGACCTGAACAACCTGCCCGCCACCGCTCCCGTCAAGGGAGAGACGCCGGCAGCCAAGAAGGCCAAGAAGACCAAGAAGTAGTCTCTGACTCTTCCGGAACGACAACGGGGAAAGCCGAAAGCTTTCCCCGTTGTCATATCCGGATCATAACCGGAATCATGGCTACCTATGAAACTGAACTGGAACGACATTGACACCGTGCTCCTGGATATGGACGGCACCCTTCTGGACCGCCATTTCGACGATCATTTCTGGCTCGAACATGTCCCGAAACGGTATGCCGCACGCTTCAACATGCCGCTGGAAGCCTCACGGCAATTGCTCCACAGCCTGTTCAGGTCCCAGGAAAATACCCTCAACTGGACCGATCTGGATTACTGGTCGGAGCAACTCGGCCTCGATATACCCCTTCTCAAGCGGGAGGTCGATCACCTGATAGCGATCCATCCCTTTGTTGTCGAATTCCTCCTGTTCCTGAAACAGCAGGGAAAGGGGATCTACCTGGTCACCAATGCCCACAGCAAGACCCTCGACCTGAAAATGCAGAAGACCCGACTGGGCATCTACTTCGCCGGCATCGTTTCCGCCCACGACCTGGGACTCCCGAAGGAAGATTACGGCTTCTGGGCAAAGCTTCGCACCAGGGTCCCGTATGACCCTTCTCGAACGCTCCTCGGCGAGGACAGCGAAACCAACCTCGACACCGCCGCAGCCTACGGGATACGCTACCTCATTCACGTCAGCCGGTTCAGCTCTTCCGTTACACCGCAGGCCTCGGAACGGTTCTCATCCATCCACTATTTCAGCCAGCTCATCCCTCCCGCCGGCGCACCCGAAATTACCCTGGCCTGAACTGCACCAGAGGCAAAGAAGGAGTCTTTCATAATGATCGGTTTCTGCCGTAACTCTGGATAACTGTGCGTTAACAACTTATTACATAGTATCTCTGCTCAGTGGAAAACTTTAATTGCTACCGGAACAGGCAGGCAACGGGCGAAAACGAAAAAAGCAGGGGCAATTCGCACCTGCTTTTTTCGATATACATAACGAGCGGTTCTACTCCAGGTTGTCCTCGATCCTGATCAGGTTACTCTTCTCGCGAATGATCGCGAATGAATCGATCACCTCCAGGGCCTTCCTGACATCCGACTCCCGGGCCTCGTGGGTAATGATGACTATCGGAACCGACTCCTGCGCGCTCCGGGCAGTCTGGTTCATCGACTCGATGCTGATGGAGTTCCGGCCCAGCTCTCCGGCAATCTGGGCAAGCACGCCCGGCTCGTCCACGACGCTGAAGCGGATATAGTACTTACTGACGATTTCACCAATCGGTTTGATGGCGAGATTCTTGACCCTGGCATCGAGATATCCGAGCGGCGCCGTGCGTCTCCCGATCCCCGCCAGGATATTGCGCGAAATATCCATCACGTCGCCGGCTATGGCGCTGGCGGTCGGGTCCATGCCGGCCCCCCTGCCGTAGAGCATGACCGGACCTACGAAATCCCCGGTCAGGCGGATGGCGTTGAAAGCGCCATGCACGTCCGCCAGCGGGTAATCTACCGGAATCATGGTAGGATGGACCCGCGCTTCTATCCGGTCGCCATCTTTCTTTCCTATGGCCAAGAGCTTAATCCTGTAGCCGAAGTCGCGGGCAAAGTTGATGTCGATAGCGGATATGGAGCTGATCCCTTCCGTATAAATGTCCTTGAAGTCAATACGCGTGCCGAAACAGAGGGAGAGCAGAATGCAGAGCTTGTGGGCGGTGTCGATCCCCTCGATGTCGAAGGTCGGGTCCGCTTCGGCATATCCGAGATCCTGAGCTCTTTTCAGGACTTGTGCAAAATCTGCTCCCTCCTGGGTCATCTTTGTCAGGATATAGTTGCAGGTGCCGTTCAGGATACCGAGCACCGTGGTAAAATTGTTGGCCGCCATGTTCCCCTTGATGGCGGACAGGATCGGTATCCCGCCCCCCACCGCGGCTTCATAGAGGACTTCGACCCCTTTTGCGGCAGCTGCGGCATAAATCTCCGCGCCATGCACCGCCAGCAGGGCCTTGTTGGCAGTAACGACATGCTTGCCGTTCTCGATGGCTTTGAGCACGAAGCTCCGGGCAGGCTCATATCCGCCGATCAACTCGATGATGATGGCTATTTCGGGATCTTCCAGCACCTCGTAGGCATTGCCGGTCAATACCCCGGGAGGAAGGGTAACGCCACGGTCGGTTGTGGTGTCCAGATCGGCGACCTTTTTCAAGGTCAGCCGCGCCCCCAGCTTGTCCTCCAGCAGGAGGCTGTTCTGCGCCAGCAGCTTGACCACGCCGGTGCCGATCGTCCCGAACCCCAGAAGCCCTATCCTGATCTCCTTCATAACACCTCTCAGACAATGTAAAAACGACAGCTTTTTTGGTCCTTATTCTTTCTCCGGCACTGTCGCGGCAATTACGTCAAGAACGCCGTTAATGAAGGCCGGCGATTCCTCAGTGCCGAATTTCTTCGCCACTTCAATTGCTTCATTCATGGTTACACTTTTGGGGAT
>JBGPCQ010000179.1:0-5891 GCA_041481895.1 Geobacteraceae bacterium | reverse complement strand
TGTAATTATTATACTGCTATCTATTATTCTTTTTGCGATTTTTTTTATAGTCTTTTTAGCAGTGTTTGCCTTCATTACATCTGCAAGCTGTTGAATAAGGTCGGCAATTAACAGGCCGGACTCTTCTATTTTCAAGGTCAATTTCGATACAGAGCTTAGTGCCTTTAATTTCAACTGTCATTGCCATTTTACGGCCTCCAATTATGAATGATGAAATAAAAAGCCGCCCAAGCCTATAATTCGGCTCGTAGCGGCTTTGCAGCATTATGTCGTAAATCCCTCCATCGCAACTCCATTAAAACTGCAAATATGAGGTATGAAGGATGAATTGTGAAACTTGGACCGTCAACCTTCTACTTTTAACCTTTGATTTCCGAGTCCGAATGTACATGAAACGGGTGCTGGGGTCAATTTTTCTAATTTTTTAAATTCGGGGACTGGGGACTGGGGATCAGGGAGAACCGTGACAGATTTCTCTATTCCCCAAACGAAAAAAGGCCGCCGGAATCACTCCGGCGGCCTTTTTCATTCACCATTCATCAAGCCAGTTGCTACCCCTCCCGTCTTTCTGGTCCTTCATACTTCCCGTCCTCTTCCCTGATCTGATCGCCTTTTATCCTGACCCATTCGTTTGAGCGGCGAAAAGAAATGATCATTCGCTTTTGTATCAATTCATCAAGTTCTTCCGGCTTAACCATGCCGGGAGTGTTATCAAAATAGATTACCGAGATCAAGTTTCTGGTAACCTTTTTACCTTGTTTAATTACGTAATGCTTGGTGAGTAAATCATATTCACGCGAACGTTCAGATTCATCAGTTTTCATAGTCGTGACCTCAAGCAGTATTGACGCATGTCTATCACATATTCACTGTTTAAAATACTGGCTTGAAAGGTTATACTCGATGCATAAGCCTACCCAATTGACAGCCAAAATTACCTCTACTGCACATATGAATAATTAAGCATATGCACTGTCTAGCAAATGCAGTAATGCGCACTGTGCATTATCGTCAATAACCTGGAACTTAAATGCAATGCCGTTATCCATGACTCTAACTGCAACTATGTCTACTTTTATATTTTTCTTATCAGGACTGTTGGGCAGAGGTATTGAGATCTCTATCATTTCACCTATTTCAATATTTTTGTTTGTCCTGAGAAATAAGCCTCCAGCACTTATATTTTCCATTAATGCAGTAAAATAGCCATCTTTTGTAAATATGGAAATTTCATTATTTACACTTAGCCTGTTGAAATTCCTTCTTTCCATAGTGCCTCCGTAAGCTTCTCGGTCAAATAGACAGTTTAAAAGAATAACATTACATCTCTTCAATTCTGTATTGAGATTAGCAAGTTTACCCAACTTGTCCCTTTAATTCTTAAATTTAATAACCCAGGCTGTTTTTCCATCATACATTATCAAACGCTTAAATCCCATATCTCTAAAATCATGGATAGCTTCAGCACTGTCTTTCATTTGTAAAGCAAATTGTTCATTTATTATTTTCGATTTCATCAATAGTGAGGTATGCAAATCACCTGTTGTTGTGACAGATACTTCCGGGAATTTATCCTTAAACTTCTGCTCGAATTCAAGTGCAAAAGTTCTTCTTTGCTCAGGAAGTACTCTTTTACCGGTTGGCAGGCTGGAGGTAGTTATTCCGATGAATTTAACAGGCACATTTTCTTTATAGGGATATTGATACTTCCAGAATCCCCATGATATTGCGAATATCACAAAAGCCATGATCAATATACCAGTCACAAATGGACTTACACTTACCCCTTGTAGCTTCATCTTACTATGCCTCCGAGGACTCGATGTATTCCGGAGGGTCACTCCGACAGCAGCTCTTTGGTGATTTGCTGGGTAAATCGTCCGCACATGGGCTTTTAATCTCTGATTACATACGGGTCAGGGTCAACAGGTGGTTTCACTTCCCTATGCAGCCTCTTTACTTCTTCCAGGAACTCAGCCTTGTTAATCAGTCCTTTGCGCTCAAGAATATTGAACATTGCTGCAAGTTCATATGAGTTGCTGGCTATCAACTCATCTACAGTAACTGTCTCTTCTTTGCCAAGCTTCTCTGCCATGTATATAATCCTTGTTCGAGGCTTTATTGGCCCCCTTCGCGGTCAAATCTGGGCACTGGCATGAACACTTAAATCTGTAACGGGAGAGAGCTAACCGGCACGCAGTTTCTTAGCGCGACCGGTTGAGCGCTTGGTTGGACGTGATGCAGTCTCGACAAGTCGGCCACTGGCATACTTATGAACGACGCTGGCAATCAGTGTCTGATAGGGCATGCCTTCTTCGGCAGCCCTCATTTGAATATCTTCCAGGTCACGAGAAGAAAGCCTGATATTAATGCGCTTATCCTTGGTGAGAGTACCAGCAGCGCTTGATGCATAACGGGCGATCTCGTCGTCAAGATTAGCCACTGACTGCCACTCTCCGCTCTCGAATGACGCCAGAATGTCATCTTCATATTTTTTTTCTGCCGTTTTTATTTTCCTACTCATTGTTCTTCTCCTCTGGGATATACCTTTTCGTGGCGCTTCGGCTCGGGATAACTGTTTTTAAAAATATTTCTGCATCCGTTTCAACATAGGGAACCAAATAGGCGTAACCACGGATACGGACGACAAAAATTCGCTGGTTCGGATACCTTTCCTGATCGGGATGCGCCAAAACGTCGAGGAGCGCTCCTTGCGATATAGCAACCAGAACTTCTTCGAACGAAATCCCGCGCTCTACTTTGAGCGTCATGTTCTTATCTGAGTTCCAGTTGATAGGTTTCATGCTGATATCATATCCTATTGTGTGCCTTTTGTCATCATGCTTTTGAAGTCCAGCGGGGCGGAGGCGTCAGCCGACCGTCTGCCGCCATATGTACCGTCGCATTTTCCGTTTAGTTTATTTGCCCTTGCCTCCTCTTTGAGCATAGCTTTCCTTCTGGTTCATGCGTTGGAGCATCTTGCTGTTAGTTTCTGTGCATTTTTGCCATTTGTAGTTTCCTTGGCTGGCTTAATTCTAACGAGATATGGCACGTCCAATAACAAACAAGTTTCGCCGTCGAATCGGTACTCTAATCCTTCCGGAAGGATTATTGATATTTTGGATACGTAAGGCCGTCTTTTGGGGCTGTCTGAAATAGTGGTAATTTCGGTAAAAGCCTTCTTGTTCATATTGTCTCTCTTTTGGCGGTATAACGTCGTGGCAGCTGACCTGACGGCTTTATCGGTCAGGTCTCCCGGCCTGGTTAACCACTAATCTGTTGATTCTTTTTTCGTAAATATATCCATCCTGTACCGTATGAAATTGCGAGCGGCATTGGCAATGTAAATGGGATCATGAAGAAAATCATGACTGGGAGCCACATCAAATTTTCCGCTTTATGCTTTTCGTCAAGAACAAGCATGTAGACAAGCAAGGCTGCTAAATAAAGCAGTTCCGAGAGTGAAACGCTTATTATCATCCCTTTCTTGTAATCCTTGGTTATTGTATGACATAGCAGCGATAAAAGAACCGTTAATGATCCTAATACATAGGATGTTGAAGTCATTTGGATTATGACAGACAGGGAGAAATTACGCTCATTTACGAGATAAATAACGACAGGGGCGAGAGGCGCAAACAGAATAAGGAATAGACTTTTTATTATGGTCATATTTTTCATTTAATTGGTTAACGGGGCTGAGGCTGACCCGCCCTCGGCGGGTCTTGCCGATGGTTGGGCATCTTCTCTGCAAATTCAAGGTCATTTTTCTCAAGCGAACCCAAATACTTTAACTTACTATTTGACAATATGTAGCCAAGAGGCTACAGTATGCTTATGGTTGAAATTCGCAAAACCGAACTGTTTGCCAAATGGATTGATAACCTTCGCGACATTCAGGCAAAGGCTCGCGTCCTGGTAAGAATTGAGCGCCTTGCCTCCGGAAACGCAGGAGACGTCAAACCGGTCGGTGAAGGTATCTCGGAAATGCGGATCGACCACGGCCCCGGTTACCGGGTCTATTTCACAAAACGCGGCAGCGAAGTGATCATTCTCTTGGCCGGTGGTGACAAAGGCAGTCAAGCCAGCGATATCAAGACCGCGCTCCGCCTTGCACGCAATCTATAGGAGTTGAAAATGCCAAAAACCGCTACCAGTCGCTATGACGTCGCTGAACACCTCCGCACTCCTGAGGAAATGGCAGCTTATCTTGAAGCAAGCCTCGAAGAGGCTAACGGTGATGCGGCCTTCATCGCCAAGGCTCTTGGTGACATAGCGCGCGCCAAAGGAATGTCTCAGGTTGCGCGCGATGCGGGCCTTTCCCGTGAAAGCCTGTACAAAGCGCTTTCCGGTGAACGAATCCCAGGCTTCGATACAATCCTCAAAATCGTTGCGGCACTTGGTCTCAAACTGCACGCCGAAGCCCGGTAAACCTTTTCAACGTGTCTGGCCGTTTAGGGTTGACCTAGTGACTGGTTAGAAGTCGATAGGTTGTTACTATTTGCAATCACCAAACTTGATCCTGCCAGTCTTTCTCACTCATTTTCTTGTATTTTCCTCGCAGGCTTTGAGCCATAAATAACAGCCACATCAGAGCAAATGCTAGCCAGCACCCCACAAAGAGTGTCCTCCCGAGGTATTGCAGGAATTGCCATCTGAAATAATATCCTACGAAGAGTGAAGGCCCTGCGATCAGGAGGCCAAACAGGCCGGCCAATATTCCGATGATCCAAGACTTTGGTTTGTCGCGAGGAATAAATGGTTTCTTGTTCTTATCAATTTTCATGGGGTTAACGTCCAACTCGTTATTAGAAGGTTTCCCTATATGAGTCATTTGCTACCTATATGAGGAATTTATGCCCAATATAAGGAAGTGATGATGCTCTCTATACTGAAACTTACAAAAAACCTTCTTTATTCCTTCACAACCCTTTCCATCAACTCCCTGTCCCCCCGTATCAACCCCCACCGCACACGCCAGAGCTTCTGCACTGGGTCCCACTTCGCGCCAACTCCTTTCAGTCGATCTCGCAGTGCTTTCATGGAGAATGGGACCTGTACCAGGACCGTGTCCGTCTCCCGGATTCGCGGCACTCCTTTCCCAGGTCTTTCGTCTACGATAATCTCAGCGGTCTTGATTCGCACGTCCCTGATGGCATCGTACCGATAGCGAACGCATAGAAGAGTGTCCCCGAACCTCTCGACCAGCCGCAGCGTTCCGTTTTCACCGGGTTTCAGGTGCTTGTGCGTCTTCATGTGCTTCAGCATTCCTACCCTCCGGAAATAGGAGCAAAAGGGGACAATAGTTCTCCCCGTTTCGGTAACACGGGGCCTTGAAAATACATAGAATAGAACAAAATTAATCCAAATTAATCACAGCGTAAATGGGCTGTCAAGATAATAAAGTGCATTCTGCTAACTTATTGATAAGTCAAAGTTTGGCCAAATCACAGTGTCGTGAGTTTTGACGCTTTAACCAAATTCAACAATCAGCCTGCCAACAACAAAAAAAGGCCGCCGGAATCACTCCCGGCGGCCTTTTAAGTTCACTATTCACCATTTCACGCCTCAACAACCTTCATCGACCTGATGAACACCGTCTCCAGCGGCACATCGCCCTGCCCTGCCTTGGTACCGGTCTTCACCTGCCTGATGGCATCCACCACCTCCATCCCTTCGGTCACCTGGCCGAACACGGCATAGCCGAACAGGTCGGGGGTTTTCCCCCGGTTGTCGAGGAAGGCGTTGTCCACGACATTGATGAAGAACTGGGAGGTGGCGCTGTCCACCACCGAGGTCCGGGCCATGGCCAGGGTGCCCCGCTTGTTGGAAAGGCCGTTGGTCGCCTCGTTCTTGATGGCGAACTTGGTTGTCTTCTGCTTCAGGTTCTC
>JBGPCQ010000178.1:0-6120 GCA_041481895.1 Geobacteraceae bacterium | reverse complement strand
CCTTCCCGGGGAATTTCCATTCATTCCCCGTTTACCTGTGTACATTATATCACTGCCGGCCGTGTAAAAACAATTGCAATCCGGGCTTTCCGTTTGTCCCTCCCGAGCTCAAAAGGCGAAGCAGTCACAGCCGATCCCCCAAAAACGTGACTCTTTCGGCGACCAGACCTGTCGGTGGCTGTGGCAGGCGCACCCCTTGTGACGTGCTGCGTCAGTCGTCGTCCCGCGGTGGTAGCCGCCGTAGCTGGCCACCGGCGACCAGTCGGGGCTCACCGGCGGCAAAGGGGGTGCCAGGGGAGCGAAATCGCCGCTGCCATGGACGATCTTCCCCCCCATGATGGTCAGCATCGCCTCGATTCCCTTAATCTCCTCTTCGGGGACAGTGAAGTAGTCCGCGGTCAGCACCGCCAGGTCGGCAAATTGTCCTACCGCAATTCCCCCCTTCTTTTCCTCGTCGCCGGAGAACCAGGCGCTCCCTTCGGTGTAAAGCCTGAGCGCGGCGGTCCGGTCGAGGCGGTTCTTCTCGTCGTACAGCGGCAGACCTCCGACGGTCCTGCCGCTCACGAGCCAGTAGAGGGAGACCCAGGGATTATAGCTCGATACCCGGGTGGCGTCGGTTCCGGCGCCGACCGGTATCCCCAGGTCGAGCATCCGGGTGATGGGCGGGGTCCGCTTTGCCGCAGCGGCGCCATAGCGGGCCACGAAGTATTCTCCCTGGAACGCCATCCGGTCCTGGATGGCGATGCCGCCGCCGAGGCGCTTCACCCGCTCCATGTTTTTCTCCGAGATGGTCTCGGCATGGTCGAAAAACCAGCGCAACCCCTGGAACGGGACCTCCCGGTCGACCTCCTCGAAGATGTCGAGAAAGCGGGAGATGGACTCGTCGTAGGTGGCGTGCAGGCGGAACGGCCAGCGCTTCGCCGCCAGCAGGCCGACCACCTTCTTCAACTCCGCTTCCATCACCGGCTGAAGGTCGGGGCGCGGTTCCAGGAAGTCCTCGAAGTCGGCGGCGGAGAAGACCAGCATTTCGCCGGCGCCGTTCATTTTGTAGACATCACTCCCCTTCCCCGGTTCGGTCATGCCGATCCAGCGGGCAAAGTCGTCGTATTCCTCTTTCGGCTTCTGGGTAAAGAGGTTGTAGGCGATTCGCAGGGTCAGCTCATCTCTCTCTGCCAGCTGCTCGATGACCCGGTAATCGTCGGGATAGTTCTGGAAGCCCCCCCCCGCATCTATGCAGCTGGTGATCCCCAGACGGTTCAGTTCGCGCATGAAGTGGCGGGTCGAGTTGACCTGGTCGTCCAAACCGAGCTTCGGTCCCTTGGCCAGGCTGGCATAGAGGATCAGGGCATTCGGCTTGGCGATGAGGAGCCCGGTCGGATTTCCCTGCCGGTCCCTCTGGATCTGCCCACCGGGGGGATCAGGGGTATCCTTCGTGTAGCCGAGGGCGCGCAGCCCCGCCCTGTTAACAAAGGCGCGGTCGTACAGATGCAGGATGAAGACCGGGGTATCCGGAGCAGCGGCATTGATCTCATCCAGGGTCGGCATCCGCTGTTCAACGAACTGGAACTCCGTCCAGCCGCCGATCACCCGCACCCACTGGGGGGGCGGTGTGCGCCGGGCCTGCTCACGGAGCATCACCAGCGCCAGAGCAAGCGACGGGACGCCGTCCCAGCGCAGTTCCATGTTGAAGTTGAGGCCCCCCCGGATGACGTGGATGTGGGAGTCGTTCAAGCCCGGAATGACCCGGCGGCCCTTCAGGTCGATCCGCGTCGTATTCTCATCGGCGGTGGCGAGGAGTTCCTCCCCGCCGGTGGCAGTAATCCGGCCGCTGGCTATGGCAACGGCAGAGACCTGCGGATGGGCAGGATCGAGGGTTGTAATAGCGCCGGTATGCAGAATCAGATCAGGTGCGTGCATATCTTTACCTCCCTTACTATTTCTGTTGCAACCACGGTTTGAGAATCCGCACCAGAACCGGCATGACCCCCCAGGTGAGCAGGATGACTATGCCTAAGGCTATGAAAAGTGCCTGTAATGCCGGAGGTTGGTTGCCGGTGAGCGGCATCAGCAGCCAGGGGATCAGCAGGCTGACCGGCCAGACACCAAGGACTGTAACTATTGCCATCTTCCAGCGAGGAGGAGATCCCGGAATGCCGGGAGGGGCAAACCAGTACTCCAGGCCACTCTCCAGCTGGTAGGACGGTTCACTCTCCCTGAATGGCTCGGCCTTTTTCAGCAGTTCACGACGGATGTCCGATTCCTGCCAGGCGCGCAGGTGCTGATAGGTGTCGAAACGAAAGACCACCACGTACTCGCCGGGGGTGGCGCCCGGAAGGATCACGTCGATCCCCATGTGGCCTGGGAATTTCAAAGCGGCAGCAGAAATTTCGTGGCGCCACGCCTCGAATTCAGGCTCGCACCCCTGCCGGACCCGCCAGGTGACCACGACCGTCAATGGACCGGTTTCCTTTTTTTCGTCATCCATGGCGTCAGTGTCCAGCACCGCTCCTGCTGGGAGGTGCACCGTGGACCATGGTGTAGGCATATTCCACCCCTTGGCCGTAAGCACCGCAATGTTCCTTCACTACCGCCATGACGTCATTGTAGGTCTCCTTGTGTGCCCAGTCGCGCTGATACTCGAGGAGGACCTGCAGGGAGGTCATCGGTACCGCGCCCGCCTGTTCGACGCGGCGCATGGCAGCAT
The DNA here is from genome assembly GCA_041481895.1 of Geobacteraceae bacterium. Lineage (GTDB taxonomy): Bacteria > Desulfobacterota > Desulfuromonadia > Geobacterales > Geobacteraceae > JAMPXD01. The sequence continues at coordinate 3,416 of JBGPCQ010000178.1, read as the reverse complement.
TGTGGGCAGTCACACTGGTCCCGCCCGAGGCATCTTCTACGGCATACACTTCATAGCCTGCCTTGATCGCTTCCAAGGCCGGGAAAGCAAGGCAGACCTCAGTCCAGAGGGCGGCCATGATCAGCTTCTTCCTCCCGGTCGCCTTCACCGCTGCCACAAATTTCGCATCTTCCCAGGAGTTCATAGAGCTGCGCTCGATCGGCTCCTGGCTTGGAAAGATATCCAGCAGCTGTGGCCACATGTTGCCGGAGAAGCTTTTCGACTCCACCGTGGTGAGGATAGTCGGCACCTTAAAGATTTTTGCCGCCTTGGCCAGGAGAAGGACGTTGTTGAAAAGGGTCTGCCGGTCGATGTTGGCGACGCCGAAGGTCATCTGCGGCTGGAAGTCGATGAAGATAACAGCCGAGTTCTGGGGATTGAGCAGTTCCGTGTAGTTCATGTGTATCTCCTTTCTTAGGGTTAAGTTGGTCGTCAGTTCAGTTGAGGAAATCGATGATCGCTGGAATCACCGCATTGGGTGCTTCTTCCATCAGCCAATGTCCCGAGCCCGGGACAACTACCCCTTTGACATCGGACGCCACCAGTTTGGCCTGCTTGATGAGGAAGGTGCCGCTGGCTTTCTCGCCGGTCAGGACCAGCACCGGCATGGGGAGAGGCTTTGCACCCAACAGGGCGAAGTCCTTCGCATCCAGCTCGAAGTTGCGGAAGTACTCGAAGCCGGCACGCATCCCCCCCGGCTGTGCATATGCCTTTGCATAGATGCGGCGGTCGGCCTCGGGCACCGAATGTTTCGGGTCGGCGGCGAAGTCGTTCCAGAAGTGCTCGAAGTAGGTGCGTTCGCGACCCTTGACCAGCGCCAGCGGCACTTTGCCGTAGAAGTGGAAGTGCCAGAGGTCGCGCATCAGCCAGACGTCCTTCCAGTTGCCGATGCCGGGCAGGAAGGCATCCATCAGCACCACGCGCTCCGTGGCCAGCGGGAACTGGGCGGCATAGGCGTAGGCCACCATCAGGCCGATGTCGTGGCCGACGATGCTCACCCGGTCGAATCCCAGTGACTTGGTCAACTCAAAGATATCCACGGCCATGTTCTTCTTGTCATAGCCGGATTCCGGCCTGCTCGACCCGCCGGCCCCGCGCAAATCGGGAACGATGACGGTATGACGTTTTGCCAGAGGCTGCATGAGCGGACGCCACATGTGGCCGGTCTGGGTATAGCCGTGCAGCAGCACCACCGGGCTCCCCGTGCCGCCGATGAGATAGTGCAGCCGCACCCCGTTGACTTCGGCGAAGCGTTCGGCAAAGCCGGCTGGCACTGTGGCGGCCGTCGCCGGAACGGGGGAAATTGCCGGCAGCAGTGTGGCGCCGACTATTGCCAGGCCGGCGAGGAAGATGCGTCTGAAATGGGTGAACATCTGTTTCTCCTTCATTCTTTCGGTTCGGGCTGCCCTCTTCCGGTGCTGATCAAATTCTGCAAACTTTCGTTGATATAATAGCCCCATGCCCCTGAACAGTCACCGTAGCATTGGATGGTTGGAACCAGACCGACGTGCGTGAAGCGGAGTTCGGTCTTATCGCCCTTCCTGGTAATCTCAAAGACAATATCCGTATCCATCCACTCGTTTTTGTCCTTAACGAAGTTCATGTGGCTGTCCGTGGTATGCCACACGACCTTCTTGGCGGGCACGAATTCGGTGATCTTGTGGGTGCTTCGGTGAAGTTCCTGATAGTGAAACGTAAACTCAGCGCCGAGCTTGTCGGTGTCGCCTTCAATCTCTTCCGACCACCAGCCGCGAACGTTATTGACGGCAGCAAAGACTTCTTCCGGGCTTTGGTCTACTAAAATGCTTACTGTAAAATTTTTATCGCTCATAACAGCTCACCTCCTTGTGGATATGATATCTGATACAGCACATTTCCGGAAGTGGTTGTGTGTGGTTTGGATTTCGCATTTATCGTCTATCGTATGAACTATTTTTGTGTAATATCAACATGAGGAGCTTTTTCGGGCGCGTCAATTTTTGTGCCACAAGCTGGGCAATGCATAAAGTCTGGTGATGAAAAACCAGATTTACAATTGCTGCATTCGCTGATCATTTTCGCACCACACCATACGCATTCCTTTTGTTTTTCCTGAGTTGTGGAACCACACCCCGAGCAATAACCGTATTCAATCACCATTTATCTATCCTCCACGTTTGATTGTGCTGCAAAAATGAGGTGTTATGTTCTTTAGTCTCTCGGTTATTACTGCTGTTCATACACCTGCTTCAAAGTATTGATGTCGATCTTCTTCATTTGAAGCATCGCCCTCATGACCCGTTCCGATTTTGCTGCATCCCCGTCTTGCAGCATCTCTTCCAAAATTCTCGGAACGATCTGCCACGACATTCCGTATTTGTCTGCAAGCCAGCCACACTCAACCTCTTCTCCCCCCTCGGAAAGCTTCTCCCACAGTTCGTCCAGTTCCTCCTGCGTCTCGCAGTTGACGGCAAACGATATGGCCGGGGTGAACGTGAACACGGGGCCACCGTTCAACGCCACGAATTTCTGACCCTCAAGCTCGAAGGCCACCGTCATTACTGTTCCCTGTGGTCTTCCGGAGGCCCCTGCCCCTGCTTCGCCATAACGGGTCACCCCACAATTTTTGAATTCTTGAAGAGAGAGATATAAAAATTCACTGCCTCTTCGGCCTGGTTATCGAACCATAAAAATGGAGTAATTTTTTGCATGACGGGTTCCTTTCTATGCGCGCGGGATAAGATACACTGATACTGCACATTTCCGGAAAGTCAACCGAGGCCAAGGTCGGCGTTAGCGCTCACGCGCATGGCGTAACATGCTGAGATGCAACGATTATTTTCGGTCGAAAAAGTTGCGTGAAAATATAGAGCTTGTTCGTAAATAACGTTCCGAGTGATCGCGCCCGGATTTATGTCGGATTTGGCCGGGACGATTGAGCAAAACCGCAGGCATAGCATGGCTACGTCGAGGATTTTGCGATTGAGAGCCGGGCAAAGACGGCGTGAAGACGGGATGCGAGCCTGGAATGCTTATTTACGAACAAGCTCTTAGTCGGGGGTAAGGCTGGGGCACTTCGAACGTCTGAACGTTGTGGACAGCGCTCTTGCCATTGGCGGATTTAAAACGTTGACACGAGACCCGGAAGGGGGGTAATTAACCATTTATAATCAGCTTGTTTGATGGGATGTTGAGCGGTTACCACTCAACTGCCAAAATGGCACATTTTATCGATTGCATAAGCTTTATACATCAGCTAGTTACGTCAGTCATAAAAATATGTGAACAATGGGTAGTTGAGCAGGAGCTCATCAATAAGTGGTTATTTTTGAAACAAAAAAGGATCATATGAAAGTAAATATCGAAGACAACGAAGTCGCTGGGTACTACGAGGAATT
>JBGPCQ010000177.1:0-6176 GCA_041481895.1 Geobacteraceae bacterium | reverse complement strand
ACCACGTACCGGACGCCCGCTTCAAGGGCGAGCCTCAACAGCGCCTCATCAGGAGCGATATACATGACCCCTATGCCGCATTCTATCAATTCTCGTAAGTGGGAGAGATCGCCACCTGCTATCACGACAAAACGGGGTCTCTGCTTCTTTATCCAGGCCAGATGCGTCTCCCTGTAAGGGTTTTCTACCAAAGAGACGAAATTCACTGCATAAGGGCGCCCCCCCATGATCTCCGGCAGGCGTCCCAGCCTCCGGTCAAGGGCCTCTGTGTCCATCAGGCCAAGGGCGAAGGTGGGCAATCCACCGGCATCGGCAACTCTTGAGGCAAACTCCGGGACATCGGTGATCCAGGACATGGCGCCCTGGATAAAGGGGTAGAGTGTTCCCATCTCTCTGGCTGCGGGGCTGTCCAGAAAACAATCCCTTTTTGCCTCAGCCCGGCAGCATACGTTACGAATCGCGTCCATGAAGGCTTTCACGGCCTCCTCGGTTCCGGCCCCGAAACGCTCAACGAACGACGCAGCAAAGGCAGCTTCCACGCCCAGAGGAATGACATCATCCTGACCGAAATGGCTCTCCAGAGGGTGGAGGGCCCTGGCATGCACCCGGCTTACGAAGGAGCGGCGGCTTTCCTCCTTGATCTTTGCTCCGTACAACGAGTCCTCGAAAGTCTTGATCTCCTTGAACGCACGCGAGTTTCCCTTGTTGAAAAGGCGACAGGGAACCAGCAGGTTCAGGCCGACCAGATCGGTAGAATCCAGGCGGAGCTTGGAGAGCCGCTGGCGTTGAACATCATCAATGGCAACCAAATCTGTCAGCCAATGGACGCTCTCGAAAACGATCCCGGTTGCTCCGGTCGACAGGAATGCCGCTGCCGCCTCAGGGGTGGAGACACCTCCCCAGATGAGGATATCGAGAGGTTTTGAGGGTGTGCGCAGCATTTCCTTGACCATCGAAAAGAGAGCCGTGGTCGTCTCACCGCTCACGAATCCGGAGGCCTCGCATCCTTTCAGGACGATGCGCCCGATGCTCGGGCTATCCTTGATAATTGCCGCCAGGAGATCCATGTCACCGGTGATTGGAAAGCAACGGTGGTTTTCCGACAATTCCCTTAATCTCTGGAGAAAGATGGAAGGATCACCTTGAAATAACTGGGGGTGCCACTCTACCCAGATGTCCTGGACCCCTGTTTCCTTCAATAACTGTCCCAGAGATGGATCACAGAGGGTAGGAACAGAAATCTTTATATCCCTGACAAGGCCGGCAGGGTCAGCCTTTTGTAAGAAAGAACGTAATCCGTCCACCCCCATCATGGAAAGATCGAAGACGGCCCTGCTCCCTGTTCGCCGGGCCATTTGAATCACCGATGGGGTGATCTCCTCAGGCCGCCAGACGAAACCGATGATAGAACCCTGATGTTCAGCAACTATGTCAGATCTCAGCTTCAAAGCCATTCGTTCACCTTATTAATTGAGAATTCTCCAGTTGGATCAATCCCACCCGATACGCCCACGTATCAGTGCGATCTTCACTGCTTCAAAGTCAGGTACCACTCCGTGACATCACTCCCGATTCCCATCCGGGCAAGCTGGCGCAGATCCGCATCCAGAACCTCAGGCGTGCCGAACTCCAGTACGCGGTATTGGGGATCCGTCCAGACACGCACCGTCCGACCCCAAAACTTCGTTTCCGGCGGCGCGGTGAGGCGAATGCGGTGGATCAGGTTGATGCCCGCCAGCGCCGCCGTTTCTATCGCCATATCGGTGCAGTTGTTGCTCCTTACGCCGAACTGATCGTACTTCCGCTGCATCACGTATTCATGGATCAATTGATACCGTCGCCGTGTAATCGGCATTCGCCAGACGAACGTGGGAGGGCGATTCGGCTTTCCGATCTGGCATAGGCCATCGGACATCGTCTGCCACAAGTAAGCGATAGGATTGGGATCCCCCTCACGAATTTTCTGAAACACGCCCTTATGGTAACGCAGTCTCGTTAGCCCTAAGTCACCGGTGTGGCCGAATTCCAGACGATCACGGGGACTTTCCAGGATGAGCCAACTATGCGCCCACGGACGCATCCAGATTGAGAAGACAAGCGAAGCCGCAGTGCTGAAGTCCCATTTGGCGGATTCGTTCAGGATATAGAGGTTATACCCCTCATCCCCTACGGGCGTTCCGGTGGCGGGATCCAGGTCGGCATCGGGGGCAAAACGGCATGCGTTCACGATGGGCTGGGCAATCCAGCCATCGGGTTGCGTCCGGGAGGAGAGCCTGGGCTTTCGGTGGACGCATACGGCCGCCACCCCCGCCAGTAATAGCTCCACCACGCTGAGACGCGCTCGCTCTATTCGTTCGGTTGCTGTGCTCTTCATAGGGACTTTCTGAATATGCGATATTTCTTGTACCTTTTTGCGCCCGCTTCCTCTACCAAAGAGTTGATCGCCTCGTTCTCCTCCAGGGTCCACCCCATCTCCAGATTCTGATATTTCTTCTGTTTCCGCGCGATCTCATAGATGTGGTGAAAGGCAAGCATGGGGATTCCCATTTGCCGGTACTCCTCCTTGACCCCGAACATCAAACACCTCAGTCCCCTGATCTCGCGCCGATAGATGAGGTACTTCAGCAAACCGAGGAGACCGATCCGCCCGTTGAGACGCTTGAGCAATGGGTTAATGTCGGGAAAGATCACGCAGACCGCTGCGGGTTTATCCTCATAATAGATGAAAAAAGCCAGGTCCGGATCCGTGAATGTCATGACGTTCTTTTGAATGTCCTTCATCTCGTTGTCGCTCAGGGGGACGAATCCCCAGTTGTCGGACCAGGAAGCATTGTATATTTCCCTGATCAGGGCAAACTCGGCGTCCTCTTCTTTTGGACGAAAGCGCCTGATGCGGATCCCTTTTTTTTTGGCAATCCGTCCGGCAAGCTGATCCATCCACTCGGGAAGCCGGTAATCGCCATCTATCAGGAAAGCAAGCAGGTCCTTTTCTTTGCTGAAACCGCACGATTCGACCAGCCCTGGGTAGTACGGCGGGGTGTATGACATCATCAAGGCAGGAGGATAATTGAATCCCTCAATGAGCAACCCTGTCTCGTAATTGGTGGACGGACTGAGCGGGCCTCTCATGAATGTCATCCCTTTCTGAAGGACCCACTTCTCCACGGAAGAGAAGAGGGCCGCAGCAGCCTCCGGATCGTCAGCACATTCGAAGAATCCCCAAATGCCCATCTTTTCGTTGTGGAACTCGTTATAATGGCGATCTATTATGCCCGCGATCCTTCCTACCGTCTCCGAACCACGCCGGGCCAGGAAGAGGATACGTTCGGAAAACTCCCAGAAAGGGTGCTTGTGCGGGTCCAGCATCCGGCGAACCTCTTTCTTAAGGGGGGGAACCCAGTTGGGGTATGCAGCATAGAGCCTCCACGGCAGGTCAATGAAGTCCTTTAAATCCGATCCCCCTTCCACAACAATAATCTCTATGCCGGCCATAGTTGTTCCCCTCGAGAGGTTATCATCGAAAAATTACTAATTAAATTTTAGCACACACACAATCTTGAGGCAATTTTCTCAGGCAGTTATGCGATTTTTCGTGTGGTTGCAATTTCGCCGAAGGGAGTGTATATACTTGCTATGCGCCCCGTCTTGAGACCTTCCGATCTGCTGACGCTTTCCTTTCTTGTCCTGCTCTCCTGCCTTGCGGTTTTATCCGCACCTGTGAATCCGTCGTGGGCCGGACTTCTTGCTACCTACGCGGTGCTGGCGTTTGCGATGCTGGCAGCTGCCGTGTATCGCACGAGGGTGGGCTCGGCAAAGAAGGGGTTCTACATTTCGGTTGTCGCCACGGTGATTACGGTTCTTTATATTTTTAACAGTCTGGGGGTGCTCATCGCCAGCATTCATACGACGACATTCGACGCTCACCTCATCGCCGTCGATCATGCGATCTTCGGTGTTCACCCCACGGTCTGGATGGAGCGGTTGATCAACCCTCTGCTCACAGGCCTGCTCCAGTTCGCCTACATCAGTTATTATTCCATCCCCGTCTCGCTCGGCGTTGTTCTCATTGCGAGAGGCAGGTTCGGGGAATTCGAAGAAGCCCTGTTCGGCATCCTGCTCTGCTTCTATCTCTCCTACGTCGGCTACCTGCTTGTCCCGGCAATCGGGCCCCGCTTTACACTCAGCCATCTCCAGACCGCTGATCTGCAGGTTTCCCCATTCATCGAAACGATTCAGGATACGCTGAACGCTCTCGAAAAAAACAAGACCGATGCCTTCCCGAGCGGCCATACAGCCGTTTCGCTCATGAGCCTCTATTACGCATGGAAAGAACGGGAGAAAATACTTTTTGCGGGATTGATTCCGGTGGTAACGGGACTGATCATCTCGACGGTCTATCTCAGGTATCACTACGGCATCGACGTGATCGCGGGGATAGCGCTGACGGGCTTGACGATAGCGCTGGCGCCGGGACTGCGGCGTCTGCTCTCGGCAGTATCCGGGCATCCGGGCGATGGAGAGAGCAGCCCCGGTCCGCCCGCACGATGATAGAATTTCCTGCCGGGATGATTCATGAAATTTTCTTTTCGTAGATACGGTATTTTTTGTAGAGCTTGCCGCCCATGAGTTCACAGCCGCGCTGCATCAGGACGTTGTCCTCGAGGATCCACGACATTTCCGCCCGCTCGTAGCCCTTCTTCATGGCAGCCTTGAAGGCTTCGAGATAGAGCAGGCCCTCAATGCCTTTTTTCCGGTACTCCTTTTTCACCCCCATGGTCATGATGCGGATGTCGCTGATCTTCCGTGAATACCACAGGAATTTTGCGAGTCCCACGGGTCCGAGGCTGCCGTTGATCTTTCCCAGGACCTGGTTGTAATCAGGAACAGCAACGAAGAACGCTGCGGGCTTCCCGTTGACCTCGGCCATGATCATCAACTCCGGCACGATGAGAGGCTTGAGCCTTTTCGCCATGGCCCCGGTCTCCGCGTCGGTCATGGGCACAAAGCCCCAGTTGTGGCTCCAGGCGGAGTTGTAAATGACCTTTACCGCTTCCACCTCTCGCTGGAACTGCTTCATGTTCGCCGGCCGCACGGTGAGCCCCGGGACACGCGTCTTTACGGCTGACGCGAGCTTCTCGAGCCTACCACCTGCCGCTACGTCCCTGATGACGCATACGTAGGCATAGAGGTCCCTGGCCTTGGTCAGGCCGCAGCGCTCCATGTAGTCGAGGTAGTATGCCGGCGTGTAGGTCATCATGATCATGGGCGGGGAATCGAAGCCTTCGAGAAGAAAACCGCACTCGTCGTTTGTCGACGGGTTCATAGGGCCCCGCATGATCTCGATGTCGCGCTCTTTGAGCCATCTCGCTGCTGTGTCCAGAAGCTCCCGGGCGACTGTACAATCGGGAAGGCATTCGAAGTAGCCGAAAAAACCGGCCTGTTCATTATGGATAGCGATGTGGTTGCGGTCGATGATCGCTGCGATCCTGCCGACCGTTTCTCCGTTCTTGCGCGCAAGGAAACAGGCAGCTTCGGCGTGTTGAAAAAAGGGGTTCTTCTTTTCACTCAGGCGGAATTTTACGTCGCTCTTGAGCGGTGGTACCCAGTGGGGGTTTCCCTGGTACACTTTCCACGGGAATCGGATGAATTCGTTTTTGTTGCCCGCACTCTTGACCTCTTCGATGTTTACGAACTCCCCATGAGCCACTATGAGATCACACCGAGCTTTCTTCCCGCTTTCTCGATCACGCCGAGCGCCCGGTCGAGCATTTCGTCGGTATGGGTTGCCATGTAGCTCGTGCGAATGAGGCATCTGCCGGGCGTCGTAGCCGGCGGGACCACGGGATTCACGAACACCCCGTCATCGTACAAGGTCTTCCACATCAGGAAGGTCCGCTCCATCTCACCGATGACGAGCGGGATGATCGGTGTCTCGGCAACCCCCGTGTCGTAGCCCATCTGTTTTAAGGCCTTCATCATCTTGTTCGTATTGTGCCAGAGCCGCTCCCTCCGTTCCGGTTCCCGGTCGATGATTTCAAGCGCTGCGATGACCGCCGCCACCGATGCCGGCGGTGGGCTTGCGGAGAAAATGAGTGGTCGCGACGTGTGCTTCATATAGTGGATCACCTCTTCGCTCGCCGCGACGAAGCCGCCGATGGACGCCAGCGACTTGCTGT
>JBGPCQ010000176.1:0-6213 GCA_041481895.1 Geobacteraceae bacterium | reverse complement strand
GGACGTACCGCTAGTGTTCCAGTTGTGCCGCCAGGCGCAGTCGCTGGGTAGCCACGTACGGAAAGGATAACCGCTGAAAGCATCTAAGCGGGAAGCCTCCTTCAAGATTAGGTATCCCTGGGTGTAACAACCCCTGAAGGCCCGTTGTAGACCACAACGTTGATAGGCCGGGTGTGTAAGTGCAGTAATGCATTTAGCTGACCGGTACTAATCGGCCGTGAGGCTTGACCATAAAAATGAAATACGGCCCGGGGAGGGGCAACCCTCCCCAGGTCGATATAAATCAACAAATCATACAACACCAATAAACTATCCATCCAACGCAATTGCCAGGAAATAATCAGGCCGAGTCCGAAAGGATAAGAGCCGAACGATTTCTCGGTGGCTATGCCGAGGGGGTCACACCCGTTCCCATCCCGAACACGGAAGTTAAGCCCCTCAGGGCCGATGATACTGCACGGGTAGCTGTGTGGGAAAGTAGGTCGCCGCCGGGAATAAAATCAAAAGCCCCGCTTCCAGAAATGGAGGCGGGGCTTTTATGTTTAAAGTAATCTTATGAGTTCAGGCCGCACGGGAAAGCCCAATACAGCAACAACTCCGCTGTATTTACAGCCTGTGTTTAGCAATGAGATAGACTACAGCGCTTCTCTTCTCGGGCGGCCTTAGAACTTTTTTTAGATCAGATCTCTCAAAGCATAATTCTCAAGGGCAATGTCAGCGTACATGCGTTTGAGATGACTCAACTCAGCTTCCATTTCCTTCATCCGCTTGAGATCGGAATCTGCCATGCCGCATACTTTTTCACTTGTTGTAGTTAGCATCGCTGATGCCATGCTTGCGGCAGTGAATTGCGGGGATGGCGGCGTCCAGTCACTCCGTTCCACAATCAATTCAACTGATTTTATCCATTTGATCTGATTCCGCGTCATAGCTAAAACAGGCCAGGTTTCAATTCCATCGCACAATCGCTACTCACTCCGAAAAACTGGGCTTTTTAGTGCCGCGGCACTATATCATTTACTTTTTGCTGTAAACAATTAAAGTTATCGAATTACAAATTTGTAGTCCGATTTATGCTGCCTTCTCGTCTGTAAATGCCGTAGTAAGACGGCAGGCAATTGCATAAATATGAATTTCCAACTTACTAATTGACAAAGTCCCGCCAATCTGTTTTATTGCGGACTCCAACGTGCGTAACTATTTAAAATAACTGAATTAATTTAGTTTTGCTAAATAAATTTATCGAGGAGAATTTCTACATGGAAAAATATCGCTTTCGTAAAGTCATGGCCGCCAACAGGGGTGAAATTGCCATCCGTATCTTTCGTGCCTGCACGGAGCTGGGCATCGGTACGGTGGCACTCTATTCCGAAGAGGATAAGCTTTCCCTGCATCGCTACAAGGCTGACGAAGCTTATCTGATAGGCAAGGGGAAGTCGCCGATCGACGCCTACCTCGGGATCGACGAGATCATCGCTCTGGCGCTCAAGGCAGATGTTGATGCGATCCACCCCGGGTACGGGTTCCTGGCCGAGAATGCCGAGTTTGCCGAAGAGTGCCGGGTCAACGGCATCACCTTTATTGGCCCTACCGCTGAGATGATGCGCTCATTGGGCGACAAGGTCTCCGGGAGGAGGGCCGCGATAGCCGCCGGCGTCAATGTGGTGCCGGGAACGGAAAATCCGATCGAGAAGGAAGAAGACGCGCTGATTTTTGCCAAGGAGCATGGTTATCCGATCATCATCAAGGCGTCGGCGGGCGGCGGCGGTCGCGGCATGCGCGTGGCCAACAATAAAAAAGAGCTCCTTGAGGGACTCGTTGCGGCAAGCAGTGAGGCCAAGGCTTCTTTCGGCAACGCCGAAGTTTTTCTGGAGCGCTACCTGGCACACCCGAAACATATAGAAGTTCAGGTGCTGGGAGACAATTACGGCAATCTGGTGCACTTTTTCGACCGTGACTGCTCGGTCCAGAGGCGTCATCAGAAAGTGGTCGAATTTGCGCCGTCACTGTCACTGACCCAGACCCAGCGCGCGGAGCTCTGCACGGCGGCGCTCAAAATTGCCGGACACGTCAAATACCGCAATGCCGGGACCATTGAGTTCCTGGTTGATCAGGAAGGTAAACATTACTTCATCGAGATGAATCCTCGTATCCAGGTGGAGCATACCGTGACCGAAATGATCACCGGCCGCAACCTGGTGCAGAACCAGATCCTGGTCGCCTGCGGCCACAAACTCTCCGATCCGGAGATCAACATCCCGTCGCAGAGCGCCATCGACATGCGTGGCTACGCCATTCAGTGCCGCATTACCACCGAAGACCCGGCCAACAATTTTGCCCCGGATTTCGGAACCCTGACCACCTACCGTTCCGCCGCCGGTTGCGGTATCCGTCTCGACGCCGGCAATGCCTTTACCGGCGCCAAGATAACACCCCATTACGATTCGCTGCTGGTCAAGGTCAGCTCCTGGGGGCTCTCCTTTGCCGACGCATCAAATATCATGAATCGTGCCCTGCAGGAGTTCCGCGTGCGTGGCGTCAAGACCAATATCGGCTTTCTCGAAAATGTCGTCACCCATCCGGTCTTCCTCCGCGGGCAGTGCGACACCTCCTTTATCGAAAAGCATCCGGAACTGCTCCGCTTCCGGGAAAAGCAGGATCGCGCCAGCAAGGTTCTCAACTTCCTGGGTGAGGTGATCGTCAACGGTTCGCCCGGGGTGGTGAAACCGCTCAAGTCGGCGGAGCTGATCGAAGCACGTGTTCCGCATATCGACGCAAACAGGCCGCGCCCGGCCGGCAGCAAGGATCTGTTCATGCAGCTCGGGGCCGAGGGGCTCTCGAAATGGATACTGGAGCAGAAGAAGCTGCTGATCACCGACACGACCATGCGCGACGCCCACCAATCCAACCTGGCAACCCGTGTGCGTAGCTACGACCTTCTCAAGATCGCCGAGCCGACCTCCTATCTGGGCGCCGACCTCTTTTCGCTGGAGTGCTGGGGTGGGGCGACGTTCGACGTCTCGATGCGCTTTTTGAAGGAAGATCCCTGGCAGCGTCTTCACAAGCTGTCGGAGCTGATTCCCAACATCCTGTTCCAGATGCTGCTGCGCGGTTCGAACGCGGTCGGCTACACCAATTATCCCGATAACGTGGTACAGAAGTTCGTTGAAGAGGCGGCCGACTCCGGCGTCGATATCTTCCGCATCTTCGACTCGCTCAACTGGACCACCGGCATGAAAGTCGCGATGGATGCAGTACGCCGGTCGGGGAAAATCTGTGAAGCGGCCATCTGCTACACCGGTGACATCACCGATCCGAAACGGGACAAGTATCCGCTTGAGTACTACGTCAACATGGCGAAGGAGCTGGAGAAGATGGGGGCCCACGTCCTGGCGATCAAGGATATGGCCGGTCTGCTCAAACCGCTGGCGGCCTACAAACTGGTGAAGGCGCTCAAGGAAAATATCGGCATTCCGATCCATTTGCATACCCACGACACCTCCTCAAACGGCAGCGCGATGCTGCTCAAGGCGAGCGAAGCCGGCGTGGACATCGTCGATGCCGCGCTGTCGTCACTCTCCGGTCTGACCGCCCAGCCCAATCTGAACGCGCTGGTTGCAACCCTGGAAGGGAGCGAGCGCGACCCGCTCGTCAACGCTCCGGGGCTGCAGAAGCTGGCCAACTACTGGGAGACGGTGCGCGACTACTACTCTCCATTCGAGTCCGGCCTCAAAAGTGGCACCGCCGAAGTGTATCACCACGAAATTCCGGGGGGGCAGTACTCGAACTACAAACCGCAGGTGGCGGGTCTGGGGCTGATCGAGCGCTGGGACGACTGCAAGGAGATGTACCACAAGGTCAACATGATGTTCGGCGATATCGTCAAGGTCACCCCGTCTTCGAAGGTTGTCGGCGACATGGCGATGTTCCTGGTCAAGAACAACCTGGAGCCGGAGGATGTGTTCACTTCCAAGGAGGATCTGGCCTTTCCGGAATCGGTTGTCGGCATGTTCAAGGGGATGCTCGGGCAGCCGTACCAGGGATGGCCTGTCGAGCTGCAGAAAATTGTCCTGAAAGGGGAACAGCCGATCACCTGCCGCCCCGGCGAACTGCTGGAACCGGTCGATTTTGAGGAGGAGAAGCTCAAGCTTGAGGAAAAGCTGGGTCACCGCATCGACGACCGGGCGCTGGTTTCCAATATCCTCTACCCGAATGTTTTTCCCGAATTCGACCGCCATCGTCAGGAGTACTCCGACACCTCGGTTATCCCGACGCCGATCTTTTTCTATGGTCTTGAGCCGGGGCAGGAAACCTCCCTGGATATCGAACCTGGTAAGACCCTGATCATCAAGCTCAATGCGGTCGGAAAAGTGCAGAATGACGGTACCCGTGCCGTTTACTTCGAGTTGAACGGCAATAATCGCTCGGTGGTCATCCGTGACCAATCGGTACAGAGTGACGAGGCGGTACGGGTGAAGGCTGAAAAGGGGAATCCCTGCCACATCGCGGCGCCGATGCCGGGCAAGGTGCTGAAGGTGAATGTCAAGGCCGGCGATGCGATCAAGACCGGAGACGTATTGATGGTCACCGAGGCGATGAAGATGGAGACCAATATCAAGGCCAAAGCCGATGGCGCGGTGGCGGACGTGAAGTTTAAAGAAGGGGATAAGGTCGAGAAGGAAGATCTGGTGATCGTAGTGACGGAATAAGATCATTTGACACACAATAAGCGCAGACGCCCCGCTCCGAAAGGAGCGGGGCGTTTTTTTTTGGGCAGCGGCAGGCGAGGCGTTTCCCATTTCGGGTGCCGCAATTTTGCATGAGCATCAAAAAAGGAGTTGTAAATGCAACGGCATGGATGTATATAGATAATAGTATATATCAAATAAATAATTATAGAGGTGATGATGCGCAGTTATGTTGAAATCATGGTTATCCTTCCCCTGCTGATAGGGTGCTATCAGTTATACACCTTTTCAGTAAACAGCGAGGGGCGAAAGCTGCAGGAACGGAGCCGAAAGCTGGGAATTGTCTTCATGTCGGCAGGCATCGCTTCCCTGGCCTATAAATCGGTTCCTTTCGCATTTTTCGGGATCGTCCTGATGATGTTCGGCTTTCGTTTAATTGCCAAGGGGCTTGAACGGTTGGAAAAGAAAGTTTTCATCGACCGGTTTGAGGATAATAAATAGTACCGCTCCGGCACGTTTTTGATCTGCCATACGGGGCAACGGCGTCACTCGTGCAGGTCGATCAGACGCTCTCGATGAAGAGCAGCGCCGGGTCTTCCAGATAGCCGACCACCCGGGCCAGAAAGCGGGAGGCGGTCACGCCGTCGGTCACCCTGTGGTCGAAGGTCAGGGAGATAGGAAGTATGGTGCGGATGGCGATGGCGTCGTCATGCACCCAGGGGCGCTCGGCGATGCGGCCGAAGCCGATGATCGCCACGTCGGGCCAGTTGATGATCGGGGTGGCGAACAGTCCGCCGAAGCCGCCGAAGTTGGTGATGGTGAAGCTACTTCCCTTCATCTCTTCAAGGGTGATCGTCCGGTCGCGGGCCTTCTCCCCCAGCGCCCGGATCTCGGCCGCCAGGTCGAGGACGCTCTTGCGGTCCACGTCGCGGATTACAGGCACCATCAGGCCGTCGGGGGTTTCGACGGCGATGCCGAAGTGATAATGCTTCTTCAGGATGATCGTCTCTCCCGCCTCGTCGATGGATGCGTTGAAGGCCGGATAGTCGCGCAATGCATGCTGCACGGTCTTGATGAAGAAGGGGAGAAAAGTGAGATGGGAGCCGTGGGTTCCGGCTGCCGCCTGCTCGCGGTCGCGCAGCAGCGCCAGGTCGGTGATGTCGGCCTCCTCCATGACCGTGACGAAAGCGGTGCGCTGCTGGGCGGCCAGAACGTTGCGGGCCGCCGTGCGCCGGACGCCCCGGAGCGGCACGCGCTCGACCGGGCCGAAGAGTTCGTCGGCCGACGGAGCCGGGGAAGCGCCCCGATCCAGGTCTTCCGGGGTAATGCTGCCGTGGGGTCCGCTGCCGCGGATCGTCTGCAGGTCGATGTCCCTCTCACGGGCCAGCCGCCGCACCAGCGGGGTGGCTTTGATGTCGGCTCCTGTTGCCGCACAAACAGCAACAGGAGCGTCATCGGCTTCGGGAAGTTCGCCGACAATGCCGCCTGGTCGTGGGCGAGCCTGCGCTGCAATCTCTTCGTCGAT